>JAUNKJ010000147.1 GCA_030532785.1 Cardiobacteriaceae bacterium
TCTCAAAGTGTTGGGGTTCGTGCTACGCACTCACCACCAACCTACGGTATGGCTGATTTTATGATGATTTCACTATATGCTGGTCAAAAATCAGCGATAGATCATAAGAGCGTCAGTGCCAAAATATTCGTAGAAACAGCTCCTTCTCCCGCTTGCGGGACTCGAAGAGCTCGCGATAGCGAGATTTGGGTTGATTTAGTGAATGTTTTCAGGTTTTGTCGTGTACTGAGATAAAACTGTTTGAAATAGTGTTTTTTTACCACTATGAAGCGCTTGTCGTGCAAAAATTTCTCACCATAAGCGCTTACTGATGAGAAAAAATCATCATATTTGCCACATTTTGCTATTGCGCCGTGTTGCCGTTGCCCACAAAAAAACGGCATCCGGAGATGCCGTTTTGCAGGGGTATAGCGGAATCATCATAAAAGCAGCCATACCGTAGGTTGGTGGTGAGTGCGTAGCACGAACCCCAACACTTTGAGATTCATCATGTTGGGGTTCGCCTGACGGCGGTTATTGAGCCTGTCGAAATGCACCACCAACCTACATCTCCGTTCTGTTTTTTGTTGATTTAGCTATATAAACCGGAAAATCAGCCTGCCGGTTTTTCCGCAGCTTTGTCTTCTGCCGGTTGTACGACGTTTTTCACTTCGTTTTCCGCGGCTTTCAGGGCGCTGCCGATTTCCTCACCGGCTTTTTTCACTTCTTCACCGGCGTTTTCAATCACCTGGGCGACGTCGGCTTTTTGTCCTTCGGCGGGGATGATGTCCAAGAGTTCAACGTCGAAGATGAGGGTGGCGTTGGGCGGGATGCTGGGGCCGGCACCAAATTCGCCGTAGGCGAGTTTGCCGGGGATGTAGAAGGTGTATTTGCCGCCTTTTTTCATGAGTTGCAGGCCTTCGATCCAGCCGGGGATGACTTCCTGCACGTTGAAGGTGACGGGTTCGCCGCGCTCGACGGAGCTGTCGAAGACGGTGCCGTTGATGAGGCGGCCGGTGTAGTGGACGCTGACGTTGTCGTTGGCTTTGGGCATGTCGCCTTCGCCTTCTTTTTCCACTTTGTATTGCAGGCCGGAGGCGGTGGTTTTCACGCCGTCTTTGCCTTTGTTTTCTTCAAGGAATTTTTCGCCTTCTTCCGCGTTTTGCTGCGCGGCCTTGTTCATTTCTTCCTGCATGCTGGCCAGACGCTGTTCGGCGAAGCTTTGCATGACTTTGTCCATGTCTTCGGGGGAGATGGCGAGTTCTTTGCCTTCGTAGGCGGTTTTCAGGCCGACGATGAGGGCGTTGAAGTCGACGTATTTGCCGTCTTTGTCGATTTCGTTGACGGAGCGTCCCATGTCGGCGCCGATGGTGTAGCCGAGTTTTTGCGCGTCGGTTTTGAGTTCAACGGCGTGGGCGCTGCCGAGGGCGGCGGCGGTGATGAGGGCGAGGGTTTTCAGTTTCATGGAATCTCCTTTCACATGGTTAGCAAAAAAACGCGGCAAGTATGCCACAAGTGGAGTGTGGTTTTTTCAAGGTTGAGGAATCGTAAACGGTTTCAAATGATGCGTCTTTCCCCGTTCGCCGCGAGGAGGCCTCGGGCGACGAGCCAGTCGCGCGCGTCGAGGCCGTCGCCTTTGAGCCAGTTGCGCACGTTGCCTTCGCGGTAGGAGTAGCCCCAGGCGGTCATGTCGTCGAGCATGCGTTCGCGGCCGACGTCGGGCAACGCTTCGGCAAGGAGAATTTGCAGGTAGTTGACGGCGCATTCTTCCATGACGCTGCCTTTGGCGTCGGTGTGGACGGATTGGCGGCGCGCGTCGTCCATGCATATCCAGTGACCGCCTTCGTGCAGGGCGCTGTGCACCGGGGTGTCAGGGCGCAGGTAGAGGCAATTGCCGATCAGCCCCGCTTCCGGCGCGCCCCAGTAGCTGCCGGGAATGTCCGCACCGTCGGGCAGCATTTCCACGCGCAGGCCGTAGGCGGCAAGAAGGCCGCGCAATGCGGCCTCGTCAATATCGGCAACGCGCAGCACGTCGCTCATGTTCATACCGGATGCCCAAGTTTGACGACGAGTACGTCGCAGGAAACCGAGGGCAGGATGTCATCCGCCGTTGCGCCCAAGAGCGACGCCAGCCCGGTGCGGGTGTGGCGGCCGATGACGATCAGATCGGGCGCGTGGCTTTCCACATAATCCAAAATGCCGCGCCGCGTGGACAATGCGGTTTCGATGGTGAGATTGGCGGTGACGACGCCGTGCTTGTCGAGCAGCGCCTTCATCTTGTCGCGCGCCTGGGACACCAGCTCATCCTCGTTGCCCACCGGCACAATCGGCACGATCTCGTAACCGGCGGTCAGCACCGTCTCCTCCACCACATGCAGCACGCTCATCTGCGCACCATGATTGTGATCCAACAGCCACTTGGCGCGATCGACAACAGCATCGCTGTCCTCGCGCAAATCCGTGACCAGCAAGATATGTTTGTACGATTGCATGGCATCCTCCGGGGTTTGACATTGCGCCGTGATTTTATCATATTCCGCCCTTTTACCGCGGAACCGCCCATGTCCCTCTTCCAGTCCCTCTGGCGCAAACTCTGGCACGCCCCGCCCTCGTGGCACCGCAGCCTCCTCCTCTACCCCTTTGCCCTCACCCGCGCCTGGCTGGACGAAGACCTCCCGGAAAGCGCCCGCGCCCTCGTCTACATGACCCTGCTCACCCTCGTGCCGCTGCTGGCCGTCGCCTTCGCCCTCCTCCACGGCTTCGGCGTCGAAGGCGTCATCGAACCCTGGCTCGCCAACCTCTTCGCCCCCATGGGCGACGCCGGCGCGCAAGTCGTCGCCCACCTCATCACCTTCGTCAACCAAACCAAAGCCGGCAGCCTCGGCATCATCGGCATCGTCTTCCTCTTCGTCTCCGTCATGGGCCTCGCCCAGCGCATCGAAGCCGTGCTCAACCGCATCTGGGCCGTCGAACACGAACGCGACCTCCACGTCCGCATCACCGGCTACCTCGGTGCTGTCCTCCTCGCCCCCCTCATGCTCGGCGCACTCATGACCACCGTCTTCGGCATGCAAAACGCCCCCTGGCTGCAACCCTACACCCACATCCCCGCCATCCGCCAAACCCTCGAAATCCTCACCGGCCTCCTCCCCGTCCTCATCGCCTTCCTCATCCTCACCGGCATCTACATCTGGATACCCAACTGCCGCGTGCGCTTCCTCCCCGCCCTCGCCGGTGCCGCCTTCTTCCTCGCGCTGTGGTTCCCTGTCTCCTGGGTCTTCACCACCTTCATCGCCAGCTCCGCCAACTACTCCGCCATCTACTCCGGCTTTGCCAACATCGTCATCCTCCTCATCTGGCTCAACTTCCTCTGGCTCCTCTTCCTCCTTGGCGCCAAAGTCGCCATGCTCACCCAGCGCCCGCAAGAACGCTCCCCCTACGCCAGCGAACACTGGCACGGTAACGAACAAACCGAAAGCGCCATCGCCCTCATGACCGCCATCCTTGCCGCCTTCCGCGACGGCCGCCCCGCCTACACCCTGGAACCCCTCGCCGACGCCATCCACAGCACCCCGCGCAAAACCGGCTGGCTCCTGCAACGCCTCGTCCACGCCAACCTCCTCACCCCCTCCGCCGACCATCCCCCGCGCTACCTGCCGAACCGCGCCATCGCCAGCTACACCCTGCACGACATCCACGCAGCCCTCGCCCCGCAAACCGCCGCCCCCGCCCTCCTCGCCGACAGCCAATACCCCGGCGTGCGGGAACGCTACCTGCAAACACTTGATACAGAAATATTGAAAAAATAGTGATTTTTTACCATCATCAAGCGCTTATCGTGAGAAAATTTCTCACAACAAGCACTTAGTTATGAGAAATTTTCTCATTACCGCGTATAACGGCACTCCGCAGCGGCTTGGGCAATAAAGGCAAAATCGCTGCTGGTGCATTCCCAGCCGATGATCATGCTGGTGCTGCTTTGCACATTCGGGGTCAGGCGCACCTTGCCCGCAAGCCCCGAATCTTCGCGGAATTGCAGTTCGATCGCGCCGTTTCTGCGCAGGCGGACTTCCGCAAGATGCTGGTAAGGCACCCAGTCCGGCGGATAGTGCAAATCTTCGAGGCTTTGCGGGAGTTTGCCGTGTTCGGCGAGGTAGATGGCAAGATCGGTACGCAATCCCGCTGCGGCGACAATGCCGTTAGCCACGCGTTCCACCCGCAGCGCTTCGGCCACCGCCGCCTGTTCGCTTTGCGCGCGTTCCCCGGTGATGCGGGCGATGGCCTGCTCCGCACGGGTGTCGATATTCGCGGCGAGGCTGTCGAGGCGTTGCTGCCAAAGCTGATCGCGTTTTTTCAGCTGTTCCGTGGCATAGAGATGGTAGGCGGCGATGCCAAGCGCGGTGCTGGCCAGGGCGATGGCGAGAGTGGCGAGAAGATTTTTGCGTGGCATGTTGTTTCCTCTCAAGTAAAAGCAGTGGACAATTATTTGTGAGCAGTATTACAGGGTTTGGGAAAGTGTTTTGAGATATTGAGCTTATGTCGTTGCGCGATTTGTTTAAACCCCTCTCTGCTCCGCAGCTCTTCGAGTCCCCAACCCCTCCCCCGTAGGGGGAGGGGCTTTAATTTGCTGCTTTGTTTGACGTTCCTTGCACAAAAACATCTATTGTCAAACAAGGCTTATAAAAAAACCCGCCGAAGCGGGTTTTTTGGTTTGCCGATTAAGGCGATTACGCGCCCATCAGTTGTTTCAGGGTGGCGCCGATGTCGGCGGGGGAGCGCACGGTGGCAACGCCTGCGGCTTCCAGTGCCTTGAATTTGTCAGCAGCGGTGCCTTTGCCACCGGCGATGATGGCACCGGCGTGGCCCATGCGTTTGCCGGGAGGTGCGGTAACGCCGGCGATGTAGGCGACGACGGGTTTGCTGACGTGTGCCTTGATGTATTCCGCCGCTTCTTCTTCGGCACTGCCGCCGATTTCGCCGACCATGACGATGCCTTTGGTTTGTTCGTCTTGTTCAA
>JAUNKJ010000148.1 GCA_030532785.1 Cardiobacteriaceae bacterium
GTCGCCCTGGCGCACGCGGTCGCCCTGCTTGACGCGCGGGGTGAAGCCCTCGCCCTTGAGTTCCACAGTGTCCATGCCGATATGGATGAGGATTTCGCGGCCGTTGTCGCAGGCAATGCCGTAGGCGTGACCGGTGGGGAAGACGACTTCCACCGTGCCGCTGAAGGGCGCGACCACAGTGCCGTCCGTCATGTCAATGGCGACGCCGTCGCCCATACTTTTTGAGGAAAACGCCGCGTCTTCAATATCTTCCACTGCGTAGAGGCGGCCAGTCATCGGCGCGATGAATGATTCTTCTGCCGCAGGCGCTTCCGGCTTGCTTTCGGCAACGGCTTCAACCACTTCCGCTCCTTCTGCTACTGCCAGGGCACGCAGCTTGTGGCGGCCGACAAAGAACGTCAGCACGAACGGCACGCCAATCGCGGCAAGCATCGCCAGCGCAAACGATCCCCAGAATTGCGGGTTGATCGACAAAATCCCGGGAATACCGCCCACGCCGATGCTGAGCGCCTGCACCCCGCTGCCCACGGAAATCACCGCCGCGACCGCCGAGCCGATCATGCCGCAAATCAGCGGGAAGCCGTATTTGAGGTTGACGCCGAAGAGTGCCGGTTCGGTTACGCCGAGATAGGCGGAAATGCACGCGGGAACATTCACCTGCTGCGCGCGCTTGTCATGACGCTGCAACACGCTCATCGCCAGCACGCTGGAACCCTGGGCAATATTGGAGAGCGCAATCATCGGCCAGAGAATCGTGCCGCCGAATTTGGTGGTCAGCGTAATATCGATGGCATTGGTCATGTGATGCAGCCCGGTCATCACCACCGGCGCATAGAGGAAGCCGAAAATGGCGGCAAAGAGCACGCTCCAGCTTGATGTCAGACCGCCATAGACGGCATTGGCAATCGCCGCCCCCACTTTCCAGCCGATCGGCCCCACCAGCACATGGGCGATGATCACCGCCGGCACAAGGGCGCAAAACGGCACCACAATCATCGAAATCACCGGCGGCGTCACGCGGCGGAAAAAACGCTCCAGATACACCAGCACGAAACCGGCCATGATCGCGGAAATCACCTGCCCCTGATAGCCGATCATATTCACCCTGGCAAAGCCGAAATCCCATGCGGGAATCGACTCCGCCCCGGCCACGGCAAAGGCATTCATCAACTGCGGCGACACCAGCGTCGCGCCCAGCACAATCCCCAGAATCGGCGTCGTCCCCATCTTGCGGGTAATCGACCACACAATCCCGATCGGCAACATGTGGAACACCGCCTCGCCGATCAGCCACAGGAAATGATACAAACCCTGCCAGAACTGCGAGGTCTGTGCCAACGTCTTGCCATCGAACATCGCAATCTCGCCGATGATATTGCGAAAGCCCAAAATCAAACCGCCGCACACCAGCGCGGGAATCAGCGGCGCAAAAATCTCGCCGAGCGCGCTCATCATGCGTTGCAGCCAATTCTGCTGCGCCGTCGCCGCAGACTTCACCGCATCCTTGGAAACGCCCTCGATGCCCGCCAACTTGGTGAATACCTGATAAAAATCAGACACCTCATTGCCGATAATCACCTGGAACTGCCCCGACTGGGTAAACATCCCCTTGACGCTGTCGATCGCCTCGATCGCCTTGCCATCCGCCTTCTGCGGATCGGCCAGCACGAAACGCAGCCGCGTCACGCAATGGGTAATCGCCTGAATATTCTCGCTGCCGCCGACCGCTGCCAACAGCTTCTCGGCATCCTGCTGAAACTTGGACATAAAACCTCCCTCTCGGAAAAAAATCCACGCTGCCGGAATGCGGCGCGGCCTGATGCGGATGATACGGCAAAGCCAAGAAACAACAAGCCATTGGCGCAAGAAACTTTGCCATGATGCGCATGATGCGTAGGGTGGGCTTCAGCCCACCATTTTGCCCACAGGGCAAACCGTAGGCTGGGTTAGCCCGCAGGGCGTAACCCAGCAAAAATCATCAACATCGCGCTGGGTTACGGCTACGCCTAACCCAGCCTACCCGATATATTTTCACAAAATAATAAAAAATAATCATTTTTCATCACCATAAAGCGCTTACCATGAGAAAATTTACCGCAACAAGCGCTTATCAATGAGAAAATATACCATTCATCTTTTCATAACTCCTTGCCGCAGCCCTCATAACCCATTGTTCTCGCCGCCCACTTGACCTCCCCCCCAAGCCGCGCGCACAATACGCCGCTCACGCGCTGATTTGCTCCCTGCTTGCTGGCGCACGTATCCGCCCACGGATATAAACAGGCTAAACGGGATTTCTTGCTGTCATTCCGTATCCGTCTGCGTTATCACCCGGAATGACCATGATAGAACTCAAACACTTAAGCAAAACTTTCCAGCACAAAGGCCAGACCGTCCACGCGCTGCGCGATGTCAGCCTGCACGTCGCCAAAGGCGAAATCTACGGCGTCGTCGGCCAAAGCGGCGCGGGCAAATCCACGCTGATCCGCTGCGTCAACCTCCTCGAACGTCCCGACAAAGGCGACATCATCGTCGCCGGGCAAAACCTCATGTCCCTGTCCCGTCGCGAACTTCTTGAAGCGCGCCACAAAATCGGCATGATTTTCCAGCACTTCAATCTGCTCGCGAGCCGCACCGTATACGACAACATCGCCCTCCCCCTCGAACTCATCGGCGCAAGCAAGCAAACCATTGCCGACAAGGTACGCCCCCTCCTCGCGCTCACCGGCCTTGAAGACAAGGCAAACCACTACCCGGCGCAACTCTCCGGCGGGCAGAAGCAGCGCGTCGCCATCGCCCGCGCGCTTGCGAGCGACCCCGACGTGCTCCTTTCCGACGAGGCCACCTCCGCGCTTGACCCGAAAACCACCGAAGACATCCTCAAACTCCTCAAGGACATCAACCAGAAACTGGGGCTCACCATCCTGATGATCACCCACGAAATGGAAGTGGTGAAACAAATCTGCCACAAAGTCGCGCTCATCGAAGGCGGGCAATTGGTGGAAACCGCGCCGGTGGAAACCTTCTTCGCCGCCCCGCAATCCGAACTCGGCAAGCGCTTCGTGCGCCAGACCCAGCGCTTTGAATTGCCGGAACATTATCAGGAACGTTTGCAGGAAACGGGCGCGCACCCCGTGGTGCAATTCACCTTTACCGGCGACAAAGTCGACGAACCCGTACTCTCCTCGCTCACCAAGCGCTTCGGCGTCGATGTCAACATCATCCAGGCGAAAATCGAACACATCGGGCAAAGCAACGTCGGCCTGCTGATCGCCGAAATCGTCGGCGAACACGGGCAGACCGAAGACGCCGTCGCCCACCTCGCCACCCTCCCCGTCCAAAGCGAAATCCTCGGATATATCAACGGAGAAGCACATGGCTAAGCTTTTATCGCTATTTATTTGGATTCGTGAACAAATCCAAGCCTTTGGCGCTTGGCTCACTGAACTGTACCAACCCATTGGCGCATGGCTGAAAGCACAGATCGGCGACACCCCCTACCTGCTTTTCGTAAGCACCTTTGAAACCATCTACATGACCTTCACCGCCACCTTCTTCGCCTGCCTCATCGGCATCCCCCTCGGCGTCGCGCTGTACGCTACCCGCCCCGGGCGCTTCCTGCAAAACCGCCTCGTGCATTACCCCCTCGGCATAATCGTCAACATCGGGCGCTCCATCCCCTACATCATCCTCGCCCTCTCCATCATCCCCCTCACCCGCCTCATCACCGGCACCTCCATCGGCAACACCGCCGCCATCGTGCCGCTCACCATCTCTGCCGTCCCCTTCATCGCGCGCATGGTGGAAAACATGCTGAACGAAGTCCCCGGCGGCCTCATCGAAGCCGCGCAAGCCATGGGCGCGAGTCCCCGCCACATCATCGGCAAAGTGCTATTGCCCGAAGCCAAGCCCGGCCTCATCAACGCCATCACCATCACCCTCATCGCGCTCATCGGCTACTCCGCCATTGCCGGCGCACTCGGTGCCAACGGCCTCGGCAAAATCGCCTACAACTACGGCCACCTGCGCTACCAACGCGAGATCATGATCTCCACCATCTGCATCATCGTCGTCCTCGTACAAATCGTGCAATGGATCGGCGACGGCATGGCCAAACGCGCCGACCACCGCCACTGATTTTCCAACCCAACCCCTTCATACAACAGGAGACATCCCATGAAACACCTCGCCCTTGCCATCCTCGCAAGCCTCTCGCTCGCCGCCAGCGCCGCCCCCTTCAAAGTCGGCTCCATGGGCGGACAGGAAGCGGACCTCGTCAAAGCCGCCGCCAAAGTCGCCAAGGAAAAACACGGCCTTGACGTCGAAGTCATCGAATTTGACGACTACGTCATGCCCAACGTCGCCCTTGCCGACGGCTCCATCGACGCCAACGCCTTCCAGCACAAACCCTACCTCAACGTCATGGTCAAAGAACGCGGCCTCGACATCGTCCCCGTCGGCAACACCTTCGTCTACCCCATCGGTGCCTACAGCAAAAAAATCAAAAGCATCGACGAACTCAAAGACGGTGCCACCATCGCGCTCCCCGGCGACCCCTCCAACGGCGGCCGCTCATTGATTCTCCTCGACAAAAAAGGCTTCATCAAACTCAAAGACAACACCAACCTCGAATCCAGCGTCATCGACATCGCGGAAAACCCGCGCAACTTCAAATTCAGCGAAGTCGACGCCGCACAAGTCCCGAGCGTCCTCCCCGACGTTGACCTCGCCTTCATCAACTCCAACTACGCCGTCAACGCCGACCTCATCCCAACCAAAGACGCCCTCATCATGGAAGACACCGACTCCCCCTACGTCAACATCATCGCCGTGCGCAGCGCCGACAAAGACAAAGACGAAGTGAAAAAATTCGTCGACGCCTACCACAGCCAGGAAGTGGAAGACGCCGCCGAAAAAGTCTTCAAAGGTGCCGCCGTCAAAGGCTGGTAACCCCGCCTGCCCGCATACGGAAAACCGCCCTCCGGGGCGGTTTTTT
>JAUNKJ010000149.1 GCA_030532785.1 Cardiobacteriaceae bacterium
TCTCTATCCCCCTCTCCCCAACCCCTCCCCCTCGAGGGGGAGGGGCTTTAATTCGCTGCTTATTTGGAATTCATGGCACCAAGGTATGAATTGTCAATACGCCTTAACCATTTGATGCGGTTTATTGTCCGCTGGCGATGGGGTAGATGTCTTCGATGATGACGCGCATGTGGTAGGGCGCCTGGTCGACGCGCATGCTGCGGTAGTAGTGGCCTTTCCAGTCGGCGAGGCGCACTTTCCAGCCTTGTTCGGAGAATTCGCTGTCGGGGCGTTCGGTGGTGAGCCAGCCGGCCATGGCTTCAAAGGGGACGGGGAGGCCGAAGTCGGCGATCATTTCGTCGCGGCTGAGTTGGCGGATTTTGCCGTTTTCGCGCACGGTGGCCTGGCCGTTGTGGTAGTCGATGGCCATGGCTTCCTGGCCGAGGGGGTCGTAGAGGGATAGGATTTCGCGCCCGCCGCTGTGTATCCAGCGCAGGCCGACGTTGACGGCTTCTTCTTCGCAGCCCCGGTGTTTGTTGCAGCGCGGGTAGCGCATGGCCATTTTGCCGTCGGCCTGGAAGTGGTTGGGGTCGAAGGCGACGTAGACGATTTCGGCGTCGGGGTCGGCTTTGGGGCGGCTGGGCACGGATGTGCAGCTGGTGATGAGGAGGGCGGCGGCGAGCGCGAGGAGGGGTTTATTGGAGCGGCAGGCGTTTGCCCAGTTCGCGGAGGCTTTCATTGTCCGGTTGTCCTTTGATTTCGATGTGATAGACGTCTTTCGCCAGTTGGCTGTGGCCGCTGGCGTAGAGGACTTCGATGTAGTGGGAGACGATGTCGCCGCGACGGTAGGCGGCGTAGGCGCGGCGCAGCCAGATGAGGGCTTCGTCGAGGTTGCCTTGTTGGTAGAGGAGCCAGCCGTAGCTGTCCTGGATGGCGGGGGAGTCGGGGTAGGCGACGATGGCTTCGCGCAGCATGCGCGCGGCTTTTTGCTGTTGGTCGGTGTGGGTGAGGAGGAGGTAGCCGTAGGCGTTGAGGGCGTCGATGTTGGCGGGGTCGAGGCCGAGGATTTTTTCGTAGACGGTTTCGGCAAGGGCGATGTTGCCCTGGGCGGCGTGGTGTTCGGCGAAGGCGTAGAGGACGTCGACTTGCTCGGGGAAGGCGCGCAGGGCTTCGTCGAGGATCATGCTGCCCTGGCGCCACGCGCCCTGGCGGTCGAGTTGCGCGGCTTCGACGAGGTACATTTCCAGGCGGTAGTCGGGGAATTTCTGGCGCAGGATTTTGAAGTAGTGCTGGGCGAGGGCGATGTCGCCGCAGCGGAAGGTGAGCAGCGCGATTTGCTGGCGCGCCATGAGGTATTGGCGCGAGTCGGCGGGGATGTTGCCGAGCAGGGCGATGGCGCGGCCGATGTGGCCGGCTTTTTCGCTGGCCTGCGCGGTTTGGAAGAGGTATTCGTCGTATTCGATGACGTGCTGGTCGAGCAGTTCGCGGTAGGCGGCAAGCGCTGCTTCGTAATGTCCGGCGTTGGCGTGCAGCCAGGCGAGCAATTGGCGCAGGCGCACGTCGCCTTGCAGGGTTTGCCAGTGTTTGGCGAGCGCAAGCGCTTCTTCCCATTGGTAATGGTCGACGTAAATGTCGACGGCGGTGGAGAGGAGGTTGACGTCGTTGGGACGCTTGGCGAGGAGTTTGTCGAGGAGTTCTCCGGCGCGGCGCATGTCGCCGATGCTCGCGAGGGTTTCCGCTTGCAGGAGTTCGAGTTGCGTCCAGTTGCTGTCGATTTTGAGCGCCTGGTCGAAGGTTTCGATGGCGAGCGAGACTTTGCCCTGCTCCTTGGCTTGCAGTCCCTTGTAATAATAAAGATAGGGGTTCTTGGGGAATTCCAGGGTGAGTTGGCTCAGGATTTCCAGGCGTTTTTCGTCGTCGGGCAGATAGGCGAGCATCCGCGCGATCTGTGCGATGTTCTGCGGCCCGGCGTCCTTGATGAGCATTTTCTGCATCCACATCACGGATTCGTGGACGTTGCCCGTCATCAGCAACACGCGCAGCAGCGCCAAAAGCGCTTCGCTGTCTTCGGGGTAGTGGGCGAGCCAGTTGCGCGCGATGCTTTCCGCGCGGGCGAGGTGCATGGTATCCAGCGCGAGGCTGTAACTGTATTCAAAAGCCTGATATTCTCCGCTCCTTTCCGCGACATCGGCGATGCTGTTCATCGCGCCCTGATAGTCGCCCGCATGATCCTGAAAACGCGCGGAAAGCGCTTCGTACAGCCAATGCGAACTGTCCAGCCAGTCCTGGGTTTGCGCCCGTGATGCAGCGGCCAGGCTGCAAGCGGCAAGCACTGCAATGCAGCGCACAAGGCAGGACGAACTCGGCTGAAACATAAGTCAGGATCGCTTAAAATAACGGAACAGATTCATAACAAGAACGATATGTTGAATAGTGAGCGCAAACAAGTCAAATCCATTTTTGCATTTGGCGTGAGTCATCAGACGGCAAACGCCCGGCAGCGGGAAAAATTCGCCTTTTCCCCGGATGCCGTGGCACAGGCGCTGAAAGACGGACAACAACACCTCGGCGTCGACGAATTCGCCATTCTCTCCACCTGCAACCGCACCGAGTTTTACGCCGCCGGCGGCGAACGCCCCGATTTCGAGGGCTGGCTGGCGCGCCACGTTGGCCTTGACGACGCCACGCTCGCCGGTATTACCTTCTGCCACGAAGCGCGCGACGCCATCCGCCACATGTACCGCGTCGCCTGCGGGCTTGACTCCCTCATCCTCGGCGAGCCGCAAATCCTCGGCCAGCTCAAGGACGCCTACCGCATCGCCAAATGGCAGGGCAGCATCGGCTCGGTACTCGACCGCCTCTTCCAGCAAAGCTTCGCCATCGCCAAACAGGTGCGCCACAGCACCGCCATCGGCGAAAACCCGGTCTCCGTCGCCTTCGCCGGGGTCAAACTCACCCACCGCTTCTTCGATGACCACCCGAAGCGCACCGCGCTCGTCATCGGCGCGGGCGACACCGGCCAGCTCTGCGCCAAATACCTGCGCGACCTCGACATCGGCCGCCTCATCATCGCCAACCGAACGCTCGCCAACGCGCAAACCCTTGCCGAAGACACCGGCGGCTTTGCCATCGGCCTCGGGCAAATCGCCGACCATCTCCACGAAGCCGACATGATCTTCGGCACCGCGCGCACCGACATCGCGCTCATCACCGGCGACCAGGCCAAAGCCGCGATGAAACGCAAAAAGCAAATGCAAGTCTTTGTCGATCTTGGCATTCCGCGCAACTTCTCCGCCGACATCAACGACGTCTCCCAGGCCTTCCTCTTCGGCGTCGACGACCTCGAACAAATCCTCGACCACAACCGCGAAGCGCGCAAAAGCGCCGCGCGCGAAGCCGAACTCATGGTCAAACTCTACAGCGACGACTTCATTGGCTGGCTGCACTCCAAACCGCAGCAACAACTGGTGCGCCGCATCCGCGAAAACGGCGAAAACATCCGCGCCGCCCTCCTCCAGGAAGCCTATCGCCGCCTCGCGCATGGCGACGACCCCGCCGCCATCCTCGAGCAAATGAGCTACAAACTCACGCGCAAACTCCTGCACAGCCCCAGCGCCATGATCCACGCCATCCCCCCCGACCACAAAGACTGGCTTGCCATCATCGCCGACACCTTCGCCACCGACGCCAAACCCTGATGCACCCCTCCATCCTTGCCAAACTCGCCACCCTCTGCGAACGCCACGAAGAACTCGGCCACCTCATGGCCGACCCCGCCACTGCCGCCAGCGGCGACCTCCTGCGCAAATACGGCCAGGAACTCGCGCAACTCGCCCCCATCGTCGAACACTACCAGGAACTGCAACGCCTCGACCGCGAACTCGACGCCCTTGAAACCCTCAAAGACGACCCCGAACTCGCCTCCCTTGCCAGCGAAGAACGCCCGCAGCTTCTCGCCGCGCGCGAGGCCTGCGAAAAAGCGCTCGAACGCCTCATGATCCCCAAAGACCCGCTGGATGAGGCCAACGTCTACCTCGAAATCCGCGCCGGCACCGGCGGCGACGAAGCCGCCATCTTCGCTGGCGACCTCTTCCGCATGTACCACAAATACGCCGAAAGCAAACGCTGGACGCTGGAAATCCTCTCGGAAAACCCGGGCGAACACGGCGGCTACAAGGAAATCATCAGCCGTATCAGCGGGCAAAACGTCTACTCCACCCTCAAATTCGAATCCGGCGCGCACCGCGTGCAACGCGTCCCCGAAACCGAAAGCGGCGGACGCATCCACACCTCTGCTGCCACCGTCGCCATCCTCCCCGAAAGCGAAAACATCGATAGCATTGCCATCAACCCCGCCGACCTTCGCATCGACACCTACCGCGCCTCCGGTGCCGGTGGCCAGCATGTCAACAAAACCGACTCCGCCATCCGCATCACCCATATCCCCACCGGCACCGTCGTCGAATGCCAGGAAGAACGCTCGCAACACAAAAACCGCGCCAAGGCCATGAGCCTCCTCGCCGCGCGCCTCCTTGACGCCGAACGGCAAAAGGCGCAAAGCGAACAGGCCGCCGAGCGCAAAACCCTGGTCGGCTCCGGCGACCGCAGCGAACGCATCCGCACCTACAACTACCCGCAAAGCCGCCTGACCGACCACCGCATCAACCTCACCCTCTACGCGCTCGCCGACGTTCTCGAAGGCCAGCTCGACCTTGTCATCCAGCCCCTGCAACAGGAGCAGGAAGCCGCCGCCCTCCTCGCCCTACAGGAAGCGCATTGAAACATTCGTGATGGGTGATGATGAGAAATTTTCTCACTATTAAGCGCTTTCGGTGGGAATTTTTTGCACGACAAGCGCTTTGTGGTGGTGAAAAATCACTATTTTTTATAGGTTTTTGGAAAAACCATAGTGGAATCACCATAAGCCATCCAAGCCTATATAACCTGAGTTCGGGATAAGGAAAGTGGATACGTCCACTGGTATGGCGTTGTTCC
>JAUNKJ010000150.1 GCA_030532785.1 Cardiobacteriaceae bacterium
CAATTATCCGCTGCGTCTGCCTTTACAAAACCGTTGCGACTCCATAAAATCGCCTTTGGTTTACAACACTCTAAACAAGGAGCCATTCGTGACTGATTTCAATATGCAAACCGTGCAGGCCACTTCCGGCGAGAGCATTCTCGCCCGTAACAAGGTGCTGCGCCAGACTTACGTCCTCCTCGGCATGAACGTGCTGTTCAGCGCCGTGTGCGCCTATATCGGCATGCGCCTGAACGTGCAGCTGCCGTGGTTCGTCGCCCTCATTGGCATGTTCGGCCTGTCCTTCGCCATTCAGGCGAACCGCAACAGCGGTCTGGGCATTGTGTTCCTCTTCGCACTCACCGGCTTGCTCGGTTTCTACATTTCCTACGCGCTCAATATTTATGTGAGCATGGGCATGGGCAGTGTGGTGGTGAAAGCGCTGATCGGCTCGGCCATCATTTTCTTCGGGCTGTCCGCTTATGTGCTGATGAGCGGCAAGAATTTCAGCTTCCTCGGCGGTTTTCTCTTTGTCGGCATGCTGGTGGCTTTCCTCGCCGGTCTGGGGGCGATGTTCTTCAATATGCCGGCGTTGAGCGTGGTGGTCTCTGCCGCTTTCCTGCTGATTTTCTCCGGCTATGTGCTTTATGACACGTCCAACATCATCCACGGTGAAGAGACCAACTACATCACTGCCACGCTGGATTTGTTCATGAATATCTTCAATATTTTCGTGAGCCTCCTCAATCTGCTCGGCGCTTTCAGCCGCGATTGATGCTTCGACAAACCCATGAAAAATTGGCGGATTCCTATCCGCCAATTTTTGTATCCGCATGATTCGCAAGGAACTCATCGCCTGCCCCTATTGCGACACCCTGCACCGTCGCATTCCCATCGTCAAAGGGCAAAAACTGCGTTGCCGCTGCTGCGGCAGCGTGATTGACAGCGGCGTCGCCGATTTTCGCCGCGCTTTCATGTTGGCGTTGACCGCCTTCATCCTGTTTATCATTGCCAACGATTTCCCGTTCATTACCATGAATCTGCAAGGGGAAATCAACACCATCTCGGTTTTCTCCAGCATCAAGACCCTGTTTGACAACGACCTTCCCGTGCTTGGCGTACTGGTGCTTGTCGTCATCATCATCATGCCGCTGTGGTATCTCTTGGCCGTGCTTTGGGTCATCATCAGTTTCCGCCTGAATTTCCTCAACTTCATTACCCGCCGTTTTTTGCACTGGATGGCGTGGATGTCGCCGTGGAACATGCTGGAGGTGTATCTCGTCGGCGTTATCGTTACCATGGTCAAAATCCTCACCATGGCAGAAATCCGTTTTGAAGCAGGATTTTGGGCATTCTGCGCCCTAATGGTCTGCTCCATTCTCGTCAACCGCTACTTCTTCCTTGATGACGCCATCTTCACCGCCTACGAGCATGACCCCGACTGATCCGCTCGCTACCAGCCGCGACCATGATTTCGTGAACTGCCTCGAATGCGGCTCCGTGGTCGACAACCCCGGCGCGCGCTGCCCGCATTGCCACGCCCATCTGCACAGCCGCAAACCCCGCAGCCATTACAAAACCTGGATGCACCTCATCACCGCCATCATCCTGTTTTTCCCGGCGAACATGCTGCCCATCAGCGATACTCAGTTTCTCGGCACAGCGCCGCAAAGCGACACCATCCTGAGCAGCATCATCCTCCTCTGGCACCACGGCTCCTACGTCATCGCCGCCATCATCTTCATCGCGAGCATCGCCACCCCGCTCTTCAAGATCGCCGTACTCCTCTATCTGCTGCTGCACCCCTACCCGCGCAAGCCGCCGATACTGCAAACGCGGCTTTACCAATTCATCCACTTCGTCGGGCGCTGGTCGATGATAGACGTCTTCGTCGTCGCCCTGCTCGGCGCCCTCATTCATGGTAGACTGGCGCAGATTTCGCCCGGCGCCGGCATCTTTGCCTTCGCGGGCGTTGTCGTCTTTACCATGTTCGCCACCGAAACCTTTGACATCCGCCGCCTATGGGACAACTACCGCAAGACCTGCCCACCCCGGAACTGAATGACCGCAGCCACAAAAACGGCTACGGCCTCCTGTGGCTGCTGCCGCTCATGGCGCTCATCGTCGGCCTCTACCTCGCCTACCAGCGCCTGAACGACATCGGCGAACGCATCGAAATCACCTTCCGCACCGCCGAAGGCCTGCAAGCCGGCAAAACCAAAGTGCGCTATAAAGAAGTCGACGTCGGCACCGTTACCGACGTCCACCTTGCCGACGATCTCACCCACATCATCGTCACCGCGCAAATGGTACGCAGCGCTGACCCGCTCTTGCGCGAAGACTCCGTCTTCTGGGTCGTCAAACCGGAAATCTCCGCCACTGGCGTCTCCGGCCTCAACACCCTCATCTCCGGCAGCTACATCGCCGTT
The DNA here is from genome assembly GCA_030532785.1 of Cardiobacteriaceae bacterium. Classification (GTDB taxonomy): domain Bacteria; phylum Pseudomonadota; class Gammaproteobacteria; order Cardiobacteriales; family Cardiobacteriaceae; genus JAUMXB01. Next base: position 2,409 of record JAUNKJ010000150.1, read on the forward strand.
GCCCCCGGCGGCAGCAAAGAACGGCGCAGCGAATTCACCGGTGCCGAAGAAACCCCCTTCATCCCTCCCAGTGAAAAAGGGCTGCGCCTGCGCCTTGTTACCGACAACGCCGCCGGCGTCCACCAGGGCACCTCCATCTACTACCGTGGCATCAAAGTCGGCAGCATCGACCAGGTCTGGTACAACGACGTTGACGACCGCATCGAACTCTCCACCTACATCCTCGCCCCCTACGACCGCCTCATCAACAGCAACACCAAATTCTGGAACATCAGCGGCTTCAACTTCGCCCTCGGTGCCAGCGGTGCCGAACTGCAAATGCAATCCCTCGAATCCCTCATCCTCGGCGGCATCACCTTCAGCACCCCCACCTCGCTCAACCCCAACATCCGCCCCGTTGACGACAACGCCGTCTTCACCCTCTACGACAACGAACGCGCCACCGCACAAACCCCGAGCGGCAGCAAACAATACTACGTCGTCTACTTCGAAGACTCCGTGCGCGGCCTGCGCGTCGGCGCTCCCGTCGCCTTCAACGGCATCGACATCGGCCAGGTCATCGACATCCGCCTCCTCTACGACGAAACCAGCAACAAAGCCGCCATCCCCGTCCTCATCGAAATCGAACCCGAACGCATCGAACGCCTGAACAGCCAAAGCGAAAAAGAAGACATCATCGCCGCCCTCGTCGCCAAAGGCCTGCAAGCCTCCATGGAAACCGACAGCCTCATCACCGGCGACAAACTCATCAAACTCAGCGTCTACCCTGACGACATCAAACCCTTCGGCCAAGACCCCTACAGCGCCTACGCCGTCATGCCCTCGCGCAGCACCGGCATCGCCCGCATCACCGACGGCATCACCGAAATCGTCGACAAAATCCGCAAACTCCCCATCGACAGCCTCGCCGACAAAGCCGAATCCACCCTGAAAAGCACCGCCTCAGCCGCCGCCGCCGCCGACCGCCTCCTCTCCGGCAAAGACACCCAGGCCATCGGCAAAAACCTGAACGACAGCCTCCTCCAGTTCAGCCGCACCATGAAAACCATCGACAGCGCCGGCAACAGCGTCGGCAAAACCCTCGGCAACCTCGACAAACAAATCGCCACCATCGCCAAACAACTCGACGCCACCCTCCACGGCATCGGCCCCGACTCCCCCCTCTACTGGACCCTGCGCGAAACCCTCAAAGACATGAGCGCCGCCGCCAACGCCATCGACACCCTCTTCAAAAAACTCGACCACAAACCCAACGCCCTGGTCTTCGGAGAATAACCATGCCGCGCCTCCTGCCCCTCCTCGCCCTGCTGCTCGCCGCCTGCGGCCAAGCCCCCACCCGCTACCACATCATCGACACCCCCGTCCTCGACAAAAACCCCGCCTACCACGCTCCCGCCACGCGCCAATACGCCCTGCGCGAAACCGCCCTGCCCGACTACCTCACGGCGCAATACCTCATCTACCGCAACGAAAACGGCGAAACCACCATCGACAAAACCCACCTCTGGGGGCAAAAACTCCCGGAAAACCTGCGCCGCGTCCTCGGCGAAAACCTCGCCCAACGCACCGGCAGCGACAAAATCTACACCTACCCCATCGCCGACAACCTCCGCCCCGACCGCCTCATCGACCTGCAAATCGGCGAAATGATCGCCGACTACCAAAGCGCCACCGTCCGCCTGCGCAGCAAATGGCAAATCAGCAGCCCCGGCGAAGCCAACCCGCAAAGCCACAGCCTGAACCGCGACTACCCCCTCGAAGCCCTCGACGCGCACAGCATCGTCGCCACCTACCAGCAAATCCTCACCGACCTCGCCGACGCCATCATCCCCACCCTGTAACCGGGAAACCGCCATGCACCACAACGACGACGACTTCAACCCCCTCTACCCCGGCAACCACCCCGAGCGGCACGAAATCCTCGACGCCGCCCCCATCCCCCTCGCCTACCGCGACAACAACCACCCCGACGCCGACCCCGTCCACTACACCCGCGACGAATACGACAAACTCTTCCGCCAATACGACGCCTGGAAACGCCACGCCAAAACCCTCGAAGAAGGCTTCTTCGCCCTTGCCGACATGATGTACGAAACCCTCGCCTACCTGAACGGCACCCGCCTCTACCAGGGCAAAGCCCCCCTCATGCTCACCGACATCAACGCCATCATCGAAAACAACACCATCCTCGCGCAACTCACCAACGACATCCGCCACGCCTCCATCGCCTCCGGCTACGGCCTCGTCAGCGAACTCGTCGAATCGCAAAACCACCTGCGCAACGGCATCCTCGCCGACTGGGCGGAAAAAATGCAAAACCCCGAGCTGCGCCCCAGCATCGCCGAAGAACTCCTCGACCCGCAAGACGACATCGACACCCTGCGCGTGCGCGGCGAACTCTTCGACACCCCGCCCGCCGAACCCGACAGCGACAACAACCCCGAAAACGAAACTCCGTAGATTGGGTTAATTCAGATTCTTGCACGACGAACTTCAAACACAACAACGAACCAAAGCCCCTCTCCCGTGGGACTCGAAGAGCTGCGGAGCAGAGAGGGG
>JAUNKJ010000151.1 GCA_030532785.1 Cardiobacteriaceae bacterium
GACAGTTTGTTTTGCGAGTATTCCTTATGACAATAATTAGAGCGTTGGCTATAAAAAACTTCCCTTATGTATGAATGAGAAATTTTCTCATCACAAAGCGCTTGTAATGCAAAAATTTCTCACCATAAGCGCTTCATGATGGTAAAAAACCACTATTTTTACCAAAATTATGTAAAATAATAAAAAACCAATAAAAACATTGACCACACTTAAACACCGCGTATAATGCGCGCCCTTCGTCCATCGCCCGCGATCTCCTGGTGCGTCCGCACCCGTTCAAGACCAGCCCCGCGCTGCCTTTTTCCGATTGTTGCCGATGTTTTTTTCGCCCGGCAACCCGCATCTCTCCGTCTTTCTGACGTCGCAATGCCTTGCCTTATCAAGGATATTTCATGATTTCCCACGAATTTGCCGCTCTCGGCCTGCCCGAAGCCCTGCTCGCCACCATTGCCAAAACCGGCTACACCACCCCGACACCGATTCAGGCGCAAGCCATTCCTGCGGCGCTCGCCGGACGCGACCTGCTCCTTTCCGCGCAAACCGGGAGCGGCAAAACCGCCGCCTTTGTTCTCCCCGCGCTCGCCCATCTGCTGCAAGCGCCAGTGAAAAAGAAAAAACCGCGCGTCCTGATTCTGACCCCCACCCGCGAACTCGCACAACAAGTCAATGACAGCGTGCGCCGCTACGGCGCGGGCTTGAACTGGCTCTTCACCGTGCCGCTGGTTGGCGGCTCGCCCTACGGCGCACAAATCCAGGCGCTGAAAAAAGGCGTCTCCATCGTCATCGCCACCCCCGGTCGCCTTCTCGATCATCTGCGCGCTGGCTACCTCGATCTCTCCGACCTGCAAATCCTCATCCTCGACGAAGCCGACCGCATGCTCGATATGGGCTTCTCCGAAGACATCAACGCCATCATCGACGCCGCCCCGGAAAACCGCCAGACCATCATGTCTTCCGCCACCTGGGACGGTGCGGTGGGCAAAATCGCCGCCGAATTCACCAACGACCCCGAGCGCATCGCCATCAAGGCGGAAACCGCGCACATCGAAGAGCAAGTTTATTTCTGCGACGACCAGCACCACAAAAACCAAATTCTCGACCGCCTCGTTGCTGCCCCCGACATGGGGCAGGTCATGATCTTCACCGCCACCAAGCGCATGAGCGAAGAAGTTGCCGAGCGCCTTTCCGACAATGGCCACCGCACCCGCTTCCTCCACGGCGACCTGCCGCAACACAAACGCAACCGCATCGTTCAGGACCTGCGCAAAGGCAAATGCGACATCCTCGTCGCCACCGACGTCGCCGCGCGCGGCATCGACATCCCCGCCATCAGCCACGTCATCAACTACGACCTGCCGCGCCAAAGCGAAGACTACGTCCACCGCATCGGCCGCAGCGGCCGCGCCGGACGCAGCGGCATGGCGATGAACCTCGTGAGCCTTACCGACCGTGTGCAGCTCTCCGCCATCAGCCGCTACCTCAAGCGCACCATGCCGGAAGTGCAACTCGAAGGCCTCGCCCCCACGAAAACCGCGAAACCGCGCAGCAAGCCTGCGAAAAAATTCCGCGGCAAACCGAGCAAGCACAAAGAAGGTTTCGGCAAACACGGCGACAAACCGCGCTTTGCTGGCAAAGGCAAACGCGACGGCTTCGCCCCCGGCAAAAGCAAAAGCGGCAAACCGGCACGCCGCAGCAACGCCGCACCGCGTTAAACAATCTCCCACAAAACCCGGCAAAAAAGCGCACCCGATGCGCTTTTTTGCTATGCAACGCCGCACAATTCTGCAAAAATCGCGCCCGTTGCCCAGCAAACCGCCGCCCATGAAAAAACACCTCCGCCTCCTTGCCCTGAGTCTCTTTTTCGCCTGGATTGCAGGCGGCGGCTGGTGGCTGTACTACAGCGCCCCGGCGCATACCCCGCTTGCGGAAATCCTCCGCGACGTGCGCAGCATCGCGCGCACCGCACCTGCCATCGAACGCGCCCGCCTCATCGCCCTTGCCGATCGCCTCGAAACCGAACTCGGCGACAGCGACCAGGCACACGCGCAATACAAAATGCACCGCGCCATCTACCTGTTGGGCATCACCCTCGGCCTCGCCGCGCTGCTTCTCGCCTTCGCCCGCTTCTACATCAGCCTCGACCGCCGCGTCACCAGCCGCACCGCCGACCTCAAACAAGCCTACGACGAACTCGCCGCCTCGCAAATGCGCCTCATCCACGCCGAAAAAATGGCCACCCTCGGGCAAATGGTCGCGGGCGTCTCCCACGAAATCAACACCCCCTTGGGCTACGTCAACAACAACCTCTACATCCTGCAAAGCCTCCTCAAAGACTACAACCACGTCATTGACGAAGCCCTGCTGCTTGCCCAACTTCTGCAAGACCCGGAACACGACACAAGCCAAATCAACCTCTCCGTGCAAACCCTCGTCCACCACGCTGCCGCCTTCGCCAGCCCCGACGGCCGCCTCGAAAGCGACCAACTCTTCGCCGACACCCTCTTCGGCCTCAAGCAAATCAGCGAACTCGTGCAGAACCTGAAAAACTTCTCGCGCCTCGATGAAGACAAAATCAAAACCGTCAACCTCCACCACTGCATCGACATGTCCCTCAACATCGCGCGCAGCAATTTGAAAAACATCCGCGTCATCCCGCGCTACCGCGACAAAAACCTGCCGCCGGTACGCTGCGCCCCCGCGCAAATCAACCAGGTTCTCTTGAACCTCATCAACAACGCCGCACAAGCCGCCGACAAACCCGACGCCCACCTCATCATCGACACTGGCTGCACCCCCAACAGCATCCATATCGACCTCATCGACAACGGCAGCGGCATCGAGCGCGACAAACAGCAAAAAATCTTCGAACCCTTCTACACCACAAAACCCGCCGGCGAAGGCACCGGCCTCGGCCTCTCCATCTGCCAGAAAATCGTTGAAGAACACGGCGGTAAAATCCAGCTCGACAGCAAACCCGGCCGTGGCAGCGTCTTCCGCATCAACCTCCCGCGCGACATCCTGCGCAAATCCGACGATCTCTTCTTCTGAAAATGGGTGAAATGAGAAAATTTCTTATCCTTAAGCGCTTGTCGTGAGAAATTTTCTCATGATAAGTGCTTAGGTGTGGTAAAAAATCACTATTTTTGAATGATTTTTGAAATATGATCATTGCGCCTTGCGTAGGGTGGGCTTCAGCCCATCATTTTTTGTAGGGTGGGTGTCAACCCACCGTCGCGCAGCGACTGTAGGCTGGGTTAGGCGCAGCCGTAACCCAGCAAAAAGAATAAACATCTCGCTGGGTTACGTTGCTGCGCAACTAACCCAGCCTACCACTGTTGCCATCGTTTCATGATGGTGGGTTGATGCCCACCAAAGCAAACGGTGGGCTAAAGCCCACCCTACGGCACTGTACGGTTACGTGCCTGCGGCGCTAACCGTACCTACAAATCTCCTCACACCTTGCCCAACACAAACTGCCAATCGTCGCCCACTGCGCGGCTGTCGCGGATGGTGAAGCGCTTGCGGTCGGCGAGGCAGGCGAGCGGAGCAATGCGGGCGAGGGGGCGGGCGTCCGCGCCCAAAAATGTGGGCGCGAGGTAGAGCAGCACTTCGTCCGCCAGCCCGGCATCGAGGAACGCGCCCGCGAGTCCGGCACCGGCTTCGACGAAGGCGTGGTTGATGTGCGCCGCGCCGAGGGCGTCGAGGAGGGCGGCGAGGTCTACTTTGCCCGCTTTTTCCGCGAGCGGCAGGAGGCGGGCGTGGGCGGGGTAGGGTTTGTCGCTGTGAGCTTGCGGGGTGGCAAGCCATACCGGCGACGGGTCGGCAAAGACGGCGGCGTCGATGGGGGTGCGCAGGGCGCTGTCGATGATGACGCGCAGCGGCGGGTTGGCGGCAAGGTCGGTGTTGTGGCGTGCGGTGAGGCGGGCGTTGTCGTAAATAATGCTGCCGCTGCCCGCGATGATGGCGTCGGCGGCGAGGCGTTGCATGTGGACGTCGGCACGGGCGGCGTCGCCGGTGATCCATTGGCTTTCGCCGTTGGCGAGTGCGGTGCGTCCGTCCAGGCTGGCGGCGAGTTTCAGGGTGACGAGGGGGCGGCCGGTGCGCATGCGGTGAAAGAAGGCGCGGTTCAGGTGCAGCGCTTCCGCTTCGCACAGGCCGCGATGCACGGTGATACCGGCGGCTTCAAGGCGGGCGATGCCTTGACCTGCGACTTGCGGGTTGGGGTCGGTGCAGGCGACGTGAACGTCGGCGATGCCAGCGGCGATGAGGGCGTCGGCGCAGGGCGGGGTGCGGCCAAAGTGGGCGCAGGGTTCGAGGGTGACGTAGGCGGTGGCACCGCGTGCGGCGTCGCCCGCCATGCGCAGGGCGTGGATTTCGGCGTGGGGTTCGCCCGCGCGTTCGTGGAAGCCTTCGCCGACGATGCGGCCGTCGCGGACGATGACGCAGCCGACGCGCGGGTTGGGCGCGGCAGAGAAGAGGCCGCGCTCGGCGAGGGCGAGAGCGCGTTGCATGTGGGCAAGGTGGGGCATGGGATATTTTCTCATGGATAAGCGCTTATGGTGAGAAATTTTTGCATGGTAAGCGCTTGTGTGTGGTAAAAAATGATTGTTTTGGGTGATTTTTTGAAAATGTGGTTTGCGTTTGTTTTTGTTGTGTTGTGTTCAGTACACGTTAAGACGCTTCATCTGATTGAAAGCGCGGTCAAAAAGCCCCTCCCCCTGTGGGGGAGGGGTTGGGGAGAGGGTAGCAAATAAATAACTTTTTCAAATGTCGAAGCTGATTCAAGATGTCCATTTTACCCCTCACCCCTACCCCTCTCTGCTCCGCAGCTCTTCGAGTCCCGTAGGGAGAGGGGGTGATTTGGTGCATGTTTTTGAGTTTTATCGTGTACCAAGGTGTTACGGACGTTGCAGGCAACGTCCCTACGATCGCTGCGCGATTTTTCCCCTCACC
>JAUNKJ010000152.1 GCA_030532785.1 Cardiobacteriaceae bacterium
AGGTAGGTGGCGGCTTTGATGAAGGTGCCGCGCGATTTGCTCATTTTCTCGCCGTTGACGGTCAAAAAGCCGTGGCAAAACACGCCGGTAGGTTTGCGGTAGCCCGCGCTTTCGAGCATCGCCGGCCAGAAGAGCATGTGGAAGTAGGCGATGTCCTTGCCGATGAAGTGATAGAGTTCGGCGTTGCTGTCCGCCGCCCAAAAGTCGTTGAATGTCAGTCCTTCACGGTCGCAAAGCGCTTGGAAAGCGGCCATGTAGCCGACGGGCGCGTCCACCCACACATAGAAATATTTGCCGGGCGCGCCGGGGATTTCAAAGCCCCAGTAGGGCGCGTCGCGCGAGATGTCCCATGGCTGCAATCCGGCTTCGAACCATTCGCCGAGTTTGTTGCGCATGGCTTCCTGGATGTCGGCGCTGGCAAGCCAGTCTTGCAAAAATGCGGAAAACGCTGGCAAATCAAAGAAGAAATGCTCGGATTCGCGCAACACCGGCGTTGCCCCGGAGAGCGCGGAATAGGGTTCGAGGAGGTCGGTGGGCGCGTAGGTGGTGCCGCAGACTTCGCAGTTGTCGCCGTATTGGTCTTTGGCCTTGCATTTCGGGCAGGTGCCTTTGACAAAACGGTCGGGCAGGAAAATGTTTTTCTCTGGATCAAAGAGTTGCGATATGGTTTTGCGCAGGATGTGCTTCCCGGCGTCGAGCGCCTTGAAGATTTCGCCGGTGTAGTGGCGGTTTTCCTCGCTGTGGGTGCTGTGATATTGGTGATGGTTGACCAAAAAGCCTTGAAAATCGCGGATGTGCGCTTCACGCATCCGGTCGATCAGGGTTTGCGGGGTGATGCCTTCTTTCTCGGCGCGCAGCATGATGGGCGTGCCGTGGGCGTCGTCGGCGCAGATGTAATGGCATTCGTGGCCGCGCAGGCGCTGGAAGCGCACCCAGATATCCGTTTGAATGTATTCGACCAGATGCCCGAGATGAATGTCGCCGTTGGCATAGGGCAAGGCGCTGGTGACGAGGATGCGTCGCGTATCCGTCATGATGACTCCCTGATTTTGCAAGGCGCGCATTCTAGCAAATGGGCGCTCTGGGCGCTCCGCTTTACAGCACGGTGTGCGCCGGTTCGTAGCGGATGATTTCGCGCAGGCGGTTTGCGCCATCGACCAGCGCCACTTTCGGGGCATGGGCGGCAATTTCCGGTTCGGAAAGGAGCACATAGGACATGATGATGACGATGTCGCCGCGTTGCACGCGGCGCGCGGCGGCACCGTTCAGGCAGATGACGCCGCTGCCGCGTTCGCCGGCAATGGTGTAGGTTTCAAAGCGTTCGCCGTTGTTGTTGTTGACGATTTGTACTTTTTCATGGACGCAGATACCGGCCGCGTCGAGGAGGTCTTCATCGATGGTGATGCTGCCGACGTAATCAAGGTTGGCTTCGGTGACGGTGGCGCGGTGAATCTTGCCGCCGAGCAGGGTACGGAACATGGTCAGCTCCGCGTGGCAGCGGCTTCGGCAAGGGCGGCGAGGACGTCCAGCGAATCTTCCCAGCCGAGGCAGGCGTCGGTGATGCTTTGTCCGTATACCGCCGCTTTGCCGTCCACCAGTTTCTGCGCGCCGCCAACGAGATGGCTCTCGATCATGACGCCGAAGATGGAGCGGTTGCCCGCGCGGATTTGCGCACAGATGTCGGCAGCGACAATTTTCTGGCGCTCGTGTTCCTTGTTGGCATTGGCATGGCTGCAATCGATCATGATGTTTTGCGGCAGTTTTGCCTTTTCCAGCAGCGCTTCGCATTCGGCGACGCTCGCCGCGTCATAATTGGGTTCGCGCCCGCCGCGCAGGATGATGTGGGTATCGGGGTTGCCGCTGGTTTCGACAATCGCGGAATGCCCGTATTTGGTGACGGACAAAAACGCATGCGGCGCATTCGCCGAGCCGATGGCATCGATGGCGATCTGGATGTTGCCGTTGGTGCCGTTCTTGAAGCCGACCGGGCAGGAGAGGCCGGACGCCAACTGGCGGTGCACCTGGCTTTCCGTGGTACGCGCGCCAATCGCGCCCCAGGAAACGAGATCGGCAATGTATTGCGGGGTGATCATGTCGAGATATTCCACGGCGACCGGCATGCCGCTGTCCGTCAGGTCAAGCAGCAGTTTGCGCGCCACGCGCAGGCCGTCGTTGATAGCAAAACTGCCGTCGAGATAAGGATCGTTGAGCAAGCCCTTCCAGCCCACGGTGGTGCGCGGCTTTTCAAAATAAACACGCATCACGATTTCCAGCTGCTCGCGGTATTGCTCGCGCAGCGGCAGCAAACGGCGCGCATAATCGTGCGCCGCGTCCACATCGTGAATCGAACAGGGGCCGATGACCACCAGCAAACGGCGATCGTGGCCGGTGAGCATCTGGTGAATCGCATCACGGGCGCATTGCGTCGTCGCCGCTGCCCGCTCCGTTACCGGAAATTTTTCCAACAGCGCAATCGGCGGCAGCAACTGGCGGATATTTTTGATCCGCAAATCATCGGTTTGATACATCTTTTACCCCTTGCAAACAAGAAAGCGCGCTATGGTAACAAAAAAACGGGGCATGCCGCCCCGTTCATATCCCGCGAGAGAAATCATTCCCCCCGCTGCCGCGCCACCATGCCCATCATCTTGTAGGCCAGCTCCGCCGCCGTGTAATCGTACACATGGAACCCCTTGATCGGCGCGAATTCCACCAAATCCATGCCCACCACCTCGCGGCCGCGCAACGCGCAGGCAAACAAATCCAGCAACTGCCAATACGTCATCCCGCCCGGCACCGGCGTCCCCGTTGCGGGCATGACCGCGCCGTCCAGACCGTCAATATCCACCGTCAGATAAATCTTTTGGGGAAAATCCTGCGGCAAACTGAAATGGCGCAGCGTCTCGCGGCAAATCACCCTGGCATCCAGATGATGAATCTGCGCCGGCAAGCCATCGCGCACCGCCTTCTCCTCCATGCTCATCGCCCGCACCCCGAGCTGGAAGAGCGGCAACCCCTCATCCACCAAACGCTTCATCACACTGGCGTGGCTCCAGATACTGCCCTCGTAACTCTCGCGCAAATCGGCATGGGCATCAAACTGCACAATGCCAATCTTCTCGCCCTGATACGCATCCACCACGCCCATCACCGCGCCATAACTCACGGTATGCTCGCCGCCAAGCACAAAAGGAATGCCTCCCTTCTCCGCCACCGCCCGCGTCGCCAAACGAATGCGCTCCAGCACATCCGCCGGCTCGCCTCGGCAATCCACCGCCGCATGGGTATGAATCCCCGCCGCACACGGCTCGCTCTCGCCGTCATACGTCTCCAGCTGATCCGACGCATTGACAATCGCCTGCGGCCCGGCAGCCGTCCCGCCGCCATAACTCACCGAATGCTCATAAGGCACGGGAATCACATGAAAAAGCGAACGATCCGCATCGCCCTGCTCAATCTCCGAACCCAAAAAAATCCCTGAATACTGCTGCATATGCACTCCCTGATAAAATGCCGGAAAACCAAAACGCCGCCATTCTAACAAAATGCCCAGCCAACATGACCCCACCCCAATGACCCCGTACCACCTCTCCCTGGCCGCTCCCGCCTACGCCCGCCACTACGACCCGCACACCCTGAACGACGCCGACCGCGCCCGCCTCCACGCCCACCCTTCCCTCGCCGACCGCGCACAATGGCAAACCTCGCGCGCCCTCCTCCACCACCTGCGCAACACCCACCGGCGCGCTACCCTCTGCCTTAGCCACAAACACGGCCACACCCTCATCGCCCACAGCGAACACGGCAAACCCGGCGCCGACCTCGAAACCCTGCGCCCGCGCGACTTCGAAGCCCTTGCCGCCAACATCTGCTCGCCACAAGAACGCACCTACCTCGCCCAAAGCGCGCACCCCGCCCACACCTTCTACCAACTGTGGACCCTCAAAGAAGCCCTCATCAAAGCCGAAGACCTGCGCTTCCCCACCGACCTGCCACGCATCGGCCTCGACCCCGCCAGCCAAACCCTGCGCAGCACCCGCGCCACCCCCTACCGCTGGCTCACCCTCCTCATCAACCAGCAATGGATCGCCAGCGCCCTGTGGCCAGACGTGGGCAACGGCCACTGCCAACTGCACACCTACGACTGCCCCATCCAGAGCATCGACATCCCCGGCGGCAACCTTCCCCTGCAAATCATTTCACAAAAAACATAAAAATAGACGATTTTTACCACCATCAAGCGCTTATCGTGAAAAAATTTCTCATGATAAGCGCTTCATCATGAGAAAATTTCCCACCCCACATCCGCCACACAAAACCCCTACAATACCCCACCCGCCACACCAGGAACCGCCATGCTCCCCATCCCCGCCATCGACCTCAAAGACGGCCAATGCGTGCGCCTCAAACAAGGCCGCATGGAAGACGCCACCATCTTCTCCGCCGACCCCGTCGCCACCGCCAGCCGCTGGGTCGCCCAAGGCTGCAAACGCCTGCACATCGTTGATTTGAATGGCGCCTTTGCCGGCAGCCCGCAAAACGCCCAGGCCGTGCGCGACATCCTCGCCGCCCACCCCGGCCTCGAACTGCAAATCGGCGGCGGCATCCGCGACGAAGCCACCGCCCGCCACTACTTCGACCTCGGCGTGCGCTACTGCATCCTCGGCAGCAAAGCCGTCTCCGACCCCGCCTTCGTCAGCGCCCTCGCCGAAAAACACCCGGGGCGCATCATCGTCGGCATCGACGCCAAAGACGGCCTCGTCGCCACCCACGGCTGGGCCAACGTCTCATCCACCCGCGCCGTCGACCTCGCCGCCACCCTCCCCGCCGCGCACATCGCCGCCATCATCTACACCGACATCGCCAAAGACGGCATGATGGGCGGCG
>JAUNKJ010000153.1 GCA_030532785.1 Cardiobacteriaceae bacterium
CCCTAACTTTCTCGTCCTTCGGACGAGCTGGCAAAGCCACTGGAACAGCTCGCGTCAGCGAGAGTCGCTCCGCAAGCGGGGGAGGGAAAATGAAGACCCAGCATACTTTTCAGGACATCACCCAAAATCATCATAAATGCACCACCAACCTACATTTTCATTCTGTTTTTTATTGGCTTAGCTATAAACCCGCTATTCACGAAAAACATCAAGAATTCTGTTGTGACAATCCGGAGTTGTACGTTTATTGGGATTGGCTTTTATTGCATGGGCTGACATCTATTCTGTGCTGCGCTGTCGATTTGCATTCTTGAGGATTCCGTTATATGGCTTTTGGTAAAGTGCTTATGGCTGGAACGCGCTATTCCCCATTGCGGCATAAAGCCTCTTTATTCGACTCATGATTGCGCCGGTAAATATTTTCCGCATCACCATTTGGCGGAGGGTGGCGATAAAAGGCTTTGGGGGATTCCGGTAATTTCCGATTGTCATTCATTATGACTTTTTTTATACTGCCGCTTCCTTTATTGATGTATGACAAGGAGCGAAATATGGAAAAGTTGTTTGCTGAAGTAGACCGTCTCAACAATGACGATTTTGAATTGCTGATCAATCATATCGACAAGCAAAAGCGCAAGCGCGCGCGTGATATTCTTGCCGAGGCGCAACGTCAGGCGGCGCGTTTCGTCCAGGATTTCGACAAGGGTATGAAAATGCCTGCGGCTGGCCGTGCGAGCAAGCCGGCGAAGTACGCCAATCCCAAGGACCCGAGCCAGACCTGGAGCGGTTTTGGTCGCCAGCCGGATTGGGTGAAGGATTATATTGATGCTGGTGGCAACAAGGATGATTTGCTGATCCGTTCCTGAGTTTTGCCATGTGCGGATATTGCCATGAGTGATACGGTTTTTGATTTGATTTTGCGCGGGGAGATTCCCTGCGCAAAAATTTTTGAGGATGACGCTTTGTTGTCTTTCATGGATGCTTTTCCGCAATCGCGCGGCCATGCGCTGATTGTACCCAAGCGCAAATGCACGTCGCTTTTTGATATTGATGGCGATTCGCTTACGGCGGTGGTGCAGTTCAGCCGCCGTTTGGCGGTGGCGCAGCGCAAGGTGTTGCAGGCGGATGGCATTCGCGTTTGCCAATTCAATGGCGCAGCGGCGGGGCAGACGGTTTTTTATTACCACATGCATTTGATTCCGATGTGGGAGGGAAAATCGCTGGCGTCGCATGGCGGCGGCATGGCGGATATGGCGGAATTGACCGCTTTGGCGGCGCAATTGCGCGAGGCGCTGTAAATCATGAAACGTTTTACGGCGGCTATTGTTGGCGCAACGGGTTATACCGGCGCGGAGCTGCTGCGCCTGTTGCAGGCGCATCCCGAGGTGGCGGTGGTGGCGGTGACGTCGCGTCGCCATGTCGGGCAGCGCATGAGCAGCATGTATCCGCATCTTTTCGGTTTGCAGGATTTGCCGTTTTCCACGCCGGACGATGTGCTGGCGCTTGCGCCCGATGTGGTGTTTTTTGCGACACCGCACGGCGTCTGCATGGACGAGGCGGCGCGGTTTCTCGAACGCGGCTGCCGTATCGTCGATCTCTCGGCAGATTTCCGTTTGCGCGATGCAGCGGCGTTTGAAGCGTGGTACGGCATGGCGCACCGCGCGCCCGATTTGCTCGCGGAAGCGGTGTACGGGTTGCCGGAATACCATCGCGAGGCGATTCGCGCGGCGCGGCTGGTGGGCAACCCCGGCTGTTATCCGACGGCGGTGCAGATCGGCTTCAAGCCGCTGCTGCAAGCGGGGGTGATTCCGCACCAGGGGCTGATTGCCGATGTGAAATCCGGGGTTTCCGGTGCCGGGCGGGAGGCGAAGGTTGCCAATCTTTATGCGGAGGTGAGTGAAAATTTCCGCATTTACGGCGCGGCGCAGGGGCATCGCCATCAGGTGGAAATCGAGCAGGGCTTGTCGCAGGCGGCGGGCGCGGCGGTGCGTTGCACTTTCGTGCCGCATTTGCTGCCGATGATTCGCGGCATTGAGGCGACGCTGTATGCGCCGTGTGTCTTGCCACTCGCCGAGATTCATGCGCTTTATGTCGAAGCGTATGCGGACGAGACGTTTGTGGAAGTGCTGCCGCTCGGCGTACACCCGGAAACGCGCTTTGCCCGGGGCAGTAACCGCGTGGTACTCGGCATCTTCAAGTCGGTGGATGACGCCCAAGTTATTGTTTCCGCAGTGGAAGACAATCTCGTCAAAGGTGCTGCGGGACAGGCCATCCAGAACATGAATCTGATGCTGGGACTGGTGGAAGGTGCGGGGCTGTCCGCGTTTCCCTGGGCGCCATGATTTCATAATTTGATTAAAAATAGTTTGTTTTTATCGCGAAAAGCGCTTCATGGTGGTAAAAAATCACTATATAAAGCGCTTTTCATAGTGATTTTTTACCATTTGATGTTTTACGGGGATTGAAAATGACGGCGAAACGGATTGACGGCAAGGCCTTTGCCGCAAAATTGCAGGCGGAAGTGGCGGAAAACACGCGCGAATTTGTGGCGAAACACGGGGTGCAACCGGGGCTGGTCGTGGTGCTGGTCGGCAATGATCCGGCGAGCGAAGTCTATGTACGCAACAAGGGCATTCAGGCACATGCTGCCGGTTTCCACAGCGAGGAAATCCGCCTGCCCGCAGAAACGACGCAAGACGAATTAATGGCAACCATTGCCCGTTTGAACCATGATCCGCGCATCCACGGCATTCTCGTGCAACTGCCGCTGCCTGCGCATCTCGACAGCGACGCCGTGCTCAATGCCATTGATCCCGATAAGGATGTAGACGGTTTCCACCCCGTCAACGTCGGACGCCTGTGGACGGGCAACCCCGTGTCCATCCCCTGCACGCCGCTTGGCTGCTTGCTGCTCCTCAAGGAAGAAATCGGCGATTTGCGCGGCAAGCGGGCGATCGTCATCGGCCGCTCCAATATCGTCGGCAAGCCGATGGCCGCGCTGCTGCTCTCGGCGGATGTCACAGTGAGCGTTGCCCACTCGCGCACCGTCGATCTGCCCGCGCTGTGCCGCGAAGCGGATATCGTCGTCGCCGCTGTTGGCCGTCCGCAAATGGTGAAAGGCAGTTGGTTGAAAAAAGGCGCGATTGTCCTTGATGTTGGCATCAACCGCATCGCCGATGGCGACAAGCCCCGCCTTGTGGGCGACGTCGATTACGCCGATTGCGAAGCCGTCGCCGGCGCAATCACCCCCGTACCCGGCGGCATCGGGCCGCTCACCATCGCCTGCCTCCTGAAAAACACCCTTGCCTGCGCCGAGCGCGCGGTTGCCAAAGCGTAATGGATGGCCGAAAATAGCCGCCTTTTTGAGCCAGGAGCAAAGATGAGCCAGGAAATCGGACTGTTTTATGGCAGCACCACCGGGATGACGGAAGACGTCGCCTTCAAAATCGAAAGCATCGCCCAGGAGCAATACGGCCTCACCCTGACCCCGATCAACATTATCGACCTCGACGACCCGCGCGACATGTTCCTCTACAAGCGCGTCATGCTCGGCATGCCCACCTGGAACTACGGCGAATACCAGGACGACTGGGAAATGGTCGTCGACAAAATCGCCAGCGTTGATTTGCACGGCACGGTGATCGCCATGTTCGGCCTTGGTGATCAGGTCGGTTACCCCGAATACTACCTTGATGCCATGGGCATGCTCGGCGAACAACTGGCGGCGCAGGGCGCGACCTTCATCGGTGAATGGCCGACCGACGGCTACAACTTCGAAAGCTCCAAAGCCCTGCAAAAAAACGGCAAATTCATCGGCCTCGCGCTCGATGAAGACAGCGAACCGGAAAAAACGGACGAACGCCTGCAAGCGTGGCTTGCGCAAGTCCTGCCGCAATTGAGTGCGGACTGAAACAAACGGGCGTTTGAAAAGCCGATTTAAAAAACCCTCATTCAAGAGGGTTTTTCAATATATTTTTCTTATCATGAAGCGCTTTGTGCGGTAAAAAAACACTATTTTTTGCTGAAAAATGGAATTTACCATACGGTAATCATTGCGCGGCAAGCGCGGATGACGGGCGCGGTATCATGCCCATCCGTTTATTCAACCCGGAAGAAAAGCGATGTACAACCGCGACGAAGACATGGACGAACTGCGCACTACCACCCTCATCATCTACGCCCTCTATGCCGGGGCATTCCTGACCTTTGGCGTTACCCTCCTCGTCGGCGGCGTACTCGCCTTCGTCAAGCGCGAAGAAGCGAGCGGCACCCCCTACGACGTCCACATGGAATACCTCTTCCGCACCCTGATCGGCGCGGTCGCGGGCGTGATCGTGGCCTTTATCGTCAGCTGGCTCCTGAACGCCATCAGCTTCCTGCAAGGCTTTGCCTTCCTCGCGTGGGGCGTGCTGCTGGCAGTCGGCGCGTGGTACGGCTACCGCGTGGCCACCGGCTTTTACCGCCTGTGGCGCGGGCAGCCGGTATCGCCGCACAGCTGGTTGTAAAACCTCCGGGGATTGACGTGAAGCGCGTGGCGCTGCTCGCTGATATTCACGGCAACCTCCCCACGCTGCTTATATAGCGGGACCCGCGAAAAATGGCATAGACAACTCTTTTAATAAAACCCTGGCGGTGTCTTGAAAAGTATGCTTGCTGAAAAACAGCAGCGCGTTATAAGAACGTAAATCCCGAAATATTAGTAGAAAC
>JAUNKJ010000154.1 GCA_030532785.1 Cardiobacteriaceae bacterium
GGATGCCGCCCCAGGTGACGGCGGCGGCGTCGATGGCGCTGCCTTTGCCGTGTTGCAGGCGTTCGCAGAAGCGGATGTGTTCGAAGCGTTGTTCGTGGCTCAAGGGGTGGTCGGTGAGGTGTTCGTAGAGGACGAGGGTGGCGGCGATGGCGGCGGCGGATGACCCCATGCCGGCGCCAAGTGGCAGTTCGCTTTCGGTGCTGAGGCGGCCGGGGACGGGGAGGCGATGGCGGTTGCTGCGTCCGGGCAGGGGGAGCTGGCGGAGGAGGGTGGCGAGGGTGTAGATGACGAGGTCGTCGGGGCGATGCAGGATGTTTTGCACGGGGCGTTCGCCGCGCGCGAATTGTTCGAAGCGGCGGTCGAGTTTGTCTTTGAGGCGGGCGAGGCCGGAGAGGGGGTAGGCTGCGCCCTGGGAGAAGCCCTGGAGGACGGTTTTGAGGACGCCGGTTTCGTGCAGCGGGGTGAAGCGCACGGTGGTGTAGCGCGCAACGGCCATGACGAGGGCGGGTGCGCCGTAGACGACGCTGTGTTCGCCGGAGAGGATGAGTTTGCCGGGGGCGCGGGCGCTGGGGTTCATGGGTGGTAAAAAGTCTCTATGGAAAGCGCTTGAGATGGTGGATTTTTATCATGATGAGGCGCTTCTGGGGTAAAAAAGTGATGATTTTTGGCGATTTTATATGATTGTAGGTTGGTGGTGAGCGAAGGGTTTCCCCAAAATCGCTTGGCGATTTTGGGGTACCCGAAGCGAACCCCAACATGAGAATGGGTAAGTGTTGGGGTTCGCTACGCTCACCGCCAACCTACTTTGCGCTTTTATGTTTATCTGCGGTTGAGGTTTACGCCGCCAAGGTTTCCAAACTGGCGATGAGCCATTGGTAGAAGCGGGCGGTGCTGTCGATGTGTGCGCGTTCGTCGGGGGAGTGCGGGCTTTCGATGGTGGGGCCAAAGGCGATCATTTGCCAGTGCGGGTAGTTTTCCGCGAGGATGCCGCATTCAAGTCCGGCGTGGATGGCTTTGAGCGGCGGGGTGTGGCCGTAGACGGTTTCGCCGCTTTGCACGAGGGCGCGCACGAGGGCGGATTCGGGCAGGGGTAGCCAGCCGCCGTAGTCGCCGTCGTATTGTGCGCTGCCGCCCGCGTTTTCGATGACTGCTGCCATGCGTTCGGCGAGCGCTTTTTTCCCGGCGTTGTCGGAGGAGCGCAAGAGGCAGTGGAGGTGGAGTGCGCCGTGATTGCCGTGGTGTTCGCTTTTCACGGAGGCGAGGTTGGTGGAGGTTTCGACGAGGTCGGGCATGCTTTGGCTCATGGCGTCGATGCCGTTGGGCAGGGCGGCGAGGGCGTCGAGGAGGCGGGCGCTGTCGGCGGGGGCGATGGTGCCCGGCAGAGTTTCCGCCGGTTCGAGTATGAACGTCAGCCCCTGGTCGTCGGCGTTCAGGGTTTGTTTGATGTTGTCGGCCAAGGTTTGCAGGGTGGCACGCGCGGTTTCAATGTCGCCATCGAAGGCGATGAGGGCGTCGGCTTCGCGCGGGATGGCGTTGCGCAGGTCGCCGCCGTGCAGTTCGGCGATGCGGCGGATGCCGAGGGTTTGCAGGGCTTGGACGAGGATTTTGATGGCGTTGCCGCGTTTTTTGTGGATGTCGACGCCGGAATGCCCGCCTTTCAGGCCGCGCACGGCGAGGCGATAACCGGGCTGTGCGCCGTTTTCCCAGGCGAATGGCAGGGTGTAGCTGCCGTCGAGGCCGCCCGCGCAGCCGATGCAGAGTTCGCCTTCTTCTTCGTAGTCGAGGTTGATGAGGTATTTGCCGTTGAGCCAGCCGCCTTGCAGGCCTTTGGCGCCGGTCATGCCGGTTTCTTCGCTGGCGGTGAAGAGGGCTTCCAACGGCGGGTGGATGAGGTGGTCGTCGGCCAAGACGGCGAGGATGGCGGCGACGCCGAGGCCGTTGTCGGCGCCGAGCGTTGTGCCGTCGGCGTAGACCCAGCCGTCGTCGCCGACGATGGTGGTGATCGGGTCTTGGGTGAAATCGTGGATTTTGTCGCCGTTTTTCTGCGGCACCATGTCGAGGTGCGCCTGGAGGATGACGCCCGGCCAGCCGTCTTTGCCGGGGCTCGCGGCTTTGCGCACGCGGATGTTGCCCGCCTGGTCGCGCGCGGCGTCGAGGCCGAGGCGCGCGGCTTCGTCGAGGATGTATTGCTGCACGGCTTCCTCGTGGTGCGAGGGGCGCGGGATTTGGGTGAGTTGGTGAAAGTAGTGCCAGAGGGCTTGGGGTTCGAGGTCAAGTATCGTGGTCATGGGCGCTCCGTTCGCTGAAAGGGCGTCATTGTATCGCCGCTTCCCCAAAAAATGGCATGGGTCTTTCTCATCAATCCTTTGTTGCCTAACCTCAGTTCAGGATAAGAGGACGATCATTCTTGAATGATTTCTCCAGCTTTTCTATGAAATGACAAAACATTCCCCTCCCCTGCTTGCGGGGGAGGGACAGGGTGGGGGTGTTGAAAACGAAGTTTTCATTCCATAGCCGTAAAAAATGCTGCGCATTTTACACCCCCATCCTAACCTTCCCCCGCAAGCGGGGGAAGGAACTGTTTGAGGAACAATGCTATATCCGTGGACGTATCCACTTTCCTTATCCCGAGCTGTTGTCTATGCCATTTTTCGCGGGTCCCGTCCCGCTATCGCCACATCGCCACCGGGAAACGCCGCCGCAGCGGTAATGGTAAATTTTCTCATTTATAAGCGCTTCAATATGCGTTTTTTACCGCAGCAAGCGCTTCGTGATGGTAAAAAATGACTATTTTTATTATATTTTTGAAATTCATGAGATTTATCATCATTCGGGAATTTTTTCCGCCGGGCGCATGGCGGATTTATTACTACGCATACAGGGTTTTGCAGGATTCCACGCCCGGATTTGATAAACATTTTTTAAATTTTTCGCCTGCAATGTTTGCCATTTGCGGCACAGGCACTAAAATTTGCTCCGATTCCGGCCCGACCCGGGCTGCCAGCATGGGCGCATGATCTCCACATGAGTACTTCAAAAAACCATTTCCTTTGCCATTTCAATACCTACGCCGCTGCAATGCTGTTTGCCGTGGTCGCGCTTTTCATCTATTGGGGGCTGGGTTACACGTTTTACAACGCGCCGTTTGTGTTCATGCTTGCGGCGCTGTTCGGGCTGTTCATGGGGTTCAATATTGGCGGCAATGATGTCGCCAATTCTTTTGGCACGTCCGTGGGCGCGGGGACGCTGTCGATTCCGCAAGCGCTTGCTGTCGCAGCCGTTTTTGAAGTGAGCGGCGCGTTGATCGCCGGTGGCGAAGTGACAAACACCATCCGCAGCGGCATCGTCGATCTCGACGCGATGCCGATCGCGCCGATGGAATTCGTCTATATCATGATGAGTGCGCTGATCGCCGCCGCCGCGTGGCTGCTTTTTGCCACGAAAAAAGGCTGGCCGGTGTCGACCACGCATTCCATCATCGGCGCGATTGTCGGGGCGTCGCTGGCGCTGGGCATCATGCTGGAGGCGTCCGATCCGTTCGGCATTGTGCAATGGGGGCAGATCGGGCAGATTGCGGTGTCGTGGGTGCTGTCGCCGGTGATGGGCGGGCTGATGTCGTTTGCGATTTTCAGCCTTATCAAAAAGCATATCCTGATGCACGGCGACATCGCCGAACACGGCACTTACGCGCGCCGGGTGCGCGCCATGCGCCCGCAAAAACGCGGCGAACGTCCGCAACCGGTGGTACACCAGAAACTGAGCGAGCGCCTTGTCCTCCTCTACGCCATGCTGCGCGGGGAAACGGCGCAGGATATCCAGGAAAACCCGGAAGAGCGCGACATCGCCCGCCGCGTGCTGCGCGTTTACATGCCGCTGCTCGCCGCCATCGCCGCGATGATCATCTCCTACATGGTGATCTTCAAGGGGCTGAAAAACCTCAATCTTGATTTGAGCCACAGCCAGTACGCGCTGATTTTCGCCGCCATCGGGCTCGGCATGTGGTTCGTCGCCTACCGCGTTGCCAAGCGCTTCCGCAGCTATGAAATCAGCCGCGCCACCTATGTGATGTTCAGCTGGATGCAGGTGCTTACCGCCTCCTGCTTCGCCTTCAGCCACGGCTCCAACGACATCGCCAACGCCATCGGCCCCTTCGCCGCGATTCTCGACGTGTTGCGCACCGGCAGCGTGCAGGCCAGCGCCGTCATCCCCTTCCCTGCCCTGCTCGCCTTCGGCGTCGCCCTCATCGCTGGTCTCTGGTTCATCGGCAAGGAAGTCATCGCCACCGTCGGCACCCATCTCGCGGAAATGAGTCCCGCCTCGGGCTTCACCGCAGAACTCGCCGCCGCCCTCGTGGTACTCGTCGCCTCTTCCTTCGGCCTGCCGGTATCCAGCACCCACATCCTCATCGGCGCGGTACTCGGCATCGGCGTCGTCAACCGCAACGCCAACTGGCAATTGATGAAACCCATCGCGCTGGCCTGGATCATCACCATCCCCGCCGCCGCCATCGTCTCCGCCGCTGCTTGTCTTGTGTTCTTGCTGGTGTTCTGATTTTTTCCGTGAATAACCTGGGTTCGGGATAAAACAACGATCATGCTTGAATGATCTCTCAAAATTTTCTATGAAATGACAAACCATTCCCCTCCCCTGCTTGCGGGGGAGGGACAGGGTGGGGGTGTTGAAAACGAA
>JAUNKJ010000003.1 GCA_030532785.1 Cardiobacteriaceae bacterium
CCCATCCTCATCCCCGACATCCTCGACAAAACCCCCGAACAAATCGCCTTCGAAACCCGCGCCCCCCTCGCCTTCCAACCCGGCAGCGGCCTGCGCGTCGACATCGCCCGCTGCGACAACGGCACCCTAATCACCCCCAACCTCCTGCAAACACGCGACGAACACGGCGTCCGCCAACTCAAACCCGGCAGCCTCCTCAACATCGGCAAAGACGGCGCAGGCGAAATGCTCACCGCCAACGCCCGCCTCAAAGTCAACGCCGACGGCTCCGGCGAACTCCTGCGCAGCTACGACCAATACGCCATCAAAATCAAAGTCGAAGCCGACGGCAGCGGCACCTACATCGGCCCCGAAGGCAAAATCACCATCGACGGCCAAGGCGGCGGCGAATGGATCAGCGGCACCCACATCATCCGCATCCAGCCCGACGGCGCAGGCGAATGGATCAACGGCGGCAACATCATCCGCATCAAAGCCGACGGCAGCGGCGAATGGATCGGCACACAACGCCAGAAAAACCACGGCGACGGCACAGGCAGCCACGGCATCCCGGCAACAACCGTCGCCATGCCCCCGTGGCCGCCCGCGCCCAAAGTCGGCAGCTTCGACCTCTTCCGCCCCTTCACCGTCCCCGGCGACATCTGCGGCTACCTCATCACCCTCGACGACAGCATCCTCTTCGACTTCGACAAATACCACCTGCGCCCCGACGCCCTGCAAACCCTTGAAATTTTAGGCAAAGCCCTCGCGGACATCCGCGCCGAACACCTCGAAATCCGTGGCCACACCGACAGCAAAGGCACCGACGAATACAACCAAACCCTCTCGGAAAAACGCGCACAAAGCGTCCTCGCCGACCTCAAACAACGCACCGGCATCGAAAACATCCACGCCCGTGGCTACGGCGAAAGCCAACCCGTCGCCCCCAACGACATCGACGGCAAAGACTCCCCCGCCAACCGCCAACTCAACCGCCGCGTGGAAATATTCGTCAAAACGCAATAACAAAAAACAGAGAAAAATAACCGATTTTTACCAACATCAAGCGCTTATCGTGAGAAAATTTATCGCAAAAAGCGCTTCATGATGAGAAAAATAATCATATTGTAGGATGGGCGTAAGCCCATGCGGTAACAAAATATCCATAAACCGCATGAGATCCGCCCTCACCCTACAAGTCTTCAAAACCCATGTCAGACATATCGCGCGCGCCATGCAAAATCCGCACGATGCGTATCCCATCGTCGCCATATTCGAAAAAAATGACATAGCGGCGAAAAGGGCAGGCGCGAATATTGTCGGCCAGTTCGGGGCGCAAGCGCCAAGCGAGGGGATTGTCCGCAATGCGGCGGCATTGCTCGCGCAATTCGCGCACAAAGCGCAAGGCATTGGCTGGCTGATCCTCGGCGATGTAATCGGCAATGCTCTCCAAATCCGCCTCGGCAAGCGGACTAAAAAACAGCTGCATCAACGCGATACCTTGTCCGCATACTTGTTTTCCAAACGCGCGAACACGGCATCTGCATCCCTGCCCGTGCCGCTCGCCTGCCCGGCAGCAATCGCATGGCGCAAGGCATCGAGTTCCGCCTGCCTGCGTATTTCCTGTTCCTCAAGCAAACGCAACCCGGCGCGCACCACTTCGCTGGCGTTGTTAAAGCGCCCGCTTTGCACTTGCTCGCGGACGAAGGTTTCAAAATGATTGCCCAGGGCAACACTGGTCGGCATGAGATTCTCCCAATAATTATTAACTATTATTATGGACAAGCATCATCGCGACCGTCAAAAAAACATAAAATATAATGAAATAATCATTTTTTCCCATCGTGAAGCGTTTTGCGTGAGAAAATTTATCACGATAAGCGCTTGATGATGAGAAAAAACCACCATATCGATACGCAAGCGAATTGCGCCAGCCGAAAGACGCTTGTGGCAAACGTAAGGGGGGGCATCGGAACCCACCGTCGCGCAGCGATAGCAGGGACGTTGCCTGCAACGTTCGCCCCGAATACAACGTCGAATCCGTAGGGTGGGTGTTAACCCACCGCTTGCCCGCAGGACAGGATTGTAGGTTGGTGGTGAGCGCAGCGAACCCCAACCTACGGATTTACCTCTGTTCGATGATGCTGGCAAAGACCGGCAAAAGCATCGAATTGCATGTGCCATAAACGACAAAAGCCGGACATTTGTCCGGCTTTTGTCTGAGCATTTTCCCAACTTCAGAATTTGATGTTTTCCGTGGCCTGTTGTGCTTGCTGCTTGGCGGCTTCGGCTTCTTGATTTTTTGCCGCTTCTATCGCTTTTTCAAAAGCCTCATCTGCGGCCTTAACGGCTTTGGGGTCTGCCAAAACACGATGAATTCTAGCCCATGGCCCAGCGTTATCCACACCTCCTGCCGCAAATAAATCTTTACCGGCATGTAAGGTATAAGAATAACCTTTTTCTAAGGAACAATCGCCCCAGCAGGCTGCGATATCGAAATCACCATTAATATAGTCAATTTTGGAATCCTTTCCTTTAGGAGCTTCATGGGTGGGCGTGCCGTATTTTTCCAATAGTTTTGCGTAGATATTTTCAAGAAATGTTTTTTTATCTGTATCAGGCAAATTATCAGGATAATCAATGTTTCTTTCACTGATAATGACATCAACCTTGTCGTGAACAATTAAATTGATATCTTCTTTGGTATCGATTCTCCGACAGTAAAATTGTTTGCTGTGCACGACGTCATAGCCTCTTGCTTTTTTGCTCTCGACGTCGAAATTGCCGTTTGTGCATTTTTCTTTTAACAAGGCGATGGCTTCTTTTTCGCTCATCCCGAGCTTGAAGCCTTCTATGTCAAAATCCGCGACGCTTGCGGGGGGGGGGGACGCCAGCGCACTTGCAACAGCCAGGGCCAGTGTGCTAAGGAAGATTTTCTTCATGAGTTTTTCCTTGAATGTTTTGGGATTATCCCGAAGACGGGATGGGCAAAATATAAGAGCAACGGCGGCACTTAGCAATGCTTTTTTGTGCGTGGCGTGTTTTGCCGCGAAATACCACATGTAAAAATACGATTTCTCATTATTTTTTAATTTCAATTGTATTTTTCCCATCAATAAGCGCTTATGGTGAGAAAATTTCTCATCATAAGCGCTTTGTTGCGGTAAATTTTCTCACGAATGAAATACCACATCCTTTTGACAGATCTTCACCTGCGCGTATAAAATTTGATACATGAAAATGCCCCGTGAAAAACCCTTGGAATGGCGCGGCAGCTCACTGGAAGACCTGAAGACCTTCCCCGAACAAGCCATTCGCCACTTTGGCTTCGAACTGCACGCCATCCAGCACGGCCTCGAACCCACAGACTGGAAACCCATGCAAAATCTGGGCAGTGGCATCATGGAATTGCGCAAAAAACTGCCGGATGGCGCTTACCGCGTCGTATACGTCGCCAAATTCGCACGGGCAATTTTCGTATTGCACGCCTTCCAAAAGAAAACCCAGGCAACCGCGCGTCGCGATATTGCCATCATCAAGGCGCAATATCAGGCACTGCGCAAGGAGTTGGACGATGAAAATTGAAACGCACACCAGCCACATCACCCCGCCGGGCGGCAACGTCTTCGCTGACCTCGGTTTTGCCGAGGAAGAAGCTGCGCGCCTCAAGGCCGCGAGCGAAGCCGTCATTCAGGCCAAACTCACCCTTATGCACTGCGTGGGCGACTGGATCGCCGACAACGGCCTCAAACAGGCCGACGCCGCGCAAATCCTCGGTATCAGCCGCCCGCGCGTCTCCGATGTCGTCAATATGAAAACCGGCAAATTCACCCTCGATGCCTTGGTGATGATGTTGGCGAAGACCGGCAAAAGCATCGAATTGCATGTGCAGTAAACATTTATTGTTATTTTTTGTTTGTTTTTTACCATGATGAAGCGCTTTGTGTGAGAAATTTTCTCATCATAAGCGCTTCATGATGAGAAAATTTCCCACCACACCCTGCAAGCCAAACTCATGAATAACATTCATGAAACAATGCAGATTTACCATTATCGTTCATTTTTCCTTTGCCGTAAGATGTGCGCTTTCTTCATCTGACAGGACATCATCATGACCAAGATTCATAACCTGGGCTTCCCGCGCGTGGGGGCGAAACGCGAGCTGAAATTCGCGCAAGAGGCTTACTGGAAAGGCGAAAAGAGCGCTGATGAACTCCTCGCGGTGGCCAAGGCGCTGCGTGCGCGCCATTGGCAGGATCAGGCGGGGCTGGATTTGGTGCCGGTGGGCGATTTTACCCTTTATGATCATGTTCTTGACATGAGCCAGACGCTGGGCAATCTGCCCAGGCGCGCTTATGAGGGCGGCGGCGATGAGCTCGATGCCTTTTTCCGCACCGCGCGCGGCCGCAGCCCGATTGACCAAAACGCGGGCGGGGTGGCTGCGAGCGACATGACCAAATGGTTTAACAGCAATTATCACTACATCGTCCCCGAGTTCAGCAAAGGCACCACTTTTACCTTG
Organism: Cardiobacteriaceae bacterium; assembly: GCA_030532785.1. Lineage (GTDB taxonomy): Bacteria > Pseudomonadota > Gammaproteobacteria > Cardiobacteriales > Cardiobacteriaceae > JAUMXB01. The sequence goes on from JAUNKJ010000003.1 coordinate 4,502, forward strand.
AATCCCAAGCGCTTGCTTGATCAAATTGAAGAAGCGAAAGCGGCGGGCGTTGCCTTCAAGCCGGTGATTGTCGGCCCCGTGACTTATCTCTGGCTCGGCAAGGAAAAGGATGATTCCAACCGTCTGGATTTGCTCGAAAAGCTGCTGCCGGTCTATGACGATTTGCTCAACCGCCTCGCCGCCGCCGGAGCCGAATGGGTGCAAATCGATGAGCCTTGCCTCGTGACTACCCTCAATCAGGATTGGCGTCACGCCTTCAAAACCGCGTACCACGAATTGCAGCGCACCGCGCCCAAGATTCTCCTCGCCACCTATTTCTCCAGCCTTGCGGATAACCTTGATCTGGTGCGCGATGTGCCGGTGAACGGCGTGCATTTGGACGTCGTCAATGCGGCGAAAGAAGTGAACCAACTTGTTGATTGGCTGCCGGAAACCAAGGTGCTGTCGCTCGGCGTCATCGACGGTCGCAACATCTGGAAAGCGGATTTGAACCGCATTCTCGATTTGCTGGAGCCGATTGCCGAGCGCCTGGGCGACCGTCTGTGGATTGCGCCTTCCTCCTCGCTGCTCCACGTTCCCGTCGACCTCGAGCAGGAAGACGAACTCGACCCCGAAATCAAATCGTGGTTCGCCTTTGCCAAACAAAAACTCGACGAACTGCGCATCCTGAAAAAAGCGCTCAACGACGGCCGCGCCAGCGTCAAGGCGGAACTGGATGCCAACGCCAAAGCCATCGAGAGCCGCAAAAACTCGCCGCGCGTCCACAACGCCCAAGTCGCCGAGCGCGTCAACGCCGTGACCGCCGACATGGCCGACCGCCAGTCTCCCTACGCCGAACGCGCGAAAAAACAGCACGATGCGCTGAAACTGCCGCTTTTCCCCACCACCACCATCGGCTCCTTCCCGCAAACGGCTGAAATCCGCAAATACCGCAGCGACTTCCGCAAAGGCACCCTGTCGGAAGCCGACTACATCGCCGCCATGCGCGCCGACATCGACAACTGCGTCGCCATCCAGCAGGAACTCGGCATCGACGTCCTCGTCCACGGCGAAGCCGAGCGCAACGACATGGTCGAATACTTCGGCGAACAACTCGACGGCTACGTCTTCACCCGCTTCGCCTGGGTGCAATCCTACGGCTCGCGCTGCGTCAAACCGCCCATCATCTTCGGCGACGTCTCCCGCCCCAAAGCCATGACCGTCCCCTGGAGCCAATACGCGCAATCGCTCACCGGGCGCAAAATGAAAGCCATGCTCACCGGCCCCGTCACCATCTTGAACTGGTCCTTCGTGCGTGACGACCAACCGCGCGCCGACACCTGCCTGCAAATCGCGCTCGCCATCCGTGACGAAGTGCAAGACCTTGAAAAAGCAGGCCTCACCGTCATCCAAATCGACGAACCCGCGCTGCGCGAAGGCCTGCCGCTGAAACGCGACGAATGGCAAGCCTACCTCGACTGGGCGGTGCGCGCCTTCCGCATCAGCGCCAACGGTGTCGCCGACGAAACGCAAATCCACACCCACATGTGCTACAGCGAATTCAACGACATCATGCAAGCCATCGCCGACCTCGACGCCGACGTCATCACCATCGAAACCTCGCGCTCCGACATGGAACTGCTCGAAGCCTTCGACACCTTCAAATACCCCAACGAAATCGGCCCCGGCGTCTACGACATCCACTCGCCCAACGTCCCCAGCGTGGAAGCCATGGTCGATTTGATGGAAAAAGCGCTGAAACGCATCCCCAAAGAACGCCTGTGGGTCAACCCCGACTGCGGCCTCAAAACCCGCGCCTGGCCGGAAACCAAAGCCGCACTCGCGAACATGGTGCAAGCCGCGAAAATCCTGCGCGAAAAACAAGGCTAAGCGCGTCTCTTGGCAAACAAAAAACCGCCTGCGGGCGGTTTTTTGTTTGCGACTTGTATGTTATGAAATGGTCAAAAATAGTGATTTTTTGCCATCATGAAGCGCTTACCGTGGGAAAACTTCTCACAGAAAGCGCTTATCAATGATAAAATTTCTCACGGCATCCGTAGGGTGGGCTTTAGCCCACCAATACGTTGGCACGAAGTTTTAACATCAAATTGGCATAAATGCTCGGGAGGAAATAATGTCTGATATGCCCACACCACCAGAAGCAGAAGATTTGATCATTATTGAAAACAATCCTGACTATATAATGTTTTTAGAAAGAAAAAGCGTTAAAGAAATAGAAATTTCATTAGATAACTCAGAAAAAATAAAAGTCTTGCAAGCCTGGACATTGATTCAAAACAAGGATCCCTATTTTTATGAAACCTCTCTTACAACAGAGGAAAAAGAATTGGTATATGAAATCATGGATCTATCTTATTACAACTGTGAAGAGGAAAAAAGCCTTTCCATTATTCAATGGTATTACAATGAAAATTCAAAAGTCATTAACTATCTATTCAATGAAGAAAGAGCGTGGGACAGATTCAGTCCTATTACAAAAAACACCGTTGGACACGTATTATTTGAAGTTATCAAAAAATCTTATGAAAACAACAAAAAACGTCGTTAATCATCTATAAGATGGGTAGGTTGTAGGCTGGGTTAGTTGCGTAGCAACGTAACCCAGCAAAGGCTTCGAATATCGCGCTGGGTTACGCGGCGTTGCCGCTAACCCAGCCTACGAATCTGGGCAATGCCGCACAGAGATGATGATTTGACGCATCATTTATTTGATGTCGGCCACAAAGTGGCCGACCTACAGTAACGGTGGGTTGACACCCACCCTACGATACCAAGGCAACGTAGGTACGGTTAGGCGCGTAGCGCCGTAACCGTACATTTTCAAAATATTTTTCTGTACGGTTACGCGCCTTTGGCGCTAACCGTACCTACAAATCGCTTCGCGATACCGCATGGGCTTACGCCCATCCTACGGCTATGAAAAATCATCAAAACGATTGTCGGTTGGGGCAAAGCATCGCCGTTACCTCAGCAGAGAAAAGCAAACGTAGGATGACGGCAACGTCGACACACCCTACAAAAACAGCCACAAAACCTCTCTAAAATATCATCTAAAATAGTGGTTTTTTACCATTGCGAAGCGCTTTTCGTGATAAAATTTTTCATGGCAAGCGCTTCCTGATGAGAAAAAAACACCATGCTGAAACCCCTGCTTTCTTCTTTGTTCCTCTTCGCCACGGTTGCCCGGGCGCTGGATTTCACGCCGCTCGGCGACAGTGCGTTTTACGCCGAGGCGGATTATCAGGGCGTGCGTTACGGCATCGTCAAGGCGCGTCCTGAAAACGTGTCACTGCTGTGGCGCGATGGCGAAGGCAAGGCGTTGCGCAGTTTGGGCGCGGCGTTTTCCGCAGTGAAGGCCGAGGGCAAGGTGCCGTTGATGCTGATGAATGCCGGGATTTTCACCACGGCGCATACCCCTGCCGGGCTTTGGGTGGAAAAGGGGGAAACGCTCATCGCGCTCAACCGCAACAAGGGCAGCGGCAATTTTCATATTCAGCCCAATGGCGTGTTTTCCGTGACCAGGGGCAAGGCGCGGGTGGAGACGACGGCGGCATTCGCCAAGCGCCAGGCGCGTGTCGATTACGCAGTGCAGTCCGGGCCGATGTTGTTGATTGACGGCAAGATCAATTCGCGTTTCGTGAAAAATCTGTCGAGCCCCTACAAGCGCAATGCGGTGTGCACCACGAAAAAGGGCGAGCTGCTCTTTCTGATGACGCTGAGTTATGACGTTGAATGGCCGAGTTTTTATCGCCTTGCCGAGGCGCTTTCTTCCTTCGGCTGCCATAACGCCCTTTATCTCGACGGCAGCATTTCCGACTGGTTCGTCAAGGGCAAAAGTGGTACGTTTCACTGGTCGAATTTTGTCGGCATCATTGCCGTTGCGGAGCGCCCATGAATCCTTTTTATGCCGCCCTTGATCTGGGGTCGAACAGTTTCCATTTGCTGGTGATCCGCGAGGATGGCGCGAGTATGCAGACGGTGGATGCCGTCAAGCATATGGTGCGCCTCGGCGAAGGGCTTGGGGAAGATGGTTTTCTCAGCGCGGAGAGCATGGCGCGCGGTTTGGCGGCGCTGACGCAGATGTCTGAAATTCTGCGCGATATTCCGCGCGAACATGTGCGCGTGGTCGCGACCAACACTTTGCGCGTCGCGGAAAACGGCGCGGATTTTCTGCGCGCGGGCGAGGCGGCGCTCGGCTTTCCCATCGAGATCATTTCCGGCGAGGAAGAGGCGCGCCTCATTTATCTCGGCATTACCGCGCACAATCATTTCAAGGACAGGAATCTGGTGATCGACGTCGGCGGCGGTTCCACGGAAATCATCGTTGGCGACGGCCATGCGCCGGTATTTCTGCGCTCGCTGAAAATGGGCTGCGCCAATATGGCGCAGCAGTTTTTCCCCAAGGGGAAAATCACGCGGCAGGCGATCAAGAAGGCACAAAAACACGCAGGACAAATGGTGGAGCCGTTCATCCGCCAGATTCGCAAACAGGGCTTCGAGCGCGTGATTCTTTCTTCCGGCACCGCCAAGGCCGTGGAAAAAATTCTGGGGGGTGAAGGCGTTAGCGCCGCACAACTCGAAGCGCTTCTTGAGCGTCTCGAAGACATCGGCGAAGGCAAACGTCTGCCTGCCGCGCTCGGCGTCGCCGAAGAACGCGCCTTTGGCTTTGCCGGGGGCGTGTGCATTTTCGCGAGCCTTTTCGAGCATTTGGGCATAGACCGCGCGCTGGTGTCGCAGCAGGCGCTGCGCGAGGGCGTCATCCTCGACCTCATGGGGCGCAGCAACAGCCGCGACGAGCGCGATGCCACCGTCGCCACCTTCATCACCCGCTTCAATATTGCGGGCAAACAGGCGGCGCGCGTCAAAGCGCTGGCGCTCGCCCTGCAACAGTCATTGCCCGATCTCGCCGCGCCGCGCTTTGCGCCGCTCTTGGCGCATGTTGCGGATTTACATGAAATTGGCCTTGCCGTCTCCCACAGCAAGCAGCATGTTCACGGTGCCTATCTGCTGGAAAATGCGGACATGCCCGGCTTTTCGCGCCTGATGCAGCAGATGATGGCGCTGCTCGTCAAAGGCCAGCGCAAAAAGCTCTCCGCCAAGCATTTCGACGCCCTTCCCGGCGAGCATCATCCCTTTCTCTGGCAATACCTGCGCTGCTTGCGCTTGGCCATCCTCATCTGCCGCGCGCGCGCGCCGCTTGTGGAGAGCGACTATCCGCGCCTCGCGGTGCAGGGCAAGCGCTGGATATTGTCGTTCCCGCCCGGCTATCTTGACGCGCGACCGCTCACCGTCGCCGATTTGCAGGAAGAACAGCAATATTGGGCGCAGCACGGCGAGTGCGAGTTGTTGTTTGTGTAGAAGAAATCCGCCAGTAACGGTGGGTTGACACCCGCCCTACGGTATTGTGGTATTTTTTCTCATTCCTAAGCGCTTATCGTGAGAAAAATTTCCACGATAAGCGCTTTATCATGATAAAAATCAACCATTTTTTGCTTAAAAATGGAATGCTACATCATTCTTGTCAATACTGGATCAGGCAATATTTGCTTTCCAGATAATCTTCAATGCCTTGGCGGCCGCCTTCGCGGCCGAGGCCGGATTGTTTGACGCCGCCGAACGGTGCGGCTTCGTTGGAGAGGATGCCGCTGTTGACGCCGATCATGCCGTATTCCAGCGCGTCGAGGACGCGGTGGATGCGGCCAATGTCGCGCGCGTAGAAGTAGGCGGCAAGCCCGTATTCGGTGGCATTGGCGGCGGCGATGGCTGCTTCTTCCGTGTCGAAGCGGAAGACGGGGGCGAGCGGCCCGAAGATTTCTTCGCGCGCGACGCGCATCGCGGCGCTGGCATCGCGGATGACGGCGGGCTGCATGAAATGTTCGCCTGCGGGATGGGTGCCACCACCGAGGACGCTGGCACCGTGCGCCGTGGCGTCGTCGATAAAGGATTGCACTTTGGCACGCGCGGCGGCGTCGATCAGCGGGCCGATGTGGATGTTTTCGTCCAGGCCATTGCCGACATTGAGTTTTTCCATGGCGGCCACGAGTTTGGCGACAAAGGCGTCGTAAACGCCGCTTTGCACATAGAAGCGGTTGGCGCAGACGCAGGTTTGCCCGGCGTTTCTGAATTTGCTCAATATGGCTCCGGCAACGGCGGCGTCGAGGTCGGCGTCGTCAAAGACGATGAAGGGCGCGTTGCCGCCCAGTTCGAGGGAGATTTTCTTGATGGTGGAGGCGCATTGGCGCATGAGGAGGCGGCCGGTTTCAGTCGAGCCGGTGAAGCTGAATTTGCGCACGGTGTCGTTTTCGGTAAAGACTTTGCCGATGGTGGGCGCGTCGCCGGTGATGACGTTGAAGACGCCGGGCGGGATGCCCGCTGCGTCGGCGAGGACGGCGAGCGCCAGCGCGGAGAACGGCGTTTGTGAGGCAGGACGGATGACGAAGGTGCAACCGGCGGCAAGCGCGGGCGCGGCCTTGCGAGTGATCATCGCGTTGGGGAAATTCCACGGGGTGATCGCGGCACAGACGCCGACCGGCTGTTTTTGCACGAGGATTTTCTGGTTCGGACTGGCGGCAGGAATGGTTTCGCCGTACACGCGCTTCGCTTCTTCGGCATACCATTCGATGTAGGCAGCGCCATAGGCGATTTCGCCGCGTGCCTCGGCGAGCGGCTTGCCCTGTTCGCGGGTGAGGAGTTCGGCGAGCGCGTCCTGGTGTTCGATGATGAGGTCGTACCAGCGGCGCAGAAGTTTGCTGCGCGCCTTGGCCGTTTGCGCGCGCCATGCGGGCAATGCGGCAGCGGCGGCGTGGATGGCCTGTTCCGCTTCCGCCGCGCCGCCGTTGGCGATATGGCCGATCACTTCCCCCGTCGCCGGATTGTGTACGGCAAGGGTGGGCGTGCCTTGCCATGCGCCGTTGATGTAATGCTGTTGTTTCAATAACATAGATACCCCATGTTTTGCTGTTTTATGGTGGTTTTTTACCATGATGAAGCGCTTGCCGTGAGAAATTTTCGCACGATAAGCGCTTTATGATGAGAAAATTTCTCATTCAGTGTCATTGCTTAAATCCTGATGTGCGCCGAGCGCACTTCGACAAGCTCAGTACGCTTGGTGAAATGTGCTTGCCGAAGTGTCGCTTTTGCATGAATGCGTGGCTCATCGCCCTTGCCAGGCGGCACGGTAGATGGCAGCGATGTCCGCTTCGTGCAGCGGCATGGGGCTGCGTGCGAGCAGGCGGGTTTGCTGGCAGGCATCGGCGGTGAGCGTGGCGAGCGCGCTTTCCGGGATGTTGAAATCCTGCAGGCTGCCGGGGATGCCGACGTCGGCAACGAGCTGTTCCAGCGCGGCGATGCAGCGCTGCGCCGCTGCTTCCTGCGAGAGTTGCGCGGCGGAAAAGCCCATGGCCTCGTAAATATCTTTGAGTTTTTTCTCGCAGGACGGGCGGATGTGCGCCATCACATAGGGCAGGAGGACGGCGTTGGATTCGCCGTGCGCCAGATGGAATTGTCCGCCGAGTGGATAGGCGAGCGCGTGGACGCCTGCGACCCCGGCGTTGAAGAAGGCGATGCCGGCGAGGAAGCTGCCGTAGCTCATGGCTTCGCGCGCCGCCTGGTCATCGCCGCGATGCACGGCGGTGCGCAGTGAGGCGGCGATGAGGCGTATGGCTTGCAGGGAGAGCGCTTCGGTCACCGGGTTGGCGAGGACGGAGAGATAGGATTCGATGGCGTGGGTCAGGGCGTCGATGCCGGTGGCGGCGGTGACGCGCGCCGGTACGGATACGGTCAGCTCGGGATCGACGATGGCCACGTCGGGGAGGAGAAAGTCGTGGGCAATCACGTCTTTGCTCGTTTCCAGGGCGAGTACGGCGATGTTGGTGACTTCCGAGCCGGTACCGGCAGTGGTGGGGATGAGGATGCTCGGCAGGCCGCGTTTTTCCAGTTGGCGCGTCCCGGAAAGGTTGAGGAAATCGCCGACTTTGCCATCCTGCATCGCGAAGACGGCGGCGAGTTTGGCGAGATCGAGCGCACTGCCGCCGCCAAGGCCGATGACGCCATCGACCTGTTGCGCGCGGGTGAAATCGACGAGGCTTTCCGCGAGCGCGAGCGGCGGTTCAGCAGCGATTTTGTCGTGAATCACGCAGTTGATGCCCGCATCGGCAAGCAGCGTGGCAACGCGCGCCGCCATGCCGTTGTGCTTCAGGAATGGGTCGCTCAAGAGCAGCACGTTGTGCATCCCGAGGCGTTGCGCTTCTTCGGGCAGCACGGCAAGGCTGCCCCAGCCGGTGTGGCAACGGCTGACAAAGGTGGTTTTGACCATGGCTAACCCCTTATGCGTAGTAATCCGGCGCTTTTTTGAAGGTCGCCCAGGCATCGGGATCGTGGCCGGTCACGACCATGGCCTGATGGCGCTCGGCGATGTGGCGCAGTTTCTGCACGGAACGCACGGTGTCTATCGTGGAGGCCAGGAAGCCGGGAAGCGCTTTTTCTTCCCAGTGGTCAAGGGTATAGGCGGCGTCGATGGTGAGCAGGATGGGCTGGCTGTGGGGCAGGCGCACGAGGAAGGATTGGTGTCCCGGGGCATGGCCGGGGGTGAAAATCGTGGTGAGGACGCCGTCGCCATAGACGTCGTAATAATCGTCGACATCACCTTCGAGGAACTGCCACTTCAGACCGGGGCGGTCAAAATCCTTGCGGATATAGCCGCCTGCGGCGAACCAGTCGGGCGTGAATGCATATTCATATTCGCGGCGCTGCACGATGTGGGTGGCATTGGGGAAGCGGCCAATCGCGCCGGTGTGGTCGAGATGCAGATGCGATTGCAGCACATAGCGCACATCAGCAGGGTTGATGCCCAGCGCTTGCAATTGCTCAATGCAGCCTTCTTCTTTTTTCAGCACCGGCCAATAGACGTCGCAAATGCCGCCCCACCAGCCGCGTGGATCGTCCGCGACTTCCACGGCATTGCCGCCGTCGATGATGGTGTGGCCTTGCGGGTGGGTAATCAGGAAAAACGGCACGGGGATTTCATAATCCGCACCATCGCCCTGATTCATTTTGATGTTGTGGACTTTGCACTTGAGGGAGCCGGATTGCAGCATATACAGACGGATGTCGTTCATAAGAATCTCCTCTATGGTCATCCGCGTCAGACGCGCGGCAAGATGGGCAACCGAAAAATGGTTGCGCATTCATCATAGTCCGGAAATCCTGATGGCATCAACCCCGGGCGGTCAGGCAAAGCAGCGGCGGGTGAGCATGGCGGCGAGGCGCTCTAGCGCGTCGGCGTCGGTGTTGTCGAAGACGGCGAGCTGTTCGGCGTCGGCATCGAGTACGGCGCACACTTCGCCTGCGGCGTTGAAGACGGGGACGACGATTTCCGATTGCGAGCGCGAGGAGCAGGCGATGTGATCCGGGTGGGCGTTGACGTCGGGAACGACGAGGGTTTTGCCTTGCGCCCATGCTTGGCCGCAGACGCCGCGTCCGTGTGCGATGCGGGTGCAGGCGAGCGGTCCCTGGAAGGGGCCGAGGACGAGTTCATTGTCGCGCACGAGGTAGAAGCCGATCCACAGCCAGCCGAAGGCTTCTTTGAGGATGGCGGCGGTGTTGGCGAGGTTGGCGATGGGGTCGTTTTCCGCGCTGATGATGGCGTCGATTTGCGGGAGGATTTCGCTGTAGATGCCGGCTTTGTCGCGCGCGGCGAGGGTGAGTTCGTGCATGGTTGCTCCAAAAAAAGCGCCAGCCTAATGGATGTGGGCGGGCGAATCCAGCGCTTTTTGATGGTGTTTTTTTATCATGGCAAGCGCTTTTGATGCTATTTTTTTACCGCGCCAAGCGCTTCATGGTGGTAAAAAACGACTATTTTTGTGCTTTTTATAATGTTATGTTTTTCAATGTGTTGTGTTTTGACTTTTGTCAACGACGCTGCCCGGCCTTTTTGTGAGAATCCGGCGGCAGCATTTTGCTGTTTGCTTGTTTTCCGGAGGTTTTATGAAAGAGTACAAGAGGCTGTGGATGCTCCTTGGCGTGATTCTGGCGGGTGCGTTTTTCGTGCTCGGCTATTTCGGCAAGGAGGTTTACGAGGAGCGTCCTCCGCTCAATGCGGGGATGCAGTTTGTCAGCGAGTCTGGCGAGGTGATTTACACCTATCAGGATATTCTCGATGGGCAGTCGGCATGGCAGTCGATCGGCGGGATGTCGGTGGGGACGGTTTGGGGGCATGGCGCGTATCAGGCGCCGGACTGGACGGCGGACTGGATTCACCGCGAGGTGCTGGGCTGGCTGGATCAGCAGGCGATGCGTGAATATGGCAAGCCGTACCATGATTTGCCGGAGCGTGATCAGGCGACTTTGCGCTACGATTCGCAAAAGGCTTTCCGCACGAATACGTTTGATGCGGTATCGGGCAAGGTAACGCTTTCCGAGGATCGCGTGCGTTCGATTCGCGCCACAGCCGAGTATTACGACCGTCTTTTCGGCAATGATCCCGCGTTGCAGCCGCTGCGCGAGGCGTATGCGATGAAGGAGAATACGCTGCCCGAGGCGGCGCGGCGCGACAAGTTGAATGCTTTCTTCTTCTGGTCGGCGTGGGCGGCTTCCACCAATCGTCCGGGGCTGGATGTGACCTATACCAACAATTGGCCGCATGAGCCGCTGGTGGGCAATCAACCCACGGCGGAGAATGTGATTTGGTCGATTGCCTCGGTCGTGACCCTGATTTTCGGCGTGGGGATGGTGATCTGGATTTGGGCGTTCTGTGTGCATCATGAGCATGAGGAGCCGGTGACGCCGTCGCAGGATCCGTTGACGCTGATCAAGCTCACGCCCTCGCAAAAGGCGCTGGGCAAATATTTGCTGATTGTGGCGGCGCTGTTCTTCGTGCAGGTGATGCTCGGCGGTTTTACCGCGCATTACACGGTGGAAGGTCAGGATTTCTATGGCATTCCCGTTTCCGATTGGCTGCCTTACAGTCTCACCCGCACCTGGCACATCCAGGCGGCGATTTTCTGGATTGCCACGGGTTTCCTCGCCGCCGGGTTGTTCCTCGTGCCGATCATCAACGGCGGCCATGATCCGAAATTCCAGAAGCTCGGCGTGGATATTTTGTTCTGGGCGCTGATTGTCGTCGTCGCCGGGTCTTTCCTCGGCCAGTTCGTGGCGCTCAAGGGATGGATGAACGAGAAACTCAATTTCTGGCTCGGGCATCAGGGCTACGAGTTCGTGGAAATCGGGCGCTTGTGGCAGATTGCCCTTTTCATCGGCATGGTGTTCTGGCTCATCCTGATGCTGCGCGGCATCTGGGCAGCGCTGCGTCAACCCGGCGACAAGAGCCTGCTGATTCTCTTTACCATGTCTGCTGCCGCGATTGGCGTGTTCTACGCCCCGGCGCTGTTCTACGGCGAACACACCCATATTTCCATCATGGAATACTGGCGTTGGTGGGTGGTGCACCTGTGGGTGGAAGGCTTCTTTGAAGTATTCGCGACCACTGCCGTCGGCTTCATCTTCTACAACCTGGGGCTGGTGAGCAAACGCGCCGCGACCACCGCTGCGCTGCTCGCCGCCATGCTCTTCCTCATCGGCGGCATCCCCGGCACTTTCCACCACCTTTACTTCTCCGGCACCACCACCCCGATCATGGCCATCGGCGCGATGTTCTCGGCGCTGGAAGTGGTGCCGCTGGTATTGCTCGGTTACGAAGCCTTTGAAAACTGGACGGCGCAACACAAGGCCGACTGGATGAAACCGATGCGCTGGCCGCTCACCTGCTTCATCGCCGTTTCCTTCTGGAACATGCTGGGAGCGGGCGTTTTCGGCTTCCTCATCAACCCGCCGATTTCGCTCTACTACCTGCAAGGGCTGAACACCACGCCCAACCACGGCCATGCCGCCCTCTTCGGCGTCTACGGCTTCCTCGCCATCGGTTTCACCCTCATGGTACTGCGCTACATCCGCCCGACCCTGAACCTGAACGGCAAACTGATGTTCACCGCCTTCTGGGCACTGAATCTCGGCCTTGCGCTGATGCTCTTCACCAGCCTCCTGCCCATCGGCTTCATTCAGGCGCACGCCGCGATTACCGAAGGACTGTGGTGGGCGCGCAGCGCGGAATTTGTGGAACAGACGCCGATCATCCACACCCTGCGCTGGGTGCGCACCATTGGCGATGTGGTCTTCATCATTGGCGCGGCCGCCTTTGGCCTGCAAGTGGTCAAAGGCCTCATGCACCGGGAACCGGGCAACGACCCCGTTGGCGACAAGCAGGAAACTGCTACTGCCTGATGATCTTCCCGATGATAAAACCCGGCACCGTGCCGGGTTTTATTGTTGGCGAAAAACGTGATAAATTTTCTCACCGATAAGCGCTTATGACGAGAAATTTTCTCACGTCAAGCGCTTACTCATGAGAAAAAACCACTATAAAACACCATGAAATATTCTGCTTTTCGCCGCCTGGCCGCCCTGCCCCTTTGCGCCGCACTCGTTGCCTGCGAACCGCCGGCAACGCGCGACAGCGCGCTTGATCTCTGCACCTTCATCCCGCCGGGCGGTGAAGCCTTTCCGCTGCGCGGCGCACCCGATGCCGAACTTGGCCACGCCATCCTGCGGGTGAGCGACATCAGCCGTGGCGATAACCAGGACAAGCGCGAACATTGCGGCACGCAATTTTCCGCAAAGGTGGATGATGCGGCGCTCATCGCGCCCATTCACGCCGCCCTCGGCAAGGATTGGCATTACCGCGAGGACATCGCGAGCGGCAACGCCGCCATTCGCATCCATCTCTGGCAAACGCAAAGCCGTTTTTGGCCGAACCGCCATTACGCCCTGGCCAGCTACCAAACCACCCTGCACGATGTGCACGGCCAGCCCTTCCGCCCGGTGTACAGCGTGCACATCCACGACAGCACGCGCGGCCAGCACGGCGCAGTGGTACTCGGCATCATCCTGAGCAGCTTCCTCATCCCCGTTGCCGCCCTGCTTACCCTGTGGCGCGTGCGCCACAAAAAACGTCCACGACACCGCGAATAAACAAAAAATTACATTCCCGACATCTTCGCTGAAATCTAGTATAATTTCATCCAAATAGACTCAAGGATGTTTTATGGGACAGATACAGAATTATTACCGTATTCTCGGCTTGGAAGCCACTGCCACCGCGAGCGAAATCCAGGACGCCATCCAGAAAATGCGCGCCATTGACAGCGAAGGCAATTACAGCGCGATTCTCAACAAAATCGAGAAAACCCTGCTGCCGCGCAACCGGCGTGCCGAGGCAACCGCTGCCCCCGCCCCGGAACCTGCACCGCGTGCCAAACCGGCTGCCCCGCCGCCGATGGCAGACGAGCCGGAAGTGAATGCCGCCACCGAGCTGTACGACGATTTCAGCTTCGAGACGCCGCGCCGCATTGTTGACACCGAGGAAAAAGCGCATCGCAGCGCCTTCGGCCACGACATGGATGACGACATGGACGACATCCCGGAAAAACACCAAAGCGGCTTCCTCGATTTCGGCGAGCGCGAATATTTGACCGAGCCGCAGCGCAAGCGCAATTTCCCGGTCAAGGATACGCGCACCTACATCACCGAAGAGGAAATCCGCGCCTACAACAAACCGCCCTCCTTCCTCGCCAAGCTCTTCTCCGGCAAAACCCTCATCCTCGCCGTGCTTGCCATCGGCGTGGGCGTTGCCGGTGTGATTTTCGGTTTGCCCGCTTACAACCTCTACCTCGCCAACAAGCAAAGCGAAGCGGCCGTCCCGGTATTGCACGCTGCCCGTGATGATGTGGAAAGCCAGTTGCGCCGCAACCGTTTCTTCCCGGAAACCCTCTCGCGCGACTTTGGCAGCGACCACTACACGGTACGCCTCAACGCGGCAAAAGAAGCGCTGGAGCTCACCTTCAACCACAACGCCGCCGACAATCTGCAAGGCCATAGCCTGATTCTCGAAAGCTATGTTGCGCCCAATATCGGCCTGCAATGGCGCTGCGATGTTTCTCCCGGCTATCCGCAAAACCTGCGACCGGCGCAGTGTTTTTGAGCGGAGTTTCATGAAAAAACGGGGCGCAAGCCCCGTTTTTTCATACTGTTTTTCCTCCCCCGTTTCACGTGAAACCGGCGAGGTTTGCAGGGTTCACGTCAGGCCGCATCGCGGGGGTGACGATGATAATGGCGCAGCGCATGTTCCCTGCGCCGCCCGGCGCTGAACGCGGAGATGCGCTTCAAATAGCCGATGATGCGCGTGCCGTAATCGATGTCGGATGAACCGCAGGCGGGGCAACACGCCAGGGTGCGTTTGTCGATGTGGCGGCAGGCGTTGCAGATGGTGATGCGAACATTGACGCAAAAATAGTTGCAGCCGGTTTTCGCGGCGATGTCGAACAGCGAAAGATAGCCGTCGGCGCTCAGGTGCTCGTCGAGATTCAAATGCAGCGCCGAGCCGCCGTCCAGCCATTCGACGAGTTCGCGGCCATGCAGCAGGAATTTGTCGAGCGCGTTGCTGCTGTCATCCTCGACAATGTAGAAATAGGAGTTGTAGCAGTCGCGCGCGACGCGGTAGCCGTCCGCCCTGTCCCACGCCGCGTTTTTCACGCCAAGGTTTTCCGCCGGCACGAATTCAGTGTTGAATTTCACGCCGTATTGCGCGCTTGCCGCCTGATTGGCGTCGTAAATCGTTTTCAGGCGTTCCTGGACAAAAGCGATGTACTCGCGATGATAGCCGACGCGAATGCCGCGCGATTCCGCCGCCTCCGCCATGCCGTTGATGCCCAGCGTCAGGAATTGCTTGTCGAGGCTGATATAGCCCGCGTCATAGACGGGCAACATTCCCGCCGCGAGATAGTCTTCCATCAATGCGCGATACGCCAGTTGATAACGCTGGATTTTTTCCACTTCTGTTTTGAGATCGCGGCCATCCTGTTCGAGGCGGTTCATGTTGAGGGTAATGACGTTGATCGAGCCGGTGGCGACGCCGCCCGCGCCCAAAGTGTAGGAAAAGGTGCGGTCGGAAATGGCGTTGCGCAGACGGCAACAGGAAGCCAGCGAATCCGCATTGTCGGAGAGGTAGACAAAAAAGGCGCTGCCCTGGCTCATCGCTTCTGCCATGTGGCGCGCGAAATCGCGGTCGCGGCATTGCCCGTTTTCGCTGAGCATCGCGGCGGTCACCACGGGGAAGGTCAGCACCGCTTTTTCGCGCTCACGGTTGAACCAGTCGAGAAAGAAGCGTTGCAGGCGTTCGACGCTTGGCCAGTCGGGGCGGTCATAATCGGGGAAGACGAAACCAGCGAACATCGCCTCGAAATAATATTGATCATACAGGGAAATATTCCAGAATACGCTTTGATAACCACGGGCGGCAGCAGGCTGGTTGAGGCTGTAAACCACATGCTGGAGATGGTTTTCGATGTCGCGGGCGTGGGTAGCAAGATAATCGTCGCCATAATCCTTGCGCGCGAAATGGTCGAAATAGGTGAGAAATTCGACGGTCGCCACCGCGCCTGCGAACTGGGCGCTGATGGCAAAGACGAGGTTGATGAACGAGCCGCAGAAGGAAGCAAGATGCTCCGGCGCGCGCGATTCGCCGCCAAGCGTGGTCAGGCCGTCGCGCAAAAAGGGATAAAGCGTCACGGACACGCAATAGGGCTTCAGGCTGGTTTCGTCGTGCACATAAATCTCGTGCGCCTCAATCTGGCGCAGATATTCGCGCGCGAGGTCGTCGCCAAATAATTCGCGAATCTTGCCCGAGACTTGCGCGCGGTTGATTTGCACCAGCACATCCTTCAGTAGCTCGTTTTCCATGGTCGCGATGTTTTTCTGGGTCACATTGGCGTTGGCATCCATGGTCGAGCCGTCGGCAGCGTTGGGCGAGGCAATGTAATCGCGCATGAAGGCGAGTTTGTCATCGAGTTGCGCAGCGGTGAGACGCATCATAAGGCATGGCTCCGGTAACAGATTGCAAGAAGAAGTGATTGAGAATTTCGCCGCTGCGCAAATCAATGAGGCGCTGGTTGGTATCGGGGCTGTCCAGCCCGCCGCGCGCGGCGATCCAGCGCCCTGTTTTCAGATAATCGAGATGGGGCAACAGTTGCGGCGGCAATGCGTTCTGCTCCAATCCGGTGTAGAGACAAGTGGCAAGCCCTGCCGCACGCACCTGCTGCAAGCGCGCGAGCAGCACATCCGCCTGCCACTCGCCGCCCATGAACAGCACGCAGGAAATCAGCCCGCGATATTGGGCGAGACGCGCGCCGAGATATTCCGGTGTCAGCGGTGTGCCGAGTTGCGAGCGCCAGCTCTCCGCACTGTGGCAGCCAGGGCAACGCAGCGGGCAGCCGGATACCAGAAACGCGAGCGACACCTCGCCCGGCACTTCCTGCCAGACGATGCTTTCCGTGGTAAAACGCAGCATGGCCATAAACCACCATATATAGTGTTGACGTGCGAAATCTAACACAACATATAGTGTTTCTGTCAATGATGCCACACGGCAAATCGCGCAAACCCTTGTTTGCTGCATGAATAAACATGATGTTCAGCAAAAAGGGATAACAAGGTTTTTGTTGCTTTTTATTTGTGGCGCAACCATGCCCTGCAAAGCGCGCTAAGATACGCGCATTCAATCCAGGAACACGGCATCACATGAAGCGCTTTTTATGCAAAAATTTCTCACGCAAAGCGCTTCGTGCTGAGAAAAAATCGCACAACAAGCGCTTAAAAATGGGAAAATTTCTCATTGAATTGGCGTTGCTCCTTGCCCTGCTCCATGCGCTTGCCCGCATCATTGATCATCACTACCCGCCCGACCTCTCGCGTTATCACGACCTCTCCCCCATCACCACCGACCGCTACGGCATTCCCCTCCACATCGGCCTTACCCGCGACGAGCAATACCGCCTGCCCGTCACCGCCCTGCCCCGCCATTACCGCGCCATGCTCATCGCCTACGAAGACCAGCGTTTCGAGCGCCACCACGGCGTCGATCCGCTTGCCATCCTCCGCGCCGTCTGGCAAAACCTGCGCCACGGCCGCACCGTCTCCGGCGCGTCAACGCTCACCATGCAAACCGCGCGCCTCCTCGAACCGCGCCCGCGCACCCTGAAAAACAAACTCATCGAAGCCTTCCGCGCCTGGCAACTGGAACGCCGCTACAGCAAAGACGACATCCTCACCATCTACGCCACCCTCGCCCCCATGGGCGGCAACCGCGAAGGCATCGAAACCGCCGCGCGCCACTACTTCGGCAAACCCGCTGCTGCCCTCTCCATCGCCGAAAGCGCCTGGCTCATCGCCCTGCCGCAATCGCCCAATCGCCTGAAACATCCCGAAAAAGCGCAAGCCGCCGCCGCGCGCGTCCTCGCCATCGCCCACGAACGCCACGCCATCCCCGCCCACGACCACGCCCTCGCGCAACGCGACGCCGTGCGTCCCGGCGAGTATCCCTTCCCGGCGCTGGCGCGCCACTACCGCGAGCGCCACCGCGACCAACGCCACACCCCGCTCGACGCCCGCCTGCAACACGCCTTTGAACAACGCCTCCACCAAGCGCTTGCCCACGAACACACCAGCGCCACCTTGGCCGCCATCCTCCTCGACAACCAAAGCGGCGAACCCCTCGCCTACATCGGCAACGCCGACTACTTCTCCCGCCCCCGCCACGGCGCCGTCGACATCCTCGCCGCCATCCGCTCTCCCGGCTCCACCCTCAAACCCTTCGCCTACCTCGAAGCCTTCAACCGCTTCCACTACCGCCCCGACACCCTCATCGACGACACCCCCATCCACGAACACCGCTGGCGTCCCAGCAACTACGACGGCCGCTACCTCGGCCGCATCCCGCTCGCCGACGCCTTGGCGCTGTCGCGCAACATCCCCGCCGTGCGCCTCCTCCTCGAACTCGACCCCGGCGAATTCGCATCCCACCTCGCCCGCCACGGCCTCCCCCTCCACTTCGCCCGCCATGCCCAACCCGGCCCCGCCCTCATCCTCGGCGGCACCGGCGTCCGCCCCGCCGAACTCGCCCGCCTCTACCGCGAACTCGCGCTCTGCACCTGGCATCAGGACACCCCCACCCTCGCCAGCAAAACCGCCTGCCAGCAAATCACCCGCATCCTGCGCAAAAGCGCGAGCATCCGCCACGGCCGCGAAATCCTCGCCCTGAAAACCGGCACCTCCTACGGCTGGCGCGACCTCTGGCTCGCCGGCTACACCCGCCGCCACACCCTCATCCTCTGGCGCGGCCGTGCCGACGGCGGCTTCGCCGGCGAACTCGACAGCAGCGAGAGCCTCATTCCCCTCTATCAGGAACTCATCGACCGCCTCCCCGACCCCTCACCCAAAGCCTACCCCATCGCCGCCCTCCCCCCGCGCCCCCTGCCCAACGCCATCCGCCACAGCGGCGAACGCGACCGCTTCGCCATCGCCAGCCCCGCCGACGGCAGCCTCCTCGAACTCCCGCCCGGCGCATCCCTGCAACTCATCGCCCGCCACGGCAAACCGCCCTACCACTGGTTCATCAACGAACGCCACACCGCCCTCACCCCCCAGGCGCAACTCGACTACCAACCGCCCAGCCCCGGCCATTACCGCATCCGCATCCTCGACGCCGAGGGAAACAGCGCCCACGCCAGCTTCCGCCTGCAACCCCCCGCCGCCCCCGAACGCCACAGCGTCACTCTGCAACGCGACACCCCATAAAACAAACAAAAATAGTGATTTTTTACCATCATGAAGCGCTTTGTGTGAGAAAATTTTTCACGTTAAGCGCTTGGGAATGAGAAAATTTCTCATCACACCTTGCAACCCCCCGCACAAGCGCCTACAATCAAACCTCCCCCCACAAAACAGGAGCCTCAACATGACCATGAAAGCCGCCCGCTGGTACGGCCAGCGCGACATCCGCGTCGAAGACATCCCCGTCCCCGCCATCACCCGGCCGCAACAAGTAAAAATCGCCGTCAAATACACCGGCATCTGCGGCAGCGATCTCCACGAATACCTTGGCGGTCCCATCTTCATCCCGGTGCAAAGCGAACACCCCTACTCCCGCCAAAAAGCCCCGCTCACCATGGGCCACGAATTTTCCGGCGAAATCGTCGAAGTCGGCGCTGACGTTGCCCATCTCAAAGTCGGCGACCGCGTCTGCGTCGAGCCGATACTCGCGAAAAACGGCCTCAGCGGCAAATACAACCTCGACCCCAACCTCGGCTTCGTCGGCCTCGCTGCCGACGGCGGTTTCGCCGAATACTGCGTCGTCGACGGCGAACTCTGCCACAAACTCCCGGACGGCGTGGACTACGAACAAGGCGCGCTTGCCGAACCCGCCGCCGTCGCCCTCTACGCCGTGCGCCAAAGCAAACTGAAAGCGGGCGACACCGCCGCCGTCTTCGGCTGCGGCCCCATCGGCCTGCTGATTATCGAAGCGCTGCGTGCCGCAGGCGCGACCGACATCTACGCCGTCGAACTCTCGCCCGAACGCCAGGCCAAAGCCAAAGCCTTGGGCGCGATTGTCATTGATCCGGCAAAGGAAAACGCCGTGGACGCCATCAAAAACGCCACCCGTGGCGGCGCAGACGTCTCCTTTGAAGTCACCGGCGTTGCCCCCGTACTCAAGCAAGCCATCGAAGCCGTACACAACGACGGCGAATGCGTCATCGTCAGCATCTGGGAAAACGAAGCCTCCATCCACCCCAACGAAATCGTCATCAAGGAAAAAACCGTCAAAGGCATCATCGCCTACCGCGACTGCTTCCCCGCCGTGCTGAAACTCATGGAGCAAGGCTACTTTGCCAAAGACAAACTCGTCACCAAACGCATCACCGTCGAAAACATCGTTGAAGAAGGCTTCGAAGCCCTCGTCAAGGAAAAAAGCCAGGTGAAAATCCTCGTCTCCCCCAAATAAAGCACCAAAAAAGCCGGGCAAATGCCCGGCTTAATATTTTCAAAAGACCATCAAAAATAGTGATTTTTTACCACCTTGAAGCGCTTGTCGTGCAAAAAATTCTCACTATAAGCGCTTTATGATGAGAAAATTTCTCAAAGAGCCGTGGCGTGGGCGTAACGCGCGCCCATGCGGCATCACGAAGCGCTTACTCCACCGCCTCCACATGCAGCGTCGTACTCTCGATGCGGGCGATGCGGATTTTCGTGCCAGCGGGCAGATCGACGGGGCTGTACACCGTCCACAGGCTGTCGTCGATTTGCAGGCGGCCATATTGCTCGTGAACCGCTTCCTGCAACACGAACTGGCGGCCGATGAGGGCGAGGCCACGGTTGTTGAGCTGCGCGGCTTCGTCGCGCGTGCCGCTTTTGCGCCAGTGGCGCGCGATGCCGTACCACGCGGCAAGGCAGACGACGGAAAACACGAAGAACCACAACGCCTGCCACGGCCACGGCAAGGCGGGCATCAGCGCCGTGAGGCCTGCCATGGCGAACGCCGCCATCGCCCACAGCAAAAAGAAAAAGGAGACGGTAAACGCCTCGACGATGAGGAAAACGGCGGCCAGTATCAGCCAGTTCCAGAAGACGGGTTCAAACATGTTTACTCCTTTTTCCCGAGCGCTTTTTCCTGCTGGCGCAGAGCCTTGGCTTCCCATTCGCTGGCCTTGGCCGCATCTTTTTCGACGCAGAGACCGCGCTGGTGGAGGCGGCTGATCTCGCCCGCCGCCGCCCAATCACCGAGAAGATGGGCGCTGGTGAGCCAGGAAAGCGCCTTGTCGCATTGCCGCTCTTCCTGCAAATAATAGAGGCCGAGCTGGTATTGCGCGTCCGCATGCAATTGCGCGGCGGCTTTTTCCAGCCAAGCGCGCGATTGATCGAGGTTTTTCTCCACGCCGATGCCGCCTGCGTGGTTGAGCGCGAGGCGGTATTGCGCTTCCGCCAAACCCTGTTCGGCGGCTTGCGTGATAAGGGCAATGCCGCGTGCGCGATCTTCCGGCGGCGGGCTGTCTTGCGCCTGCATCGCGGGCGATGCGTGGTTGACGAGGCCGTCCTTGCCGTACAGCAGCATTTCCCCGAGTTCGAGCTGCGCGGGGGCGACGCCCTGCGCCGCAGATTTTTCCAGCCATTGCCGCGCTTCGTCGCGGTTGCCGTCTTTCAGCGCGAGGCCGAGGTTGTATTGCGCCTTGCCGTCGCCCTGCTCTGCCAATGCGCGCCAGATGGCGACGGCTTCGTCATGGCGACCGGCGAGATAGGCATCTTTGGCATCCTGCAGGGTGGCAGCGTGGGCGGTCGCGGCCAAGGCAAGGGATAACAGCAGTTTTTTCATGGACTTTCCTTTACAAAGGCAGGATGACAAGCGGCGGCAGTTCCGGCAGATACAGCGGTGCCACCAGCCAGAAATAGGAGATCGCCATCATCCCTTTTTCTCCGTTTTCGGCGTCTGCAAGAGTTCGCTGACGCCGCCGAGCGCGCCCAAAATGCCGCTCGCTTCCATGGGCAGGAAAAAGGTTTTCTGCTGGTCGCTTTCCGCGAATTTGGCCAGCGCTTTCACATATTCCTGGGCGACAAAGTATTGAATCGCATGAATATCGCCATCGGCAATGGATTGCGACACAAGCTGGGTGGCGCGCGCTTCCGCTTCCGCCAAACGCTCGCGCGCTTCCGCTTCAAGAAACGCCGCTTCGCGCTTGCCCTGCGCTTCCAGCACTTGCGCCTGTTTGTCGCCCTCGGCGCGGAGGATTTCCGCCTGACGCTGCCCTTCCGCTTCGAGAATTTGCGCGCGTTTCAGCTGATCCGCCTTTTTCTGCTGCGCCATCGCGGCGACGAGGTCTTGCGGCGGCGAAATGTCCTTCACTTCGACGCGGGTGACTTTCACGCCCCAGGGATCGGTGGCCTTGTCGATGGTGGAGAGCAGGCGCACGTTGATGGTATCGCGCTCGGAAAAGAGGTCGTCCAGTGTCATCGACCCCATCACCGTGCGCAAATTGGTGGTGGAAAGGTTCATGATCGCCACTTCGAGATCATCGACGGCATAGGCGGCCTTGGCGGCGTTCACCACCTGAAAGAAGACGACGCCATCGACAGTCACCAGCGCGTTGTCCTTGGTGATCACCTCCTGGCGCGGCACGTCGAGGACGCGTTCTTTCATGTTGATTTTGTGGCCAACGCGCTCCCAAAACGGCACGACAAGGTGAAAGCCGGGGTCGAGGGTGCGGTGGTAGCGGCCAAGACGCAGCACGGTGTATTCGCGCCCCTGCTCGACGATGGTAATCAGCTTGAAACCGACCCAAAGCGCGAAAACAATCAGGATGATGGTGAAAATGCCGAAGCCGTTGAGGAATTGATCGAGGGCGTTCATGGGAATCTCCGAGATTGGGAAAAAGGCAGTATAACTTGCGGACAGGGGATTTAATGATTTTTCATAAAAATGGTAAAAATAGTGATTTTTTACCACTATTAAGCGCTTATGATGAGAAATTTTGCACGACAAGCGCTTTATGGTGAGAAAATTTCTCATTCTTTCGTAGGGTGGGCTTCAGCCCACCGTCGCGCAGCGATTGTAGGTAAAAATATTTTGCCAATGTACGGTTACGGCGCTGCGCGCCTAACCGTACCTACGTTGGCGGCGGGTTGCCGCCCACCTTACGCTTGCCATCATTTCTTCGCAGAGAGCGACTGCGCTTTTTCCAGCAGTTTCAGCAGCTCGCGGCGTTCGCCAAAGCGGTCGTCGCCCTGTGCCGCTTCCGCGAGGCGATGAATGCCCGCCCAGTCCATCGCGCCGTTGTACGCTCCGCCTTTCAGCGCTTGCGCGTAGGCGGCGGCAGCGATGGCGAAGCGGGTGTCGGTGTCGGCTTGGTCGAGCGCAAGGCTTTGTGCGGGGACGGGCGTTTCCAGCAGTTGGCTCGCGTCGTTGCCCGGCGTTTTGTAGCGCAGTTTGATGTAGGCGTATTCGCCGCCGTTGCCGCTCGCGGCGGGGGCGGGCTGGTAGCGTTTGTCGTCGAGCCAGCCTTTCTCCCCGGCAGGGATGAGTTCGTAGAAGGCGGTCACGCGATGACCGGCGCCGATGTCGCCCGCATCCACTTGATCATTATTGAAATCTTCTTCGCGCAGCACGCGGTTTTCATAGCCGACGAGGCGGTATTCCCTGACGGTGGCGGGGTTGAATTCGATCTGGATTTTCACGTCGCGGGCGATGGTGGCGAGTGTCGAGGAGAGCTGGCGCACCAGCACTTTTTTCGCCTCATGGAGCGAGTCGATATAGCTGTAGTTGCCGTCGCCAACGTCGGCGATTTGTTCCATGAGTTCATCGTTGTAGTTGCCGCTGCCAAAGCCGAGGGTGGAGAGGGAAATGCCCGCGTTGCGCTTGTCGGCGACCAGCGTTTTCAGCGCTTCGGTGTCACTGACGCCGACGTTGAAATCGCCGTCGGTGGCCAAGAGGATGCGGTTGATGCCGCCTTTCTTGAAGTGCTTTTCTGCGGCGTCGTAGGCCATGCGGATGGCGGATTCGCCTGCGGTGGAACCGTGGGCAGAGAGTTGTTGCAGGGCTTTGTAAATGCGCTCGAATTCATCGCCCGCCGTGGGTTCGAGCAGGGTTTGCACATGGCCGGCGTAGGTGATGAGGGTGAGGGTGTCTTCCTTGCGCAGTTCGGCGGCGAAGAGGCAGACGGTTTGCTGCGCGAGGCCGAGTTTGTCGTCGCTGTCCATCGAGCCGGAAGTGTCGATGAGGAAAACGAGGTTGGCAGGCGGCAGTTTGTCTTTTGCCAAATCCGCGGCCTGCAAGGCGATTTTCAGCAGTTTGGCATTGGCCTGCCACGGCGAATCAACCACCTGGGTATGCACGGCAAAGGGCTTGCCGTCTTGGGGCAGCGCGTAGTCATAGTGGAAATAATTGACGATTTCCTCGATGCGCACCGCATCGGCGGGTGGCAGCGTGCCGTCGTTCAGATAGCGGCGCACATTGGCATAACTGCCGGTATCGACGTCGATGCTGAAGGTGGAGACGGCATTGTCGGCGACGCGCTGCACCGGGTTGGGGGCGTGATGGGCGTAGTTTTCGGTGTTGTGCAGAGGAATCGCGGAATGATAGCGGCCTTGTTCCATGATGGCGATTTCAAAGCCAAGCGCTTCTTTCAGTTTGGCATTGGCAGCATCTCGCGCTGACAGCGGGGCGGACGAAGCGTTGACCATTTTCTGTCGCGGCATGGGCTGCCCCGAGGCGATTTTGACCGCGATATCCACTTGTGGCGCGGGCGCAAGGCGCAAATCCTCACAACGCGCCGCCTTGTCATTGGCAAAAGCGCTGGCCGATGCAGCAAGAATTGCAATAGTAATAAATGGGTTGCGCATAAATCCTCCACGGTTGGCAAAGCGGCATTGTCGCCGATTGCGGGAGGGATGTCATGTTTACCGCATCGACATATCGGGCGGGTCATGTTTAAAAAATCGCTATTTGTAAACATATCGCCGTGGACATGTACACGGCATCACCCTATACTGCGGCATATGTTTAAAAAATCCGGATTTTTAAAGATGAGTACTTGGGAAGCCAGCGAACCTTATAATGCATTGCCGTTGTTGCCGCCTGTTCAGGATATTGAAAGCAAAGCGATTCTTCGCCATTGCATTGGCGCGCGCGCGGCGCTGGCCGAGCTCAAGCGCGCTGCCGATTTGATTCCCAACCAGAGCATGTTGATCAATACCTTGCCGCTGATGGAGGCGCAGGCGAGCAGCGAAATCGAGAATATCGTGACCACTACGGATCATCTTTTCCGCCATCTGCAACTCACGGACAGCGAAGCCGATCCGGCGACCAAGGAGGCGCTGCAATATCGCACGGCGCTGTTTGCCGGTTTTCAGGCTTTGCAGACGCGCCCGCTGTGCACGCAAACGGCGGAGTTGGTGTGCAGCGAAATCAAGGGGCGAACAATGCCCATCCGCCAGACGACCGGCACGGCGTTGCGCAGTGGCGCGCATATCATCTACACCCCGCCGGTGGGCGAAGCGCTGATTCGCGACAAACTGGGCAATTGGGAGCAATTCATTCATGAAGACGGCATTGATCCGCTGATTGTCATGGCCGTTGCCCATTATCAGTTTGAAGCGATTCACCCTTTTGCCGACGGCAATGGCCGCACCGGGCGCATTTTGAACAGTCTGCTCCTGATTGAAAAAGGGCTGCTCAGCCTGCCGATTCTCTATTTGAGCCGCTACATCATTGCCAACAAGGCCGATTATTACCGTCTGCTGCTGGAAGTCACCCGCGACGGGCATTGGGAGGACTGGATTCTTTACATTTTGCGCGGCGTGGAGGAAACGGCGTTGTGGACGACGGCGAAAATCGAGGCGATACGCCTGTTGAGCGAACATACCCGCGATTATGTGCAGACGGCGCTGCCCGCCATTTACAGCCGCGAGCTGCTGGATTTGATCTTTTCCCAGCCGTACACCCGCATCGGCAATGTGGAACAGGCGGGTATTGCCAAGCGGCAAACGGCAGCGAAATATCTGAAATCTCTAGTAGAAATCGGGGTATTGCAGGAAATCAGCGCGGGGCGCGACAAATTGTTCACCCATCCGGCGCTGTTGCAATTGTTGCGCGAAGAGGGCAATTATTTTTCCCGTTATTTTGATTGAAATAGTGGTTTTTTACCATCATTAAGCGCTTTTTGCGGTAAAAAATCACTATTTTCTGCTTCAGTAAACCACTTTTTTGCCGTAGCTTTCGATGATGTCGCGGATGGCGTGTACCGTTTCCTTGGGCGGGGGGTGGACGCCCGCGAGTTGGTAGGTGTCGCCAGAGAGCGCCCATTTGTGCGCGCCGAGTTCGTGGTAGGGGAGGAGTTCGACGTCTTGCACGTTGTCCATGGGGGCGATGAATTGCCCGAGGCGGTGCGCGGAGTCGGGGTCGTCGCTGTAGCCGGGGACGATGACGTAGCGCACGCGCGTTGTCTGGCCGCGTGCGGCGAGGTATTCGGCAAAGCGCAGGGTGCGGGTGTTGGGGACGCCGACGAGGGTTTTGTGGATGTCGGGGTTGAGTTGCTTGAGGTCGAGCATGACGAGGTCGGTGTGGTCGAGCAGTTCGTCAAGGGTTTTCGTGTATTGGCGCGCGTAGCCGTTGGTGTCGAGGCAGGTGTGGATGCCGTAGGCTTTGCAGGCGGCAAACCAGTCGCGCACGAATTCGGCTTGCAGCAGGGGTTCGCCGCCCGATGCGGTGACGCCGCCGCCGCTGGCCTTGAAGTAGAAGCGGTAGGAGATGACTTTTTGCATGAGGTCGTCGACGGTGACTTCTTGCGATTTGTCGGTTTTCATGTCCCAGGTGTCGCGGTTGTGGCAGTAGAGGCAGCGCATGAGGCAGCCTTGCAGGAAGGCGACAAAGCGGATGCCGGGGCCGTCAACGGTGCCGCCGGTTTCGAGGGAGTGGATGATGCCGGTGGTTTTTTGTTTCATGTTTGGTGTGAAAATAGTAGTTTTTTACCATGACAAAGCGCTTATGGTGAGAAATTTTCTCATGATAAGCGCTTGGTGCTGAGAAAAAATGATGGTGGTGTGTAGGTACGGTTAGCGCCAAAGGCGCGTAACCGTACAAAATGTAATTAAAAATGTACGGTTACGGCGCTGTGCGCCTAACCGTACCTACAAGCGCTTCGCGCCGGTGGGTTGACACCCACCCTACCAAACGGTGGGCTGAAGCCCACCCTACGGTGGCTATGTGAGTATTGATCCCCCTCTCTGCTCCGCAGCTCTTCGAGTCCCCAACCCCTCCCCCGTGGGGGAGGGGCTTGTATTGTGGAGCAAAAAAGCCGGGCGTTGCCCGGCTTTTGCGTGGGGATGTGTTACATGGTTTCCGTGAAGGTTCGGGTGATGACGTCCATTTGCTGCTCTTTGGTGAGCGAGTTGAAGCGCACGGCGTAGCCGGAGACGCGGATGGTGAGCTGTGGGTACAGTTCCGGGTCGTTCATGGCTTCGACGAGCATTTCGCGGTTGAGGACGTTGACGTTCAGGTGTTGGCCGCCTTCAAAGTCGCCGTCGTGGTGGAAGTAGCCGTCCATGAGGCCGGCGAGGTTGGCCTGGCGGGTGGCGTCGTCTTTGCCGAGGGCGCCGGGGATGATGGAGAAGGTGTAGGAGATGCCGTCTTTGGCGTAGGCAAAGGGCAGTTTGGCGACCGAGCTTAACGAGGCGACGGCGCCGTTGACGTCGCGGCCGTGCATGGGGTTGGCACCGGGGCCAAAGGGTGCGCCGGCGCGGCGGCCGTCCGGGGTGTTGCCGGTTTTCTTGCCGTAGACGACGTTGGAGGTGATGGTGAGGACCGATTGCGTCGGGGTGGCGTTGCGGTAGGTGGGGTGGGTCGCGACTTTTTTCATGAAGCGTTCCACGAGGTCGCAGGCGATTTGGTCGACGCGGTCGTCGTTGTTGCCGAATTGCGGGTATTCGCCTTCGATTTCAAAGTCGATGGCAATGCCGTTTTCGTCGCGTACCGGGCGTACTTTGGCGTATTTGATGGCGGAGAGGGAGTCGGCGGCAACCGAAAGTCCGGCGATGCCGCAGGCCATGGTGCGGTGTACGTCGCGGTCATGCAGTGCCATGAGCGCTGCTTCGTAGCTGTATTTGTCGTGCATGTAGTGGATGCAGTTCAAGGCGGTGACGTATTGGGTGGCGAGCCAGTCCATGAAGCTGTCCATGCGCTTCATCACGGTGTCGTAGTCGAGGATTTCGTCGGCAATCGGTGCTTCTTTGGGGCCGACCTGTTCCTTGGATTTTTCATCGACGCCGCCGTTGATGGCGTAGAGCAGGGTTTTCGCGAGGTTGGCGCGCGCGCCGAAGAATTGCATGTGTTTGCCGACGACCATGGGGCTGACGCAGCAGGCGATGGCGTAGTCGTCGCTGTCGAAGTCGGGGCGCATGAGGTCGTCGTTTTCGTATTGCACGGAGGAGGTGTCGATGGAGACTTTGGCGCAGAAGTGTTTGAAGGCTTGCGGCAGTTGCTCCGACCAGAGGATGGTCATGTTCGGCTCGGGCGAGGGGCCCATGTTGTAGAGGGTGTGCATGAAGCGGAAGCTGGTTTTGGTGACGAGTGTTCTGCCATCGAGACCCATGCCGCCGATGGATTCGGTCGCCCAGATGGGGTCGCCGGAGAAGAGCTGGTCGTATTCCGGGGTGCGCAGGAAGCGCACCATGCGCAGTTTCATGACGAGGTGGTCGATCATTTCCTGCGCTTCGCTTTCGCTGATGACGCCGTTTTTGAGATCGCGTTCGAGGTAGATGTCGAGGAAGGTGGAGACGCGGCCAAAGCTCATCGCCGCGCCGTTTTGCGATTTGACGGCGGCGAGATAGGCGAAATATGTCCATTGCACCGCTTCGCGCGCGGTTTTCGCCGGTTGCGAGATGTCGAAGCCGTAGCTCGCGGCCATTTCTTTCATTTGGCCAAGCGCTTTGTGTTGCTCGACGATTTCTTCGCGCAGGCGGATGGTGGCTTCCAAATCTTTGCCCGCTTCGAGGTCGGCTTGCAGGGAGTTGAATTGCGCGACTTTGTCGGCCATCAGGCGGTCAATGCCGTAGAGGGCGACACGGCGGTAATCGCCGATGATGCGGCCACGGCCGTAGGCATCGGGCAGACCGGTCAAGACGCCGGATTTGCGGCAGCGGCGGATGTCGGGGGTGTAGACGTCGAATACGCCCTGGTTGTGGGTTTTGCGGTATTCGGAGAAGATTTTTTCAACGTCCGGGTTCAGCGGGGTGTCGTAGATTTTGCAGGAATCCATGACCATTTTCAGGCCGCCAAAGGGCATGATGGCGCGCTTCAGCGGTTCGTCGGTTTGCAGGCCGACGATGGTTTCCAGGTCTTTGTCGATGTAACCGGCGGCGTGGCTGGTGATGCTGGAAACGATTTGTGAATCAATCTTGTAGGGGGCTTTGGTGCGGTTTTCGACCTTGATGCCTTCCATCACTTCGTCCCACAGTTTCGTGGTCGCCTTGGTCGCAGGTGCCAGGAATTCATCACCGCCTTCGTAGGGGGTGTAGTTTTTCTGGATGAAGTCGCGCACGTCGATGGTGGTTTCCCAGTCGCCGGCGATGAAGTCGCGCCAGGCGTCGGGGCGGGTGTCGGTTTTGGTCAGCATGGGGTTCTCTCCTGAGTCTTGAATTCACATTTTGCCAGCGCAGGGCTGGGAACAGCGGATATTGTAAAATTTTTATAAATATTTTGGAACAAGTTTCGTATTTTATTATTGTGATGGCCGGGAAAGTTATGGTGCAGTATTTTAAAACAGCTATGGTTTTTCGATTGGTTTACCAATTGCTTCACGACAGCGCTGCCGTCAATGCCAATACCATGCGCGCCGATTGGTGTCCGGCCTGGGCGACGAATTCGTCGAAGCTGATGTCGGCTTTTTCATCGGCATGGTCGGAAATCGCGCGGATGACGACGCAGGGGGTGGCGAGTTGGTGGCAGGTCTGGGCGATGGCGGCGGCTTCCATTTCCACGGCGAGGACGTCGGGAAAATCGGCGCGGATGCGCGCGACTTTGTCTTGATGATCAATGAATTGGTCGCCGGATACGATGAGGCCGTGATGCACGTCGGCGCCTTCAAAATGGCTGGCGGCGATGACGGCGGCAGTGCCGAGGTCGGGGTCGGCGGGGTAGCGTTGCGGCAGGCGTGGCACTTGTCCCACGGCGTAGCCGAAGGCGCGGACGTCAACGTCGTGGTGCGCGGTGTGGCTAGCGATGACGACGTCGCCGATGTGGACGTTTTCGCCGAGGCCGCCAGCGCTGCCGGTGTTGATGACGGCGCGCGGCTGGTATTTGGCGATGACGTGGGCGGTGGCGATGGCGGCGTTGACTTTGCCGATGCCGCTTTCGATGACCAGCAGTTCGTGTGCGCCGTAGCCGCCGCGCAGGATGCGCAGGTGGCGGAAGCGTTCTTCGCGCGGGGCGTCGAGCGCCTGGGCAAGGTCGTGGATTTCCTGGGGCATGGCGGCAATGACGGCGATGGCGGACATGTTTTTCCTTTTCAAAAATGGGTCAAAAATAATGGTTTTTTACCATGATGAAGCGCTTTTGATGAGAAATTTTTGCATGATAAGCGCTTAGTGATGGGAACATTTCTCATTCAT
>JAUNKJ010000155.1 GCA_030532785.1 Cardiobacteriaceae bacterium
GGAGCTTGTGATGAAAAAAATCGTGGTTTTCGCGGCATGGTTTGCTGCTGCGGCGTGGGCACAAACGCCGGAGTCGAACGGTTTTTATATCTTTAATTTCAGTATCCACAATGCGCAGGGCGAGCCATTGATCACTTGCGGCGGCGATGTGCATGCGGATTTTGCCGCAGGAATCGCTCCGAGCAAGGTGGTGGTCTGTACCGGTTTTGACGGGGTGCCGTTTGAGCCGGAACTGGAAAGGCCGGAGGATTGTCCCTTGGATTGGCGGGGATTTTTTGTGCTGCCCGCCAAGGGCAAACCGGAAATCCGCTGGGAATGCGCGGGCGATACGCCGTTTATCGCTGATAATGTCAGCTTTGCGGTGGGTGACAAGGTGAAGGGCGAGGGCTGGATGTGCCGCCGCGAGGAAGACGGGCTGAGCTGCGTCAATGACGAGGGTTTTGGCTTTGCGGTCAACAGTAAGCGTTACACCTTGATTGATGGTTGATTTTTATCATAAGTTTGATTTTTATCGTGGTTTTTTACCGCACGAAGCGCTTCATGGTGGTAAAAAGCCACTATTTTTGTAGATGGAGTAAGCAATGGACAAACGCATGAATGTGGAGAGTTTCAATCTCGACCACACCAGGGTGAAGGCGCCTTATCTGCGCCTTGCCGACAAGAAGCAGGGCGAGCATGGCGATGTGATTTACAAATACGATTTGCGCATTTGCCAGCCAAACAAGGAACATATGGAAATGCCGGCGCTGCATTCGCTGGAGCATCTCATGGCGGAGCTGTCGCGCAACCACAGCGCGCAAGTGGTCGATATTTCGCCGATGGGCTGCCAAACGGGCTTTTATGTGTCGCTGCTGAACGAGCCGGAATATCAGGCGGCGCTGGATTTGATTGAAAACACGCTGAAAGATGTGCTTGTCGCCACGGAAGTCCCGGCGTGCAACGAAGTGCAGTGCGGCTGGGCGGCGAGCCACAGCCTGGAAGGGGCGCAGGCGCTGGCCAGACAGTTGCTTGACAAACGCAGCGAATGGGAAACGGTTTTCGCCTAAAAATCGCTGGTTTTTCTCACCATTAAGCGCTTCTCGTGCAAAAAAGCGTGCATGAGAAGCGTTTTTTTATGGGCGACATTCGTAGGCTGGGTTAGCGGTGCAACCGCGTAACCCAGCGCGAGGTTTACGGTATTTGCGACGGTGGGCTAAAGCTCACCCTACACTTTGGGTTATGGCTATTCCCGCCAACGGTAGGCTTTGATGCGGTCTTCCGCGCCGCCGCTTTGCCGGTAGCGGGCAAGCACGGTGTCGAGGAGTTCGTAGACGGTTTGCATGTGGTAGGCGGTGGCGTGGATGACGCTGTCGGCGGTGGCGGCGATCATGACGTGGCCGGGGATGTAGACGAGGTCGCCTGCGGCAAGGGCGTCGAGCGCTACCGGCTGGTGGAATTTGTGCAGGAAGTGTTGTTGCAGGTCGGTGTCGCGCGGCAGGTTGTGTCCGGCGCGGCGGTAGCAGAGTTGGGCAAGCGCCGAGCAGTCAAGCCCGGCGATGCCGCGTCCGCCCCAAACGTAGCTGCGGCCGATGTGTTCGCTGGCGGTCATGACGATGTCGCTCGCGTCATCGGCGCGGATGGCGTGGTGGCGGTGCAGCCAGCCGAGGGCTTCGATGTGGAGGTAGTCGCCCTGTTCGTCGTCGATGTCGAAGCAGGCGTCGGGCGGCAGGGTCAGGAGATGTGGCGATTTCAGGCTGGGGGCGCGGGTGACGGGGGCAACGCTGCGCGTGCGCCAGTCGTGCGCGGGCGGTTCGTGGTCGATGAGGGCGAGCGCGCTTTTCGCGACCCAGCCGCTGTAGGCGTCGCGCAGGCTTTGCGCGAGCCAGAAGTCGCCGTTGTCGGCCAAGAGGCGCAGGCCTTCGCCGTAGCTGTATTGCGATTGTCTGGCGCTTTGCGCGTCGGGGTGTTCGAATACCCATGCTTCGGGGACGCGGAGCTGGGCATGGGCGAGGGTGTCGCCGACGGGGTAGAGCCGCGCGCTGCGCGCGGTTTCGACTTCGATGGAATACATGGTTCGCCTCCATGGAAAAGCGGCTAGCTTACCCGTTTTGCCTTTTTTCGGCAGCAATGGGAAATTTTCTCATCATGAAGCGCTTGTTGTGCAAAAATTTCTCACCATAAGCGCTTCATGATGGTAAAAAATCACTATTTTTGATGTTTTTATGCAATGAATAAATCTTAAAATGCGTGAAGGTCAAGGGATGATATATTTGCCTGCCACTGGAAACAGTGCATTCATGAGGAAACAATGGAGTTTATGATGAAAAAAATCCTTCTCGCCGCTGCCATGGGCGCAGCTTTTGCCGCCACCGCCCAGGCCAATACGCAAACCGCAAGCGATGCTGCCCAACCTGCCGCCCAAGAGGCCGCTTTTGCCCTGCCCGAGCCGATGATTGTCGACGCCGACATGGATTTGGAAAAAACCATGAAAACCATGGGCAAGAATTTCAAGGCGCTGAACAAGGCCGATAACATCCTCGCCATGAGCAAGGAAGCGAAAGAACTCGCCACTTACGCCTCGCAGGCCGAAGCCGTTGGCCTCAATCCCAAGAAAGCGAGCGATGAAGCCAAGGCCGAATTCACCCGGATGATACAGCAGTTGCGCCTGCACATTGACGAGCTGGAAAAGGCCATCGAAGCGAAAGATGCCGAGAAAGCCAAGGCGGCGCTGGAAGCCACCAACGCCGTGCGCAAAGAAGGCCACAAATATTTCGACGTCTGATTCGTCCCTCACGACAAAGCCCCCGCCTGCGGGGGCTTTTGCCATTGGAAGCACTGCCATGAACACACACCGCCAATTTGTCTGGGACATCCTCGTCCGTCTCACCCACTGGGGCGTCGCCGCTGCCGTCATCGCCAATCTCTTCATCACCGGACGCGGCGATGACGATGCTACCCATCGCGTCATGGGCATGATCGCCGCAGGTCTCATCCTCCTCCGTCTGCTCTGGGCGCTGACTTTTGCGAAAAAACCGGCGCGCCTGCGTGATCTCATCCCCACGCCCGGCAACGCCTGCCATCACTTGCAAGACCTGAAGCGCGGCGAAGATACCGCCGAACCCGGGCACAATGCCTTTGGATTGCTCGCCGTATGGGCGATGTGGCTGTGCATCCTCGGCCTTGCCTTTACCGGCTATCATGCCAACGAATATACAGCTCTTGCCAAGACTTACGCCTTGGACGACTGGCACGAATACCTCGCCAAAGCCCTGATGGCGCTCGTTATTCTGCACATCAGCGCCGTCATCCTCACCAGTTGGCGCGTGAAGCGCAATCTCGTGCGCCCCATGATCCACAAATAACCGGAAACGCCGATGCGCCTGCGCCTTGCCCTCCTCTGCCTTGCCGCCTTTGAACTTTCCCACGCGGAAAGCGTCATCACGCTCGACCCTGCGCACGCCCCCGCGCACAGCGACGGCGAAGTCAGCGGCTTCGCCTTCCGCACCTACCGTTTCACCGCGCGCGAAGGGCAATACTACCGCGTCGAACTCGACAACCCCGACGTCGGCTTCTCCCTCCTGCCCGTGCGTCGCGGCGACAAAATCCCCGACGGCGCCGAAGGCTACATCCCCGCGAGCGGCGACTACGAACTGCGCATCCTGCAAAACCGCGACGCCGCGCAAAGCGGACAAAGCAGCCGTTACCGCCTGACCCTCACCGTCAACGACCAGCAAAGCGACACCGCCGACGCCGCAAGCCGCAGTCGCCACATCCGCTTTCAGGGCAGCCTCCGCACCAGCGAAAGCGGACGCCTGCAAGGCACAGCCGAAGACAGCTATCGCTTCCACGCCAACGCCGGGCAACAACTCACCCTCGACCTCGACGGCAAAGACATCCTCGCAAGCCTGCACTACCTCGGCCGCGAACAGCCCACCCTCGACCCGCGCGCGCAAATCCTGCCGCTTGGCGGCCCATACGAACTGCGCCTTGCGCTCAACCGCGCCGCCCAGCGCCGCCACAAACCCCACGACTACCGCTTCACCCTCACCCTCGCCGCCGGGGATGGCGCAAATCCGGAAACGCCCGCAGCGCCCGTCGCCGCCGTGCCGCCCGCGCCGCCTGTTCAAGCCGTGACAACAAGCAATGACCGCTTCATCCTCGACTACCAATGCGCGCTCGACACCACCCTGCGCATCCACTACGGCGAACTCGCGAGCACCGAACCGCGCGCCAGCGTCCAGCTCGCAGACAGCACCTTCCACCTCGCGCAAAGCGCGCGCCACAGCACCCCCGCGCAAGCCGTCTTCTACGGCAAAAAACACTATCTCGTCCTCACCACCGCGCAACCCAGCCGCCAAAGCCGCATCCTCCGTTTTGAAAAACGCGACGGCGACGACATCAGCGTGCTTGCCGCCGACTGCCAGCCGCGATAGGACTATAATCGCGCCGTTGCCAAGCGCACTGAGTTGGTGGTGAGCCATCAGGCGAACCCCAACATAATCAATTTCAAAATGTTGGGGTTCGTGCTACGCACTCACCACCAACCTACGGTATAGCTGCT
>JAUNKJ010000156.1 GCA_030532785.1 Cardiobacteriaceae bacterium
ATTATTCCTGAACGATTCCTCAAAATTTTCTATGAAATGACAAACCATTCCCCTCTCCCGCTTGCGGGGGAGGGACAGGGTGGGGGTGTTGAAAACGAAGTTTTCATTTCAAATCCATAAAAAATGCTGCGCATTTTACACCCCCATCCTCACCTTCCCCCGCAAGCGGGGGAAGGAACTGATTGAGGAACAACGCCATACCAGTGGACATATCCACTTTCCTTATCCCGAATTCAGGTTAAAAATAGAAAAAATGATTGTTTTTTACCAACACAAAGCGCTTATCATGAGAAATTTTCTCACGATAAGCGCTTCATGATGAGAAAAAACTCGCATTGCATCATGCAATGTCATTTTTTTATGAAGAGGCGGCTATATAATGATGCCGCATCGCAAGTTGATGTTTCGACAGGAGGCAAGACATGAATGTTGCTGAAAAGAGTGCCGAACAGCACTTGCGTGAGCTGGATGTTCGGATTGCAAAAATGATGGTGGAAATCGAAAAACTGCATGTCGAGATTCGCCGCGAACAAAAAAGCACGGCGAAGATCGTCATCGAATCGTATTTTTATCCTTTTGGCGCCATTTCTGCCCTGCTCGGAGCGGCGATTGGCGTCATCAAACTGTTTTCCTGATGTGGCAAGGGGCGTTTACCGCCCCTTCTTTTTTGCGATGGTTGTGAGTAAAACCCTCACGGCAACATCAGGCTATACACCACATTCTTGCCGTTTTCGTGGCTCAGAATCTGCATCGTGCCGTCGCGGAACGTGATGCCCTGCGGGTTGGCGATGCCGGAAAAGGCATAAACGTCCACGATTGCACGGCGGCGCGGGTCAATTTTCAGCACTTGCGAGTATTGCTTGCTCACCGCATAGAGGTCGCCATCATGCGCGGCAAGCCCGGTGACGTAGTAATCGCCGAGTTCCCTGCCTTCTTTCAGGGCAATCCCTTCCGCGAGCGTCGGCACGAATTCTTCGGAGAGCAGGTTATCGCCGCGATCAAAGCGTGCGACGATCAATTTGTGATGCTTGCTGCTGGGAACCGTCACGGTATAAACGCCATTGTTCTCCGGCAGATACGCCATGGAAAGCACATGCTGCAAGCGCGAGCGGATGGTGTTGTACGCGCCGCGTGCGGTCACTTGGTAATGCTCGGTGCCTTCGAGGAAACTCGGATAATTGTCGCGCGCGGCGAGCGTGCCGTCTTCCTTGAAGAAGGCGTAGACCTTGTTCCAGCCGAGTACGCCGAATTCGTCGGCGCTGAAAAAGGCGCTGCCCACCGGTACGCGGCCATTGGCACCATTCAAATGATCCAGCACGGCGAAGCGCTTGATGTTGCTCAAATTGTCATCGAGCAGATACAGCCCCCATTTTTCCGTGGGCACGAAATACTGCCCTTGGCCGTTGTAGGCGATGTCGGTCGCAGGTGCGTTGAGCGGCGCGGCGATTTCCTGTTGACCGCTGATGTGCAGGGTCGCGCGCGCTGCGAGTGGCGCTTCCGCCGCGTCAGCAACAAAAGCCATTTTCGCGTTCGCCGCGCTCGGCAAATCGGGCTGCTCCACGCTCCAGTGGCGGCGCAGGGAAACGGGGCGCTGCAGGCGGCTCCAGCTTTCCGTCGTCCAATACCAATAATCCGGGTTGAAAGACAAGCGCTTGGGATTGCCGACGCCCATGTTCGGCGGGTAGCCGGTGCTGATGAAAGCCTGGACGATATTGCCGCCAAGGACGAACATGAAGACCAGCATCACTGCCTTGCCGAGCGCCGACAGCGGCTTGAAGCTTGTGCCGACGAAGCCGTAAATGTCTTTGGCAAAAACGAAAACAAAGGCGACAAAGAGCAGCACCACCGCATGAATCACGATCGGCCAGGTGTAGGTGTGCGCACCGAGCAATTCCGCCCACCAGCCCTGGTGAATATCCCAGGCGAAGCTGCCGGAAGAATGGCGGAACCCGGCGTAGATGCCGAACACCGCGATAAACACGATCCAGCCGATGTATTTCGCCTTCGGGCCGTAACGCACGATCAAAAACGCAAACATCACCACGCCGATCATCAGCATCCGCGTCGCCCAGCAAATGATGCACGGCGATTCCTTGTCCATGAATCCCAGATAAAACGACGCCACCCCGAGGACGATGGCAATGCCCAAGGCGGCAAGGCTGACAATGGCATTGAAAGTTTTTTCATTCATGGCGCACCCCTTAATAATTGACGCCGGGCAGGAGCATGGCATTGGTGGCCATGAAGAAAATGAACATCGCACTCAGCACCACGAGGCAAGTGATGCGATAGGCGAGCTTCTCCTTCTCCGGCTTGGCGAAAATCAGCCACGCCGCCAGCAAATACAGACACAGTTGCACCGTTTCCATAATCTATTCCTTTGATTGAGCATGAATTACGACAGAAACCCGTCGCCGGGGGAGGTTGCGCGCCGCGCATCATACGCCTGCGTTTTTGTCGTTGTCAAAGGCAAAACTGGCAAAAATAATTGTTTTTTATCATCAAAAAACCAATATTGTGCGTTTTTTCTTATGGGAAGCGCTTGACGGTGGGAAAATTTCCCATCGTGATTACCGGAAGTATTGGGGAATCATGGTTTTTTGCAACAGCATGACAAAACACCCGCGCCCTGCCATCCCCAGTGGAGATAATCATTGAGCGCCTCTTCCCCCGGGCGGTAAAATAGCGTGCGCAGGCAGCCATCCGGCTGCCATTGCCGATTCATCCAACGAGGAAAAGCCATGAGCAAACTGCTTGATATTGTTAAACCGGGCGTCGTCACCGGCGATGACGTGCAAAAAGTCTTCGCCTACGCCAAGGCCCACGGATTCGCCATCCCCGCCATGAACTGCGTCGGCTCCGACTCCGTCAACGCCGCACTCGAAGCCGCCGCCAAAGTGCGCGCCCCCGTCATCATCCAGTTCTCCAACGGCGGCGCATCCTTCTACGCCGGCAAAGGCATCAAACCCGCCTCCGGCGCGCGTCCCGACGTTCTCGGCGCCATCGCCGGCGCGAAACACGTCCACGCGCTCGCCGCCGAATACGGCGTCCCCGTCATCCTCCACACCGACCACTGCGCGAAAAAACTGCTGCCGTGGATCGACGGCCTCCTCGAAGCCGGGGAAAAACACTACGCCGAAACCGGCAAACCGCTTTTCTCCTCGCACATGCTCGATCTTTCCGAAGAGCCGATCGAAGAAAACATGGAAATCTGCCGCAAATACCTGGAACGCATGGATAAAATCGGCATGACGCTCGAAATCGAAATCGGCATCACCGGCGGCGAGGAAGACGGCGTCGACAACAGCGACGTCGACGAATCCCACCTCTACACCCAGCCCTCCGAAGTGCTCTACGTCTACGATCAGTTAAGCCCCATCAGCAAGCGCTTCACCATCGCCGCCGCCTTCGGCAACGTTCACGGCGTCTACAAACCCGGCAACGTCAAACTGAAACCCGCCATCCTCGGCGACTCGCAAGCCTACGTCAGCGCCGAACGCAACCTCCCGAAAAACACCCTCGACTTCGTCTTCCACGGCGGCTCCGGCTCCTCGCTCGAAGAAATCCGCGAAGCCATCGGCTACGGCGTCATCAAAATGAACATCGACACCGACACCCAATGGGCAGCGTGGGAAGGCATCCTCAACTTCTACAACGCAAACAAGGACTACCTGCAAAGCCAACTCGGCAACCCCGAAGGCGAAGACAAGCCCAACAAAAAATACTACGACCCGCGCGTCTGGCTGCGCAAAATGGAAGAAAGCACCGCCAAACGCCTCGAACAGGCCTTTGACGACCTGAACTGCCGCGACGTGCTGTAAAGCATCGCCATCGGCCGCAACCAGGGTGGGCAATGCCCGCCCTTTTTTGTGGGCAGCGCCCCTGCAATATGGTGATAAATTTTCTCATCTACAAGCGCTTTTATTGAGAAAATTTCTCACCACAAGCGCTTATCAATGGTAAAAAACAACCATTTTATGACAATTCATGAAATTTACTAACAGGATGGGCGTAAGCCCGTGCACCCATGCAAAACGCAAAGCGTTTTGACGTGGGAACCCTCGCCCATGCTGTTTTGCCCGCAAGGGCAAACCGTAGGTCGGCCACTTGGTGGCCGACATCAAACAAACGCAAACCGCGTGCGTGCCGCTGCGCGGCACACACCCTACAACGCGCGTCATGGATCGTTGTCGCGAAGCAAACGTAGGCTGGGTTAGGCGCTAGCCGTAACCCAGCAAAAACCATCGGCATCGCGCTGGGTTACGCTTCGCTAACCCAGCCTACAATCGCTGCACGATACCGCATGGGCTTACGCCCATCCTACGGAAGGCACACGGTACAAATGGTGGGCTGAAGCCCACCCTGCGGAGGCGATATGCCCACAAAACATATTTTTCATTTTTTGTTTAAAAATAATGATTTTTTACCACAACAAAGCGCTTATCGTAAGAAATTTTTACAAGACAAGCGCTTATAGCTAACGCCGCATATACTGGCATAATATACCTGTTCAACTTCAAGAGGAT
>JAUNKJ010000004.1 GCA_030532785.1 Cardiobacteriaceae bacterium
CTGCGGACGAGCTGGCAAGCCAGTCCCCCGCAAGCGGGGGAAGGAACTGATTGAGAAACAACGCCATATCCGTGAACGTCCACGTTCCTTATCTCGAACTCAGGTTATTTAAAAAACCACCAAAACCGTACTTATCAATGATCAACACACCCGAAATATCATGAACCCCTACCTCGAACTCATCCGCCCGAAAACCCTCCCCCTCGCCGCCGCCGTCATCACCACCGGCAACGCCCTCGCCTGGTGGCACGCCGACGCCAGCCCCCTCATCTACCTCCTCGAACTCATCACCGCCCTCTCCCTGCAAATCCTCTCCAACATCGCCAACGACTACGGCGACGGCCTGCGCGGCACCGACACCCACCGCCAAGGCCCGCGCCGCATGTACCAAAGCGGCCTCATCGGCGCACGCACCCTGCGCCTCCTCATCCTCTTCTTTGCCCTCTTCAGCCTCGCGAGCGGCATCCTCGTCATCGTCCTCTCCGAACGAAGCCCAAGCGAAGGCCTCACCATCTTCGCCTTCGGCGTCCTCGCCATCCTCGCCGCCATCGGCTACACCGTCGGCCGCCACGCCTACGGCTACTACGCCCTCGGCGAAGTCTCCGTCTACCTCTTCTTCGGCCTCCTCGGCGTCGTCGGCAGCTACGCCCTGCACCACATGCCCATCCCCCCCGCCATCTACCTCCCCGCAAGCGGCGCAGGACTGCTTGCCGCAGGCGTCCTCCACATCAACAACCTCCGCGACCTCGACAGCGACGCCCAAGCCGGACGCAAAACCCTCGCCATCCACCTGGGCCTCGCGCGCGGCAAACAACTCCACCTCATCCTCCTCGGCGCAGCACTTCTCTGCTACCTCCTCTTCGCCCTCCTCCACCTCAAAACCGCATGGGCAAGCCTCCTCTGGCTCATCCTCCTCCCCGCCATCCTCGCCCACGGCAAACGCCTGCTGCACGCCAGCAACAGCGCGCAAATCGGCGGCGAACTCAAAACCCTCGTCATCCTCAACCTCGCCATCGCCCTCCTCTTCTCCGCTGGGCTCAGCATTCATAAAATCATCTAAAATAATCATTTTTTACCACCATAAAGCCTTATCATGCAAAAATTTCTCATGATAAGCGCTTAGACATGAGAAAATTTACCATGACCACACAAAACACCCCCGACACCCTCATCAACAGCATCGCCGCCATCATCGAACAGGCACGCCAACACATCCGCCACAGCGTCAACACCGCCATGGTGCAAAGTTACTGGGAAATCGGCCGCCTCATCGTCGAAGACGAACAACACGGCGAAAAACGCGCTGCCTACGGCAAAGCGCAATTGCAAACCCTCTCCAAAGCCCTCACTGCCCGCCTCGGCAAAGGCTTCGACGTCACCAACCTGCGCAACATGCGCGCCTTCTACCTCGCCTTTCCAATTCGAGAGACAGTGTCTCCCGTTTTGAGCTGGTCACACTACAACCGCCTCACCCGCATTGAAAGCCCGGACGCCCGCCAGTGGTACATGCAAGAAGCCATCAGCCAAAACTAGAGCGTACGCGCACTCGACCGGCAAATCGGCAAACTCTACTACGAACGCCTGCTCTCCAGCCAAAACAAAGCCCTCGTCGCAAGCGAAGCCACCGCCCACACCGCCGCCCTCGAAGAAACCATCCACGACTACCTGCGCGATCCCTACATCCTCGACTTCCTCAACCTACAAGACAAAACCTACCGCGAAAACGACCTCGAACAAGCCATCATCGACAACCTCCAGCACTTCCTCCTCGAAATGGGCAAAGGCTTCGCCTTCGTCGAACGCCAGCAACGCATCCGCTTTGACGACGAAGACTTCTACCTCGACCTCGTCTTCTACAACTACCACCTGAAATGCTTCGTCCTGATCGACCTCAAACTCGGCAAACTCCGCCACCAGGACATCGGACAAATGGACACCTACATCCGCCTCTACGACGACACCCGCCGCAACGCCGACGACAATCCCACCATCGGCCTCCTCCTGTGCAGCGAAAAAAGCGAAACCGTCGCCCGCTACTCCATCCTCGCCGAACAAAAACAACTCTTCGCTCTCAAATACCTCCCCTACCTGCCCAGCGAAGCCGAACTGCAAACCGCACTTGCCGAACAGCGTGCCAAAGCCATCGCCCAACTCGCCCGCCAGCAAAACACCCACGAACCATAAGCTCCCCCCACCCTATGCTAAAATCCGCGCCTTTCTTTCATCTCCCCCACCCCGCATGACCGACATCCTCTCCAACGACTGGCGCGACCGCCGCACCTTCGCCATCATCTCCCACCCCGACGCCGGCAAAACCACCCTCACCGAAAAACTCCTCCTCTTCGGCGGTGCCATCGCCCTTGCCGGCACCGTCAAAGGCCGCAAAGCCGCGCGCCACGCCACCTCCGACTGGATGAAAATGGAACAGGAGCGCGGCATCTCCGTCACCTCCTCCGTCATGCAATTCCCCTATAACGGCAAAGTCATCAACCTGTTGGACACCCCCGGCCACGAAGACTTCTCCGAAGACACCTACCGCACCTTGACCGCCGTCGACTCCGCCCT
Organism: Cardiobacteriaceae bacterium; assembly: GCA_030532785.1. Classification (GTDB taxonomy): domain Bacteria; phylum Pseudomonadota; class Gammaproteobacteria; order Cardiobacteriales; family Cardiobacteriaceae; genus JAUMXB01. Next base: position 2,566 of record JAUNKJ010000004.1, read on the forward strand.
CATGGTCATCGACTGCGCCAAGGGCGTCGAAGAACGCACCATCAAACTCATGGAAGTCTGCCGCCTGCGCGACACCCCCATCTTCACTTTTATCAACAAATTAGATCGCGAAGGCCGCGACCCCATGAGCCTCCTCGACGAAGTCGAAGACATCCTGAAAATCCGCTGCGCCCCCGTCACCTGGCCCATCGGCATGGGACGCAGCCTGAAAGGCGTCTACCACCTCCTCAAAGACACCGTCTACTTCTACGAACCCGGCAAAGGCGCGCTCGTCAACGTCGGCGAAGAAGTGCAAGGCCTTGACAACCCGCGCCTTGACGAACTCCTCCCCGACACCATCGACGACTTCCGCGCCGAAGTCGAACTCATCCGCGAAGCCGGCCACGCCTTTGATCACCAAGCCTATTTAAAAGGCGAACTCACCCCCGTCTACTTCGGCTCCGCCATCGGCAACTTCGGCGTGCGCGAAATGTTGAACGACTTCGCCACCTACGCCCCCGCACCGCGCGCCCGGCAAACCACCGCCCGCGAAGTCGAACCGCAAGAAACGAAATTGAGCGGCTTCGTCTTCAAAATCCAGGCCAACATGGACCCGAAACACCGCGACCGCATCGCCTTCATGCGCATCAACTCCGGCACCTTCACCCCCGGCATGAAACTGCGCCAGGTACGCATCAACCGCGACGTCAAAATCCCCGACGCCCTCACCTTCCTCGCCGCCGAACGCGAACACATCGACACCGCCGTCGCCGGCGACATCATCGGCATCCACAACCACGGTACCATCCGCATCGGCGACACCTTCACCGAAGGCGAAGACCTCCAATTCACCGGCATCCCCGACTTCGCCCCCGAACTCTTCCGCCGCGTGCGCTTGCAAGACCCGCTGAAAATGAAAGCGCTATTGAAAGGCCTCGAACAACTCTGCGAAGAAGGCGCCACCCAATTCTTCAAACCCCTGATCGGCAACGACCTCATCCTCGGCGCCGTCGGCGTCCTGCAATTCGACGTCGTCCAGCAACGGCTGGAAACCGAATACAACGTCCACTGCGTCTTTGAAGGCGTCAACGTCGCCACCGCACGCTGGGTCGAAGCCCCCGACGACAAAACCCTCAAAACCTTCACCGACAAAAACCAGCAAAACCTCGCCCACGACCACTACGGCCAACTCGTCTACGTCGCCCCCAGCCGCGTCAACCTGCAACTCACCCAGGAACGCCACCCCGACATCCGCTTCGCCGCCACCCGCGACCATTTGGCGCAATAGCCAGAAATATCGCCGCAAATTCACGGAACGGACGTAGGCTGGGTTAGGTGCGCAGCACCGTAACCCAGCGCGATGTTTGAATCTTTTGCTGGGTTAACCTGAGGTTCGGGATAAGAGAACAATCATTCTTGAATGATTTTTCGAAATTCTCTATGAAATGACAACCTATTACCCTCCCCTGCTTGCGGGGGAGGGACAGGGTGGGGGTGTTGAAAACGAAGTTTTCATTCCATAGCCGTAAAAAATGCTGCGCATTTTACACCCCCATCCTAGGGCGTGTTGACAATTCAAATTCTGATGCGATGAACTTCAAATAAAGCAACGAGCTAAAGCCCCTCCCCCTTGAGGGGGAGGGGTTGGGGAGAGGGGGATGAAGAAAATCGCGCAGCACCGTAACCCAGCGTGATGTTTGAATCTTTTGCTGGGTTACGCTATCGCTAACCCAGCCTACGAACATCACCCGTTTTCAGGATTCACCACCATAGCGTTTTTTTCTCATCACAAAGCGCTTATCGTGAGAAATTTTCTCATCATAAGCGCTTAACTGTGGTAAAAAATCGCTACTTTTAATGTTTTCTTGAAAACACCCCTAACTTCAGGGCTTGGCCTTGAGCGTGCGGTTGTACGCCAGCGCCTGTTCCAGCCAATATTGCAAACGGGGCAGCGCCTCTGTATCGAGATCGATATAGCCACGGTATTCACGCCCGCGCATGATCGTGGTACGCACGCCGTTTTCGCGGAGCGCCGCATCATGGGCGTTCTTGCCGATGCGCAGCATCACTTCGACGCCATCGCGGCCACTCACCGTCGCGCACATATGTCCGCGCACCATGAAAGCCAGTCCGCCGAACAGCGTTTTTTCCGTGATGACCTCGGCGGGAAGGTGCTGGTGCAGAATGGTGCGGATGGATGCCGCAAGCGCCGCATCAATCGCCATCGCCGTATCCGTTTGCAGCGCCTAAAAAATCCGCCCATTGGCGGTCGATGTCGGCGCAGGCGTCGGCAACGCCCCGGGCGAAAGCGGCTTCGCCCTCGGTAGTGTTTTCCGCGCGGGTCACGCGCACATCGCGAATGCCGATAAAGCCCAGCGCGGTGCGCAGGAAGGGAATGCTGTGTTCCAGCGCGGCGATGGGGCTGCCTTCGCGATAACTGCCGCCGCTTGCTTGCAGAATCCACGCCTTGTGGCCGGTGAGCAGCCCTTGCGGCACGCCGTTGTCGTCGTGAACAAAGGTTTTGCCGGGGATGATGAGATTATCGACATAATCCTTGAGGCGCGCGGGAACGCCGAAATTGTGCAGGGGCAAGGCGATGATGAGGTGCGTGGCGGCGAGAAAGGGATCAAGCACGGCGGCACTGCGCGCGGCGACGGCTTCATCCTGTGCGTTCAATGGCTTGCCATGCAAGCGCTTGGTCATAAGGGCGAGGAGATCGGCATCAAGTGCGGGAATGTCGCTGTCGTACAGCACGAGTTCACGCGCGTCGGCAGGCAGCTTGCCGCGCAGGTGGGCAAGCATCTGCTCGGTGGCGGATTGCGGGTTGCGCGGATCGGGATGGGCGTTGATGACGAGGAGGTTCATGGCAGTTCCTGTGGTGAAAAAAGCGCAGGATAGCAGAGCGCTTCAACGGCCATTTGTCGCGGATTGCGTTGCTGGTCGGGCGAACAGTTATTAACCTCACCTGAGTTCGGAATAAGGAAAATAGATATATCCACCGATATAGCACTGTTCTCCAATCAGTTCCTTCCCCCGCTTGCGGGGGAAGGTTAGGATGGGGGTGTAAAATGCGCAGCATTTTTTACGGCTATGGAATGAAAACTTCGTTTTCAACACCCCCACCCTGCCCCTCCCCCGCAAGCAGGGGAGGGGAATGGTCGTCATTTCATAGAAAATTTCGAGAATTCAAGAATGATCATTCTCTTATCCCAAGATGAGGTTACCTACAAATCGCTTCGCGATACCGCATGGGCGAGGGTTCCCACGTCAAAATGCTTTGCGTTTTGCGTGGGTGCCCGGGGTTGCGCCCACCCTACGGTTCTGCGCGATTTCCCTTCTCTGCTCCGCAACTTTTCGGCTGAAACAGCTCGCGTAAGCGAGAGCCCTCAACCTCTCCTCGTGGAGAGAGGAGCTTTTTTGGTGGGTTGACACCCACCCTACCAAACGGTGGGCTGAAGCCCACCCTACGGTGATGAGGCGCAAGAGGACAAATGGTAAATTTTCTCATCATGAAGCGCTTATCGTGCAAAATTTTCTCACGATAAGCGCTTAGTTATGAGAAAAAACAACCATAAATCGTGATTTTATGAAAATTTTGCAAATCTGGGGATTTTGGGGATATGCGGCGTTATTTGCCGTAGTCGAGTTGCACGTTGCTTTGCGCGTCGAGTCCCGTCCATTCCCAGTTTTGCGTTTGCCGCAGGACTTCGAGGCAGAGGCGGTTGTTGAGGTCGTGGCCGGATTTGTAGCCTTGGTACCAGCCGATGATGGGTGCGCCGAGGAGGTACATGTCGCCGACGGCGTCCAAGAGTTTGTGGCGCACGAATTCGTCGTCAAAGCGCAGCCCCTGTTCGTTCATGACGCGGAAGCGGTCGACGACGACGGCGTTGTCGAGGCTGCCACCAAGCGCCAGGCCGTGGCTTTGCAGGTATTCGATGTCGCGGAGGAAGCCGAAGGTGCGCGCGCGCGAGTAATCGCGGATGTAGTTCTGGGTGGTAAAGTCGAGGCGGGTTTGGCTGTTTCTGTGGCGGAAGACGGGGTGGTCGAAGTCAATGGCGAAGTCGAGGCGGTAGCCGTCGAAGGGGACGAGTTTTGCCCATTTGTCGCCGTCGCGCACTTCGATGGGGGCGAGGACGCGGAGGAAGCGTTTGCTGACGTCCTGTTCGCGGATGCCCGCCTGCTGGATGAGGTAGACGAAGGGTGCGGCGGAGCCGTCCATGATGGGGATTTCCGGCGCGGTCATTTCGACGATGAGGTTGTCGATGCCAAGCCCTGCAAGGGCGGACATCAGGTGTTCGACGGTGGCAACGCGCACGCCGTCCACATTGAGGGCGGTGCAGAGCTGGGTATCGTTGACGAGGTCGGCGCGCGCCGGTATGTCTACCGGCGTGTCGAGGTCGACGCGGCGGAAGAGGATGCCGCTGTCGGGTTTGGCGGGCAACAGGCGGATGTCCACCTGGTTGCCGCTGTGTACCCCTATGCCCGAGCCGCTGATCGGCTGGCTGATGGTACGTTGTCTGACCATCAGCGCGAGCGGCGCAGGATGGCGGGGATGTCAAGGTCGATGAAGTCGTCGCCTTTCTTGCCGGAGGGTGCGGCCTGGGCGGCGGGCGCGGCGTCATCGTCTTCAAAGACGATGTCCGCTTCGTCGAGTTCGCTGCTGATGCCGGTGGCGATGACGGTGACGCGGATGGCGTCATCGAGGTCGTCGTCCATCATCAGGCCGATTTTGACGTTGACGCGTTCTTCATCCACCAGTTCGTTGATGAGCGCACCGATTTCGATGTATTCGCTTTTCAGGAAGTTGTGCTGGTTGGCGGAGACGTTGACGAGGAGGCCGCGCGCGCTGGAGAGATCGATATTTTCTAAGAGCGGCGAGGAGATGGCCTTGTCGATGGCGGCGCGCGCACGGTTTTCGCCCTTGGCGATGCCGGTGCCCATCATGGCGATGCCGCGTTCGGACATGATGGTTTTCACATCTTCGAGGTCGGTGTTGATCAGGCCTTCGCGCTGGATGACGTTGGCGATGCTTTGCACGCCGTTTTTCAGCACGTCGTCCACAATCTTGAAGGAGTTGAACAGGGTGGCGTCTTCATCCATGACCGAGGAGATGCGGTCGTTGGGGATGATGATGAGGCAGTCCACTTCTTTTTTCAGTTCGCGCAAACCGGCTTCGGCAAGACGCATGCGTTTCGCGCCTTCAAAGAAAAACGGTTTGGTGACGATGGCGACGGTGAGAATGCCCATCTTGCGCGCGATGGAGGCAATGACCGGGGCGGCGCCGGTGCCGGTACCGCCGCCCATGCCGGCAGCGATGAATACCATGTCCGCGCCGCGCAGGATTTCCTGGATGCGGTCGCGGTCTTCTTCCGCCGCCTGACGCCCTACTTCCGGCTTGGAACCCGCGCCCTTGCCGCGCGTGGTTTGCACGCCGAGCTGCAATTTGTGGGCAATCGGGCTTTTGCTCAGTACTTGCATGTCGGTATTGGCGCAAATGAGCTCCACTCCTTCGAGGTCGAAATCCATCATTTGCTTGACGGCGTTGCAGCCACCGCCGCCCACGCCGATCACCTTGATGAGGACATGTGCCATGTCTTCGCTATCATCTATCAGTTCAAAATCACCCATAAATCACCTGACCGTACTCAAAAACGAGAAAATAATTCTTTTATGCGGGCAAGTATACCGTTTTTTACCGGTTTTGCCCAAACATGATCCTCAAGCGGCGCATAATCGAGCTGCACCAGCCCGAGCGACACCATCATCCCCGGATCGTGCTGGATGTGTTCCGGCATCCCGGCGATCACTTGCGGCTTGGCGATGCGCGCCGGAACGTGGAAATAATCGCCCGCCATTTCCGCAAGGCCGGGTGTTTGCGATGCGCCACCGGTGAGGACGATGCCGCCGTCGAAAAGATGCCTGAGTCCCGCGCGGTGCAGTTCCTGCTCCAGCATTTCAAAGAGTTCTTCGTAGCGCGTGGCCATGATGTCGACGATTTCGCGGCTGGAGACGCTGCGCGCCTGACGGTGTCCGGTACTCGGCAGGGACACTTCCCCGGCCTTGATCATCGCCTGGCGCACCGCGCCATGCTGGCATTTGAGCATTTCCGCAAAGGGACGCGGCGTTTTCAGCACCATGGCAATATCGCTCGACACCATTTCCCCGCCGATTTTCAACACCGCGCTGTGCACCGGCTGGAAGTTGCGCCACAGCATGATTTCCGTGGTCCCCGCGCCGATGTCCACAAGGCACACGCCCATGTCGCGCTCGTCATCGGTGAGCGCCGCCTCGCAACCGGCAAGGCCGGAGAAAATCACTTCCTTCACGGCCACGCCCGCGTTTTCCACGCATTTTTTCAGGTTTTCCAGCGTGGTTCTTTTCACGGCAATGACATGCACCCGCGCTTCCAGACGGTCTGCCGCCATGCCCACCGGGTCTTCGATGCCTTCGTGTTCATCGACGATATATTGCTGCGGCAGAATGTGGAGGATGTGGTAATCGTGTTTTTCCACCGCCGCGCGCGCCGCCGCAATCGCTTCGCTGACATCGCTGGCGCGGATCACCCCGCTTTTCACCGCGACCACCGCGTCGCTGTTCACCGCAAGCACATCGCCGCCGCCCACGGCAAGCGTCACGCTTTTGATATTGAAGCTCGCCTCGGCTTCCGCCGCCATCAGCGCTTCGTGTACCGCTTCGCTCACCTGCGCCAAATCGCTGATTACCCCTTTTTTCAAAGGCGCGGCAACGCTGAAGCAGCTGGCGAGAATTTCCAGCGGCGTGTCATCGTCCAGGCAGGCCATGGTCACGCGGATTCTCGCGCTGCCCACGTCCACCACCACGCGGATGGCATCATCTCTCATCGTTTCGCTCCTTTGCCTTGCGTTGCCGCCTCGGCGGTTTTCGGCGTGACCCCCTCTTTCCAGCGCACGGAAAAGCCGTCCTGATAGCGCAAATCCACGGAGTGGATATAGGCGCGGTAGGGTTCGATGACCCGGCGGTTGACCACGGCAAGCTTGCGCAGGCGATCCGAGAGATGGTCGCGTCCGAGAATCACGTCAATCTTTCCGAGGCCGACATGCCACACCAGCCGCGGATCCAGGGTGATGGATTCTACGGCGATGCCCTGCGAGAGCAACCACGGCAGGAAGAGACGGTAATGATCGAGCACGAAAGCCTCGTAGCCTTCGGGGCCGCGCACCGTGAACAATCCCTGCAATGCCGGGCTGTCCGGCAGGCTGAACTGCACCCCATTACCATCGAGAAAGGTTTTGCTGCCCCAGCGCACCACCGGCTCGCGTTCAGTGAGTTTCACTTCAATGGCATCCGGCCATTTTTTATCGACGGTAACATCCTTCACCCAGGAAATCTTGCCGATTTCCGCGACCAGCTCCGCCACATTCACATGGAGCAGATCGCTTTCGCCGTAAGCGCGCACCACATCGGTAATTTCGTGCGGATCGGCATGCACCAGGGGTTCGACGAGGATTACCCGCTTCAGCGGAAAAAAAGCGCTTTCCGTCACGCGCTTGTACACGGCAAAGCAGGCGAGCGCGATCAGCGCCAGCAAGCCCACAATCAGCATCATTTCCATGATGGCGGTCAAGATATGCCACGCCGGACGCGCCTCGCGCGGACGGCTGACGGACGCGCGACGGTGCGCGGCCTTGGCACGGCGAATGCCCATGTTTACCCCAAAGTCTCTTGCAAAATGAAAAGCGCGAGTTTATCAAAAGACCACCCCGCGCTTTGCGCCGCCATCGGCACGAGGGAATGCGAGGTCATGCCCGGTGCCATGTTCACTTCGAGCAACCACGGGCGGTTGTCATGGTCGAGCATCATATCCACCCTGCCCCAGCCGCGCCCGCCGAGTACGGCAAAGGCTTCGCGCGCGAGTTGGCGCAAATCTTCCTCCAGCGCGTCATCAATTGGCGGCGGGCAGAGGTAGCGCGTGTCTTCAGCGAGATACTTCGCCTCGTAGTCATAAAAAAGATGCGCATCGCTTGCCGCGATTTCGATGCCGGGCAGCGACAAGTCACCCACGATGGCGTAGGTCAGCTCGCGCCCTTCCACCCACGGCTCCGCCATGATTTTTTCCGCGAAACCACCGGCTTTGACAATCGCCGCCTGGAATTCCGCTTCATTGCTGACCGCGCTCACCCCCACGCTCGAACCTTCAAGCGCCGGTTTGATCGCGAGCCGCGCCGCATCCAGTTCGCGCGCGAGTTGCGCGTAATCCATGCCGGGTTCGACGACCACATCTTTCTTCACCGGCAAGCCGCACGCCTGCCACAGCTTTTTCGTCAGCACCTTGTCCATCGCGAGCGCACAGGCCAAGACGCCCGAGCCGGTGTAGGGAATGCCCTGCCAGTCGAGAATCGCCTGCATTTGCCCGTCTTCGCCGCCGCGTCCGTGCAGCATGACAAAAGCGCGCTCATAACCTTCGCTTTTCAGCGCCAGTACCCGCTCGCGGTTTTGCGTATCCACAAGATGCGCGTCCACGCCGCCGTTTTTCAGCGCCTGATAAACCGCCGCGCCGCTTTGCAAAGAGACTTCGCGCTCGGCGGAATCGCCGCCGTAAAGCACGGCAACCTTGCCAAAATCCTGGATCATGCGCCCTCCCCGTACTGTTCGCCCATGAGACGCGCCTGGCGGCCAATGTCGCCCGCGCCGAAATAAATCACCACATCGCCGTCGGCGAGCAAATCGTCGGCGAGACGCGCGTTGACTTCCTCGCGCTCGGCAATGAGCAGCGGCTCGACGCGGCCATGCGCGCGAATCGCGCGCGCGAGTGCCTTGCTGTCCGCGCCGACAATTTCCGCTTCGCCAGCGGAATAGACGTCGGTCAACACCAGCGCTTCGCAATCCGCAAGGACTTCGGCGAACTCATCGAGAAGATCGCGCGTTCTGGTAAAACGGTGCGGCTGGAAAACGGCGAAGATTCTGCGCCCGGCAAAGCCTTCCTTCGCTGCATGAAGCACCGCGCGGATTTCGCTCGGGTGATGGCCGTAATCCTCGAAAATATCGGCGCTGCCGCTCGCATGACGGATGCGCCCGTGATAGGTGAAACGCCGCCCTACCCCTTTGAAATGCAAAAGGCCGTGGACAATGGTGTCGCGATCCAGCCCCAGCTCTTCGGCAACGATGATCGCCGCGAGCGCATTCAGCACATTGTGGCGGCCGGGCATGTTGAGCACCGCTGCGAAGGTTTCGTCGCGGTCGCGGTCGTAAACGTCAAAGTGCATTTGCAGGCCTTGCTGGCGCACGTTGAGCGCACGCATCTCCGCCTGCTCGGAGAAGCCATAGGTACGCAGCGGACGCCCGACATCGGGCAGCACCGCCTGCACCCCCGGATCATCCACACACATCACCGCCAGCCCGTAAAACGGCAGATTGTGCAAAAAGCGCACAAAGCCTTCTTTCAGCGTGGCAAAACTGCCACCGTAGTTTTCCAGATGGTCGGCGTCGATATTGGTGACAATGGAAATCATCGGCTGCAAATGCCAGAAGGACGCATCCGATTCATCCGCTTCCGCCACCAGATATTGCCCTTCGCCCAGGCGTGCATTGCTGCCGGCGGCGGTCAACACGCCGCCGATAACGAAGGTGGGATCAAGCCCCGCATCGGAGAGCATGGAGGCGACGAGGCTCGTGGTCGTCGTTTTCCCATGCGTTCCCGCCACCGCGATGCCGAAGCGGAAGCGCATCAGCTCCGCGAGCATTTCCGCACGCCGGATCACCGGAATGCCCAGTTCGCGCGCGCGCGCCACTTCCGGGTTGCGGGTGTCGATGGCGGATGAGGTAACGACCACTGACGCGTTCTCCACATTCTCGCCGCGATGGCCGATATACACCGTCGCCCCGCGTGCCACCAGGCGCTCGGTATTGGCGGAGGCCTTCATGTCCGAGCCGCTCACGCGGTAGCCCATGTTCATCAACACTTCGGCAATCGCGCTCATCCCCACGCCGCCGATGCCGACGAAAAACACCTCCTGCACCCGGCGCATCTGCCGCTTTTCGATCCGTCCGAAGTGAATATCCGCTGCATGTATGGCATTCATTGTGTAAAACCTAAATGGTAAAATTTCTCATTGATAAGCGCTTGGTGTGAGAAAATTTCTCGTAGTAAGCGCTTCATGATGGTAAAAAACAGCTATTTTTCGCTGTTTTTTGCAATAACGTTATAGACGGCATCCATGATGCGCTCAAGCGCTTCGCCGTGCGACACCGCGCGCGCCGCTTCGGCTTTTTTGCGCAGCGCCGTGCGATCGGCGTGCGCGGCAATCTGTCCGGCGAGAATATCTGCCGTCAAATCCGCCTGCTGCACCACCTGCGCCGCCCCGGCATCAACCAGGGTCTGCGCGTTCGCGGTTTGATGATCATCGACAGCATGAGGAAACGGCACGAAAAGCGCGGGCAAGCCCACCGTGGCAATCTCCGCCACCGTCAGCGCCCCGGAACGGGCAATCACCCAGTCGGCATCGGCATAGGCGCTCGCCATGTCTTCCATGAACGGCACGACTTGCGCCTCCACGCCGCTCGCCACATAAGCGCTTTGCGCCTCCGGCAAACCGCGCTCGCCCGCCTGATGCAGTACCTCGGGGCGCGCCGCTTCCGGCAGCAATGCCAGCGCTTGCGGCAGCAAAGTATTGAGCGCCTTTGCACCCTGTGAACCGCCGAGTACCAGCAAACGGATTTTCCCTGCGCGCGCGGCATAACGCACGGCAGGCGCAGGCACATCGGCAAAGGCGGCGCGCACCGGATTGCCGACCGCCTCGCCCCTGCCGCGCAAACGCGCCGACGCACGGGCATCGCCCAAAAGCACCACATCGGCGACACGCGCGAGCAAACGGTTGGTCAGCCCCGCCACCGCATTCTGTTCGTGAATGATGAGCGGCACGCCCGCCATTTTCGCCGCCACCCCGCCAGGGCCAGCGGCAAAGCCGCCCATGCCGATGACCGCATCGGGGCGAATGTCCTTGATGACGCGGCGCGCGGCGCGGATGGCACGGGTAAGCATGATGGGCGCTTGCAGCCAGCCAATGAGGCCGTTGCCGCGCAAACCGCGCACCGCAATATCATGAAAGGCAAAGCCGTATGCCGGCACCTTGCGCCCTTCAAACCCCTGCGCGTTGCCGAGCCAATGCACGCTCGCGCCCGCTTCGCGCGCCGCCTGTGCCACCGCGAGCGCGGGGTAGACGTGGCCGCCGGTGCCGCCCGCCATCATCAGCAGCGTTTTCCCGGCGAGGTTCACAACAGACCCTCGCGCTTCGCCTGAAAACGGCTTTCCGCATCAATGCGCAGCAAAATGGCGAGCGCCATGAAAAGAATCAGCACGGAACTGCCGCCGTAGCTGATAAACGGCAGGGTCAAGCCCTTGGTGGGCAACGCGCCGGTCGCCACCCCGATATTGATCAACGACTGGCAGCCGACCCAGAGGCCGATGCCGTAGGCGATATAACTGGCAAAGCGCTTGCGCATCTGGTCGGCCAGCTTGCCGATGGCAAAGGCGCGCCACACCACGAGCGCGAGCAACCCCATCACCACCAGCGCGCCGATAAGCCCCAGCTCCTCGCTGATGATGGCGAAGATGAAGTCGGTATGCGCTTCCGGCAGATATTGATGCTTCTGCACGCTTTCGCCCAGTCCCACGCCGGACACTCCGCCGCGCCCCACGGCAATCAGCGAGTTGACGAGCTGGTAGCCCTGGTCAAACTGCTTTTCCCACGGGTCGAGGAAGGAGGTCAGGCGCGCGCGGCGATACGGGGCAATGAGCAGCGCGGCGACCATGAGGAAGCTCACCACGCCCACCAGCATGCTGTAGCGCTTGATGGAAACGCCCGCCATGAAGAGCATGCCCATCAGCGTCATCATCATCACGAAAGTGGTGCCAAAGTCGGGCTGCTTGAGCAGCACCACGGCAAACACCCCGCCGATGGCGAGCAGCCCCAGCATGGGTTTCCAACTGTTTTCAATGCAATAATTGTGGCGCTGCAAATAACCTGCGGCGTAGAGAATCATGACGAGTTTCACGAGTTCGCCCACCTGGAAGTTGAACACGCGGAAGTTGATCCAGCGGTGCGCACCGTTCACCGACGAGCCTATCCCCGGCACGAAAACGAGGAAGAGCATCAAGAACGTGACCAGCAGCAGTTTGCTGCCGTGTTCGTAATAAACGTTCGTCGGCAACTGGAACACCACATACGCCATCACCAGCCCGAGGCCGTAATACGCCAACTGCCGGTAGCTGAAATACAGGGGACTCGCATTGTGGCTCACCGCCTCCGACATCGAGGCGGAAGTAACCATCACCATGCCGATCACCACCAGGGCAAACCAGGCAATCATCAGCCAGATATCGGGAAACGCCAGCCCGCTGAAGCGCGGCTGCTGCTGGCTTTGGCTGCGGCGGAAATCGGCGACGGGGTTTCTCAGGGCTGCGGCGCTTCGGGTCGGCATGTTGTGGTTACCTCATAGGCAAAGGCTTGGCCGCGCTCGGCGAAGCCGGAATATTGGTCGAAACTGGCGGTGGCGGGCGAGAGCAGGACGATGTCGCCGGAGAGCGCCACTTCGCGCGCGCGCGCGACTGCCCTGTCCATCGTGCCGCAGTCCTCAAACGCGAGTCCTGCCTTGGCAAAGGCTTGCTGCATCTCGCTGTTGTCCTTGCCGATCAAAAAGATATGGCGCACGCTGGAAGTGGCGATGACTTTGGCGAAATCGTTGAAATCCTGCCCCTTGCCCACGCCGCCAGCGATGAGATGCAAGGGCGCGGTCAGCCCGGAAAGCGCGGCGGCGGCAGCGCCGATATTGGTGGCCTTGGAATCATTGATGTAGCGCACTCCGCTCTGTTCGGCGACGAGCTGCATGCGGTGCGGCAAACCGGCAAAGGTTTCCAGCACGGCGCGCACCTCGTCGGGTGCCACACCGATGACATCGAGCATCACCAGCACCGCGAGCACATTGGCGTGATTGGGCGCGCCCTGAAGCGTGAGCGCCGACACCGGCATCACCGCCTCGTTGTGCAGATAGAACTCGCCCTGCTCGACGCGGTTTTCCGCGTGATTGTCGCCAAGGGCGAACCAGCGCACCTGCCGCGCCTCGTTGGCCATGCTGCGGCAGAAGGCATCGTCGGCATTGAGTACGCTGATGTCCGCCTGGCGCACCAGATTGGCCTTGGCATCGGCATAGGCGATAAAGCTGCCGTAGCGGTCGAGATGATCGGGGGTTACATTCATCACCGCGCCCACATCCGGCGACAGCGACGGACAAAATTCAAGCTGGTAACTCGACAGCTCCATCACATAGCAATCCGCCTCCGCGTCCTCGGCAAACAGCGCCTCCAACACCGGGCGGCCGATATTGCCGCAAAGCACCGCCCTCTTCCCCGCATGACGCAGGCATTCGGCCAAGAGCGTTACCACCGTGGATTTGCCGTTGGAGCCGGTCACGGCATAAACGGGCTTGTCGTTTAACAGCGCAAAGAGTTCGATGTCATTGATTTTCTGGGCATGGCTGCTGGCAATTGCCGCCTTGCGGCTGTCCACCCCCGGACTCAGAATCATCGTCGCCGCCGCGCGCAGCGCCCCGGCATCGTCAAGATCGCATTGCAGCACATGGCGCGCCGCCTTGTTTTCGTCCGCACCAAAAGCGTCATAACCCGCCTCGCGCAGCACTTTCAGCGTCATCGTCCCCGACGCGCCCATGCCCACCACGGCAATCGGCTCGGGCAAACCCAGCGCATACAATTTGGAATGCAAGGTATCCATACCCACCTCAACGCAATTTCAATGTGGAAAGCCCGACCAGCACCAAGACCACGGTCACGATCCAGAAACGGATGGTCACCCGCGATTCCGGCCAGCCGGAAAGTTCAAAATGATGATGCAGCGGCGCCATACGGAACACGCGCTTCTTGCGGTAGCGGTAAGACGTCACCTGAATCATCACCGACAGCGCTTCCGCGACAAACAGCCCGCCCATGATCGCGAACACCAGCTCCTGACGGATGACCACTGCCACCACCGCGAGCGCCGCGCCGAGCGACAGCGCCCCGACATCGCCCATGAACACCAGCGCCGGATGGGCGTTGTACCAAAGGAAACCGAGCCCCGCCCCGGCAATCGTCGCGCAAAAGACCGCCATCTCCCCCGCGCCGGGCACGGCGGGAATATGCAGATAATTGGCGAAATACGGGTTGCCCGACGCATAGGCAAAAACGCCCAAACCCGCCGCAACCAGCACAATGGGCATGATCGCAAGCCCGTCGAGACCATCGGTCAGGTTCACCGCATTGCTCGCCCCGGTCAGCACCACATAGGCAAAAGGAATGAAAAGCCAGCCCATGTGCCAGCCCACATCCTTGAAAAACGGCACAATCAGCGTCGTTTCCACCGGGGTATCGGCCAGCGCATAGAGCCAGATCGCGGTTATCAGGGCAACGGCGGACAGCGCCGTGTACTTCTCTTTGGCGCTCAACCCCTTGGAATTCTTCAGCACCAGTTTGCGGTAATCGTCCACCCAGCCCACCGCGCCGAAACCGAGCAACACGAACAGCGCCACCCAGCTATAGGCCACGCGCAAATCCGCCCACAACAGCATCGCCACGGTAATGCTCACGATAATCAGCGCGCCGCCCATCGTCGGTGTCCCCGCCTTCTGCAAATGGGTCTGCGGGCCGTCATCGCGCACGAACTGCCCCATCTGCAAATTCTTCAGCAGCGCAATCATGCGCCCGCCAAAACCGATGGAAAGCAACAACGCGGTCAGCGCCGCGAGAATCATGCGCGAGGTTTGATAGGTCAGCGCGTTCAGCGGGGAAAAATAGGGGCTTAACACCTCAGCCAGCCAATACAACATGCGAACTCCTTTTCTCAACCCCGCCGTGTGTCGTCCCGTAGGATGGGCGTAAGCCCATGCGGTGGTGAGCGGATTGGCAACCGCATGGGCTTACGCCCATCCTACGACCCAAATATACAATTGGGAAAATTTCCCACCCAAAAGCGCTTATATCGTTATTTTTTACCACACATAAGCGCTTATGATGAGAAATTTTCTCACAACAAGCGCTTTCCCATGAGAAATTTTCCCATTTCATGTTTTCAACCCCGCCGCGTGCAGCACGTTTTCCATCGCCGCGCTGCGCGAGCCTTTCACCAGCACTTGCCCGCCCTGATGTGCCGCGAGCCATTCGCGCAAGGCACTGCCCGCGCTTTGCGCATCGGCAAAGCTGCGCAGGCCGGGGAAACCTGCAGCGTAATCGTCGGCATGTTCGCCCACCGCCCAGAATTCGCCGACGCCCTGTTCGCGGGCGAAGGCGGCGACTTCCGTATGCAGCGCGGCGCTGTCCGCGCCCAGTTCCGCCATTTTCCCGGCGATGACCAGCGCCGGTTGGCGCAACACGGCGATGCCCGCCTTGAAGGAGGCGGGATTGGCGTTGTAGGTGTCGTCGTAGACGGTGTGGCTGCCGACGGCGAGCGCGGTCAAGCGGCTGTTGGCAACGTTGAAGCCGTCGAGCGCGGCGCACACGGTGGCGAAGTCGATGCCGCCCAAAAGCGCGCTGGCGCAGGCGGCAAGCGCATTCATCACGTTGTGCGCGCCGACGAGCTGCCAGGCAATCTCCGCGCTTTGCCCCTGCACGGTGAGGCGGAAGCGCTTGGCGTCGAGCATTGCCGCGTGGCAGTCGGCGTTGTCGTTCTGCATGGAGAAGGTGAGGCGCTTGCGCCCGGAGGTCAGCGCGAGCCACGCGTCCGATGCCGGGGTGTCGAGGTTGACGGCGACCGCCCCCTCGCTTGCCGCGTAGATTTCTGTTTTCGCGCTGATGACCCCGGCAAAATCGCCGAAGCCTTCAAGATGGGCGGGCGCGACGTTGGTGATCACCGCCACATCCGGCAACGCGAGTTTGGCGAGGTAATCGATTTCGCCAAGATGGTTGGCGCCCATTTCGATCACGGCGTAGCGGTGCGCATCGCGCAGGCGCAGCAGGGTCAGCGGCACGCCGATGTCGTTGTTCAAATTGCCTTGCGTATAAAGGGTTTCCCCTGCGCGGGCGAGGATGGCGGCCAAGATTTCCTTGGTGGTGGTCTTGCCGTTGCTGCCGGTCATGGCAAAGACGGTGGCGCGGCTTTGCCTGCGCCGCCATCTGGCGATTTGCCCCAGCGCCACGCGGGTGTCCGCAACGACAATCTGCGGCAAGGCGCTCGCGCTTTTTTCCGACACCACGGCGGCAACCGCCCCCGCCGCTTCCGCCTGCGCCAGAAAATCCGCGCCGCGAAAATGCTCGCCATCGAGCGCAACAAACAAATCGCCCGCTTTCAGGCTGCGGGTGTCGGTGCTGACGTCCCACGCGGTGAAATCCGCGCCGCTGCGCGTGCCACCGGTGGCATCCACAATATCCCTTGCGGTAAAAGCGCTTATCCCAGCCATGCGCGCACCACTTCCTGATCGGCGTAATGGTGTTTCACCGTGCCGATAATCTGATAATTTTCATGCCCTTTGCCGGCGATGACCACGGCGTCGCCCGCCTGCAATTCGCGCAAAACATGGCGGATCGCCGCCTCGCGCGGCTGCACGACTTGCGCGGCGTCGGGATTTTGCAAACCTGCGAGCATGTCGTGGATGATGGAGAGGGGCGCTTCCGTGCGCGGGTTGTCGTCCGTGAAAACGGCTTCGTCGGCAAAGGCAACAGCGGCCTGCGCCATCAGCGGGCGCTTGCCACGGTCGCGGTCGCCGCCGCATCCGCACACCACCCACAACCGCCCCGGCACATGGGGACGGATGCCGGACAGTACGCTTTCCAGCGCTTTCGGGGTGTGCGCATAATCGATAATCGCCGCCGCGCCATTGGGCAGAGCCAAACGCTCGACGCGGCCGGGCACGCCCGCGAGCGCCGCGAGTTTTGCGGGAATGGCGGCAAAGGGGATGTTCTGGCTCAGGAGGCAGGCGGCGACGTTCAAGAGGTTGTCGACATTGAAACGCGCGAGCAAGGCGCTTTGCACTTGGGCTTGTTCGCGCTTGCCGCTCTGCTCATAAACCAGCCGCATGGCAATGCCGCCCTCGCCCAACTGCCAGTCTTGCGCGAGCAGATGGGCGTGCGCCTTGCCGTGGCGCGCGCCGCTGCTGGAAACGGCGATGATGTGCGCGCCTTCGTGAATGCGGTTCTCATCGAGCAGGCGCTTGCCGTGGGCGTCGTCAATATTGATGACCGCGACGCGCAGCGGGCGCGCGAACAGCCGGGCTTTCGCGAGGAAATAGTCTTCTTCGTCCTTGTGGTAATCGAGATGGTCGCGGCTCAGATTGGAAAACACGGCAACATCGAAATCAACGGCATCGACGCGCCCCTGCGCCAGCGCATGGGAGGAGACTTCCATCGCCACCGTCCCTATGCCCTGATCGGCAAATTCGCGCAGATAGCGCTGTACGCGCAGCACGTCGGGCGTGGTGTGGCTTGCTTCCTGAAGCCGTGCCAAGCGGCCGTAGCCGATGGTGCCGAGCATCGCCGCATCGAGCGCTTGCGCCAAGAAATGCACCAGCGAGGATTTGCCGTCGGTGCCGGTCACGCCAATCACGCGCAGCTCGCGCGAGGGGTGGCGGTAAAAGCGCGCGGCAATCTCGCCCATTTTTTCCGACAGCGCTTCGCAGGCGATGGCGCGCAGCGGCGCGTTGGCATAGGGCGGCTCGTAGACAATCGCGGCAGCGCGCATGTCATCGCGGTAAAAATCAAGCGCATGGTGGCTGATGCCGCGTGTCGCGAGCCACAGCGTCCCCGCGCGCACCTCGCGCGAATCGCTGGCGATGGCATGAATCTCCGTGGTGTCGTCGCACTCGGCGATACCCTGCAACAAATCATTGAGACGCAAAGGGAACCTCCGAATCATTGTCTTCAAAAAGCGCCGGGTCGACATCGAGTTCGACCTGCTCGGTCTTGGCGATCTTGTCCGGCAGCACCCCGAGCATTTTCAGCGACCATTCGGCAATGCGTCCGAAAGGCGGCGCGGCGGTGAGGCCGCCGTAGTAGTTCTTGCCTTGCGGCACGGGATCGTCCACAACGATAACCATGGCAATGCGCGGGTCATTGACCGGGGCGAATCCAGCAAAGAGGCTGCGGTAGCGCTTCTCGGCATAGCGGCCGTTGATGATTTTGTGCGAGGTGCCGGTTTTGCCGGCAACGGTGTAGCTCTCGGTATTGGCGCGGGTGCCGGTGCCGCCCTGCCCGGTGGCGGCGGCGAGCATTTCCGTGACCTGCTTCGCGGTCTTCTCGCTCATCACCCGCACGCCATCGCCGGGGCGGTCAACTTTCAGGAGCGACAACGGCAAACGCACCCCGCCGTTGGCCACCGTGGCATAGGCGTGCGCCACTTGCAGCGCGGTGGTGGAAATGCCGTAGCCGAAGGTGGTGGTCGCGTATTCGAAGTCGTTCAATTTTTTCGGGTTGCGCAGCACCCCCGGTTGCTCGCCGGGAAAACGCACCCCGGAATAGCCGCCAAAGCCGAGTTTTTTCAGGAATTCATAATATTGCTGGCGCGGCATTTTCTGGCTGAGTATGGCCATGCCGACGTTGGACGATTTGCGGATAACGCCGATGGCGTCCTGGGTGCCGTAGTAATGCACGTCGCGCACCACGTTCTTGCCCATCGGGTAGGTGAGATTGGTCTTGAACTGGGTCTTGGGGGTGATGATGCCGTGGTCAAGCGCGGCGGCCATCGCCAGCGGCTTGATGGTGGAGCCGGGTTCGAACACGTCGGTGATGATGTGGTTTTTCATCAGCTCCGGCACGCGCTCGGCGGAGTTGTTGGGGTTGCCCGCGGGCAGCGACACCATGGCGAGGATTTCCCCGCTTTTGACATCGACCATCACCCCGGAGACGGAGGCGGCGCGGAACTCGGCGAGCGTTTCCGACAGCACCTGGTGCATGATGTACTGGATGCGCTTGTCGATGGACAACTGCAACGGCGAGCCGGGCGAGGCCGGCATTTCTTCATCGACCACCTGGATGGCGTTGCCGCTCTTGTCGCGCATGATGCGCACGCGGCCCACCTGCCCGGCAAGCCATTGGTCATACACGAGTTCGATGCCTTCCTGGCCTTTTTCGTCGATGCCGGTAAAGCCGACAATCTGCCCCACCACTTCACCGGCGGGATAAAAGCGCTGGTAGCTGTCTTCGCGCTCCAGCCCCGCGATGTTGAGCGCCATGATTTCATCGACTTCCACCGGCGAAATCTGGCGCTTCAGATAATAGAACTTGCGGCTTTCCCGCGTTTTCAGAGCGTCATACAGCTCTTCCAGCGGCATGCCGAGAATTTCCGCGACCGGCGCCAGGCGCTCGCGCTGGAAATGCAAAAGCGCTTCCGCCTTTTCCGCGTCGCTCTTGCCGGACATCCACGCGCAGCGCTCATCGGCCTTGGCGTCCTGCTGGCATTTTTCATGGAGACGGTCGAAATCGCCCTGCAACGTTGCCCACAGCATTTGCGGGTTTGCCCACAGCGCCGATACCGGGGTGGAAATGGCAAGCGGCTCGCCCTCGCGATCCATGATCATGCCGCGCAGCGCATCTTCGCGCTGCACGCGCAAAAAGCGGTTCATGCCCTGCTCTTCGAGGAATTCCGACGTTCCTCCCACTTGCAGGCGCACGAGATTGGCGACAAGGCCAAGCGCACACAGCCCGAGAAACCCGAGCACAATGCGCTGGCGCTGCGCTGCGCCGTAACGTGATGCCGAACGCGCCATCCGCCGGAAAATCAGTACAGATAAACGACTTGCGTGGCCTGGGGCAGGTGCATTTCCAGCCCGTGCGCCACGGCGCGGCTGATCACGCTGTCATCGGCGAGCATTTTTTGCTCAAGCAGGAGCTGCGTCCATTCCGCGTTGATCTTGTCGCGCGATTGCTTGAGGGTCTGCACTTCGCTGACCAGATTGGCATGTTCATGGGCATAAACGACCGTGCGCACCCCCTGGAATCCGAGTACGCCTGTCAGCGCCAGTACCACCAGCATCAGGAATTTCATATTTTCACCGCCTTTCTTAACCGTGCACTCCTGCACCTTGGATTGGCCGCGATCGCGTCGACCGTCGGCTTGATCACCGGACGCACCAGGCGCAACACCTGGTTCATCCGTCCCTGTTCCGACGGAATCTCCGCCGGCAATTCATCGCCCTCCCGCGCGCGGACAAAGCGCTTGACCAGCGCGTCCTCCAGCCCGTGAAAGGTAATCACCGCCAGCACACCGCCGCTTTTGAGGCAACGGGTGGCTGCGGCAAGTCCGCGTTCAATCTCGCCCACCTCGTCGTTGACCACCATGCGGATGGCCTGAAAGGTTTGCGTCGCCGGGTGATACCCCGGCTTGTGGAATTTCTTCGGCACTGCTTCGGCAATCACCGCCGCAAGTTCCGTGGTCGTCTGCAAACGCTCGCGCCTGGCGATCACCGCCTCGGCAATGCGTTTCGCCACCGTGTGCGGCTCACCGCCCAAATCGCGGATGGCGCGCGCCAGCGTCGCCACATCTGTTGCCAGCAGCCAGTCGCGGGCGCTCATGCCGCTTTCGGGGTCCATGCGCATATCGATCGGCCCCTCATGCAAAAAGGAAAAGCCGCGCGCGCCGTCATCAAGCTGCGGCGAAGAAACGCCCAAATCGAAAAGCACGCCATCAAGACTGCCCTCGCCCACGTCGGCAAAAGCGCTGTCGAGCGCGGAAAACGGCGATTTGGCAAAACGGAAACGCGCATCGGCAATCGTTGCCGCCACCGCCGCCGCCTCGGGATCGCGATCCAGCGCATACAAGCGCCCCGCGTCCCCCAAACGCGCCAGTATCGCGCGGCTGTGGCCGCCGCGACCAAAAGTGCCATCGAGATATGCCCCATCGGCGCGAACATCAAGCGCCTCCACGCTCTCATCGAGCAAAACGCTCACATGCGATCCACTCATATCGACAACCCGCCCAGCGCGTCATCGAGATCGACGCCGTCTTCCAGTAACTCGTCAATATCGGCCGCCAGCTGGCTTTCCCAGCGCTCGGCGCTCCACAGCTCGAACTTGTTGCCCATACCCACCAGCGTCACCTTCTTGTCCAGCCCCGCGTAATCGCGCAGCATCCCCGGAATCAGCACGCGACCCGTGCCGTCCAGCTCCAGCTCGCTGGCATAGCCCATGAACAGGCGCTTCAATTGCCGCGCCTTCTTGTCGAGACTCGGCAGTTTGGTGAGCTTCGCCTCCACCGCTTCCCACTGCGGCAAGGTGTAAATCATCAAATTCTTTTCAATATCCGCCGTCATCACCAGCTTGTTCTCGGATTCCTCTTCAAAAAATGCACGCAACTTCGCCGGAATCGACAAGCGACCCTTGGCATCAAGCGTGATTTGATGAATTCCACGAAACATGGGGTTAATGACATCCCGTTCATTGCACAATTTCCCACATTATAACCACCGTCATCTTCATTGCAATAAGCGATAGATAAAACATGAAAATAACGGGCAATTCCGCTGCTGCCACCCACCAGGAAATCCACAGGAAACGCGGGTTATGCACAACTTTATCAACAAACGTGCAATAAAGTGGGAGAAAAAAGGCGCGCGACGGGAGAACACAAAAAAACCGCTGCAAGCAGCGGTTTTTTCTTGGGTTTGTACAGCATGCGCTTTACAGCAGCGCTTCCACCGCCTGCCACGCGGGCGGCAAAGTGGTAAAACCCTCGCGCCCGAGAAAATGGCCGCCCTGCGCCACGCGGACGCTGCGCGCGCGCAACCCTTCCGCCAGTGTGTCGCTGAGCGCGGGCGGCACCACACGGTCGTTATCACTGATCACGCAGGTAATTTCCGGCGTCATCGCCGCCACCCGCGCCAAATCGACCCGCGCCTCGCCAATAAACGCATCCATATCGAAATCGCCAATCGCGGCAAAGCCCGGCAACTTGTCCACAAAACCCGACACCAGCACCAAACCGCCAATGCGCGCAGGCGACATTGCCATCAGGTAATGCAAAAGGCTCAGGCAACCGAGACTGTGTCCCACGAAAATATCCGTCGCCTGCGGCATGCCGATCGCATCCTGCAAACCCTGCTGCCACGCGGCAAAATCCGGGTTTTCACAATCGGGCAAACTCAGCGCAACCGCCTCTGCCCCGCGCCCCTGCGCCTGATCACGCAACCAGCCAAACCAATGATTGGCCGCCGTCGCCCCGTAACCATGCACGACAAATACCCGTTTCATCATACCTCCCTGATTTTCAATCATTTCACAAAAAGACGAAAAATAGTGATTTTTTACCACCATTAAGCGCTTAACGTGCAATTTTTTCTCACAAAAATCACTTCATGATGGTAAAAAACCGCTATTTTTTCCGTTTAATCTCAGTATACGACAAAACTCTTCTTTTGATTGAAAGCACGGTTCAAAAGCCCCTCCCCCTGTGGGACGACTGGCTTGCCAGCTCGTCCGAAAAACGAGAAAAGTTGGGAAGAGGGCAGCAAATATAGTGGAATCATCATAAAAGCAGCCATACCGTAGGTTGGTGGTGAGTCCACCAACCCACATCTCCGTTCCGTTTTTTGTTGATTTAGCTATAGTGAATGTTTTTAAGTTTTGTCGTGTACTGAGCCGTTTTATAAATCAACATTCCACCCACAAAAAAACCCGCAAACCGTTGCGGTTTGCGGGTTGTGCGAGGCGGGTTGTTCAGCCCTTGCGCTCGGCGTCTTTCTGTTTGACGAGACGGGTGATTTCGTCTTTGAGGCGCAGTTTTTCCCGTTTTTTCTGTTCGATTTCGTCGTGGCGGGAGGCGACGGCGACGGGGTCGTTTTCCAGGCGCGAGATTTCTTCATCGAGTTCGTTGTGTTCGTTGAACAGGCGCGCGAAGTGGTTGTCGTTCTGGCGCAGTTCGTTAATGAGATCGCGGTATTCGTGCAACATGTGCTCTCCTTTTGTCTAGAGGGTTGGGGGTGTGCGGCAGTATAGCGCGCTTTCCTGCAGGTCGCAGGAAAAGACGCTCAGCAGCCATAGTAAAGTTCGAATTCCATGGGGTGGATTTGCAGGCGCAGCTTTTCCACTTCCTGGCGCTTGAGCGCGATGTAACCTTGCAGCAGGTCGTCGGTGAAGACGTCTCCGGCGCGGAGGAAGGCGTGGTCGGCTTCAAGGGCGTCGAGCGCTTCTTCGAGGGAAAAGGCGACTTGCGGGATGTTGTTGGCTTCTTCCGGCGGCAGGTCGTAGAGGTCTTTGTCCATGGCGTCGCCGGGGTGGATTTTGTTTTTGATGCCGTCCAGCCCCGCCATGAGCAGGGCGGCGAAGGCGAGGTAGGGGTTGGCGGTGGAGTCGGGGAAGCGCACTTCGATGCGCCGAGCCTTGGGGTTGGTGATGTAGGGGATGCGGATGGAGGCGGAGCGGTTGCGCGCGGAGTAGGCGAGCATGACCGGCGCTTCGAAGTGGGGGACGAGGCGTTTGTAGCTGTTGACGGCGGGGTTGGTGAAGGCGTTGAGCGCGCGCGCGTGTTTGATGATGCCGCCGATGTAGTAGAGCGCCATGTCGGAGAGGCCGCCGTAGCCGTCGCCGGAGAAGAGGTTTTTCCCGTCTTTGATCAATGACATGTGCACATGCATCCCCGAGCCGTTGTCGCCGACGAGCGGCTTGGGCATGAAGGTGGCGGTGCGCCCGGCGGCGTGGGCGACGTTGCGCACGACGTGCTTGAAGAGTTGCACTTCGTCGGCTTTGGCGAGCAAGGTGTTGAAGCGGATGCCGATTTCGCATTGTCCGGCGGTGGCGGTTTCGTGGTGGTGTACTTCGACGTGTTGGCCGAGCTGGTCGAGTACGAGGCACATTTCCGCGCGCAAATCGCCCAGGGTGTCGATGGGTGCCATTTGCGCGTAGCCGCCTTTGGTCGCGGGGCGGTAGCCGGTGTTGGCGTCGTCGAATTTCGCGGCGCTGTTCCAGCTGCCTTCTTCGGAGATGATTTCAAACATGACTTTGTGCATCCCGGTTTGGTGACGCACGCCGTCGAAGACGAAGAATTCGTTTTCCGGGCCGAAGAGCGCGGTGTCGGCGAGGCCGGAGGATTTCAGATAGGCTTCGGCGCGGCGCGCGACGGAGCGCGGGTCGCGTTCGTAGCCTTGCAGGGTGTCGGGTTCGATGACGTCGCAGGCCACCGCAAGGGTTTTGTAGGCGGTGAAGGGGTCGATGTAGGCGGAGGCCGGGTCGGGCATGAGGATCATGTCGGAGTTGTCGATGCCCTTCCAGCCAGCGACGGATGAGGCATCGAACATGCTGCCTTCTTCAAAGAAATCTTCATCGACGCGTTCTGCCGGGTAGCTGATGCGCAACTGTCGCCCGTGGGTGTCGGTAAAGCGCAAATCGACGAAACGGATGTCTTCTGCCTCGATGAGGTTCAAAATTTCTTGCACATTCATGGGATTGCCTTGCTGTTTGGACGATACGGCGACGCCGCCGAAAGCGCGGTATTGTGCCTCATGGCCGGGGTTTTTGCACGATTTTGTTGCGGCAATGGTAAAAAATCACTATCTAAAGCGCTTATATGGTTATTTTTTACCGAGTTAAGCGCTTCATGATGGTAAAAAACAGCTATTTTTGATGGTTTTTTGGATTTTTATATGAATGAATCCAGACAGCTTATTAATGAAATGCCGATTGTAGCTACGGTTAGGCGCAAAGCGCCGTAACCGTACATTCTTCAAAGCGTTTTGTACGGTTACGCGCCGTTGGTGCTAACGGTATCTACATCAAGGTGGGTTGACACCCACCCTACGGCCTATCCATGAAATGCGGTACGTCATTCGTAGGTCGGCCATTTATGGCCGACATTAAACCCCTCTCCCCAACCCCTCCCCCGTGGGGGGAGGGGCTTTAGTCCATTGCTTTGTTTGAAATTCATCGTATAAGAACGTCCTACGCTGGTGGACTAAAGTCCACCCTACGGCTTTGCACGAATTTGGTAGGCTGGGTTAGGCGTTAGCCGTAACCCAGCGCAAGATTGGGGTTTGTTGCCGAATTACGCGGCAATGTCGCTAACTCAGCCTACAAGCGCTGCCCGTTGGGGTTCGCTTCGCTCACCACCAACCTACTTACCGCATGGGCTTACGCCCATCCTTACGCTACTAAAGCCCCCCCATGGTTCATCAATAATGCAGCGAGATGCGGCTGTCGCCGAAGCGTGCTTTGAGTGCGCCGAGTTGTTCGCCGCCGAAGCGGTAGTGGCCGGGGATGCGCAGGTCGCCTTTGGCGGCGATGCTCGGCAGTTGCAGGTGGAGCATGAGGCGCGCGCCGTTGTCGTCTTTGCAGGTGGCAAGGAGTTGTTGCAGGTCGGTGAGCGCTTGTGCTTCGAGTTGGGTTTCTTCCGCGTGGATGCGCAGTTCGCGCAGGAGCTGGATGCGGGCGGTGTCGATGTCGTGGAGTTCGAGGAGTCCCAGGCGCCATTCGTCGCGGAAGAAGGCGTAGCTGGCTTTGACTTTGGCGATGAGGACGGTGTCCATTTTCAGTTGGTCGCGGTATTTGCCGACGTCTTCGCCGAAGACGCCGAATTCGATGCGCCCGGAGCGGTCATCGAGGGTGACGAAGGCCATGGGGCTGCCGTCTTTTTTGCTGTTGATGATGCGGATGTCGACGACGAGGCCGCCGATGGTCATTTCCATGCCGTCGTCGCGGCGGCGCGGTTTTTCCCATTTTTCAAAGTTTTCGTGGACTTCGGCCAGTGTATGGCTGCTCATGGCGAGGAGTTCGTGTCTCACGGCGTTGACGGGGTGGTCGGTCAAGAATAACCCCAGGGTTTCTTTTTCGTATTCAAGTTGTTCGCGTTTTTCCCAGGCGTCTTCAGCTTTGATGACGAGGGTGGCGTCGGGCTGGTAGTTGTCGCCGCCGAAGAGGCCGAACATGTCGCCCTGTTGGCTGGACTGGTTTTTGTGGTGTTGTTCGGCGAGTTTGAAGGCTTGCGGCAGGGCTGCGAAGAGGCCGCCGCGGTTGGCTTCGATTTGGTCGAAGGCACCGGCGCGGATGAGGGTTTCCAGGGTTTTTTTGTTGAGTTTTTTGATGTCCATGCGCTCGCAGAGGTGGGTGAGCGAGGTGAAGGCACCGCGCCGTTTGCGTTCATCCAGCAGTCTGCCGATGGCGGCTTCGCCGACGCCTTTGACAGCGCCGAGGCCGTAGATGATCTCGCCGTTTTCCACGGTGAAGGCGTAGTCGGAGCGGTTGATGCAGGGGGGGCGGATGGTGAGGCCCATGTCGAAGCATTCATCGATGACGCGCACGAGTTTGTCGGTGTGTTCCATTTCCGAGGAGAGGACGGCGGCCATGAATTCGGCGGGGTAGTGCGCCTTGAGCCACGCGGTGTGGTAGGAGAGGAGCGCGTAGGCGGCGGAGTGCGATTTGTTGAAGCCGTATTCGGCGAATTTCGCCATCAAATCAAAGATGTCACCTGCGAGTTTTTCGTTGACGTCGTTCTTGGTCGCGCCGTCGACGAAGATGCCGCGATGGCGCGCCATTTCTTCGGCTTTTTTCTTGCCCATGGCGCGGCGCAGTTCGTCGGCGCCGCCCAACGTATATTTGGCGAGCACCTGCGCGACTTGCATGACTTGCTCCTGGTAGACCATGACGCCGTAGGTGGTGCGCAGTATCGGTTCGAGGGCGGGATGGGGGTAGACGACGTCGGCAAGGCCATGTTTGCGCGCGATAAAGTCATCCACCATGCCCGATTGCAAGGGGCCGGGGCGAAAGAGCGCGACGAGGGCGATGATGTCTTCAAAATTATCGGGTTGCAGTTTTTTGATGAGGTTTTTCATGCCGCTCGATTCGAGCTGGAAGACGGCGGTGGTCTGGCAGGCTTTGAGGAGACGGAAGGTGGCGGGGTCGTCCAGCGGCACATCGTTCATGGAAAGCGGCGCTTCGCCTTGCGCGGCGCGGCGTTTGTTGACGTGCGCGAGCGCCCAGTCGATGACGGTGAGGGTGCGCAGCCCCAAAAAGTCGAATTTGACGAGGCCGACGGCTTCGATGTCGTCCTTGTCGAACTGGGTGGAGAGGCTGGCGCCCGCCGATTCGGCGTAGATGGCAGAAAAGTCGGTCAGGCGCGTGGGGGCGATGACGACGCCGCCCGCGTGTTTGCCGACGTTGCGCGCGAGGCCTTCGAGGCGCAAGGCGGTGTCGATGAGTTGTTTGGTGTCTTCGTCGTTGCCGTATTGCTCGATGAGGGCGGTGGAGACGCGCTCGGGTTCCTCCGCGCTTTTCTTGCTGCGGCCAAGGGCGTCTGAGAGCGAGGTGCCGAGCGGTTTCGCCGGGATCATTTTCGAAATACGGTCGCAGAAAGAATAGGATAGACCCATCACGCGCCCGACATCGCGCACCACCGCTTTCGCCGCCATGGTGCCGTGGGTCGCGATTTGCGAGACCTTGTCATGCCCGTATTTGTCGGCGACGTAGGCGATGACGCGGTCGCGCTTGTCCATGCAGAAATCGACGTCGAAGTCGGGCATGGAAACGCGCTCCGGGTTCAAAAAGCGTTCAAAAAGCAGATCATAGGCGAGCGGATCGAGGTCGGTAATGCCGAGGGCGTAGGCGACGAGCGAACCCGCGCCCGAGCCACGTCCGGGGCCGACGGGAATATCGTGATCCTTCGCCCACTGGATAAAGTCGGCGACGATGAGGAAATAACCGGGGAAGCCCATGCTGTTGATGACGCCGATTTCCACATCAAGCCGCGCGCGATATTCTCCTTCCTTTTCCGCACGTTGCGCGTCATCGGGGAAGAGTTGCAACAAACGCGCGGAAAGCCCCTCATGCGAACGCGCGCCAAGATGCTCCTCAATCGTCTGCCCCTCGGGAATGGGAAAATCGGGCAGATAGTTTTTGCCAAGTTCCAGTTCGAGATTGCAACGCTTGGCAATTTCCCCCGCGTTGGCAATGAGTTGCGGCGTATCGGCAAAGCGCGATGCCATCGTCGCGTGCGATTTCAGATGGTGTTCCGTGGTGAAATCGCGCGGACGCCGCGTGTCATCGAGCAGATAACCGCCGGAAATGCAGACCCGCGTTTCGTGAATGGGGAAATCATCGGGCTGCTCGAAACAGGCGAGATTGGTCGCGACCGCCGCCACCCCCAACTTATGCCCCAGGGTTTCGCAGGCGCTGAGATACGCAGCCTCGCCCGCCTTGCCGTGGCGCGCGATTTGCAAATAGAAACGGTCGGCAAATATTTGTTGCCAATGGCGAATCCGCGCCTCCGCCTCCTCCATCCGCTGCGCAACAATGCACTGGCCGACATCGCCTTCCAGCGCCCCGGACAGCGCAATCAACCCCGTGCATTGCGCCGCCGTGAGGCGCTTTTCATCGACGGCAATCACCCCATGGCGCTGGTCTTCCTCATAGGCAAAGCTCACCAGCTCGCACAAATGGACAAAGCCCTCGCGGTTCATCGCCAACAAAACCAAGCGATAAGTGCTTTCCTCATCGGCCGCGCGAACCGTCAAATCGCAGCCGATAATCGGCTTCACCCCGAGCGCGCGCGCCTTTTTGTAAAACTTCACCGCGCCATAAAGATTGTTGCGATCGGTCAGCGCCACCGCACTCGCGCCCTCCCTGGCGGCAAAGGCAGCAATCTGCTCCACCGTCAGGATGCTGTCAACCAGGGAAAACTCGCTGTGGGTATGCAAATGAACAAACTCGGACATGGGAAAAATCACGGCAAAAGAAAGCCGCGTAGCTTACCCGATTCGTTATCCAGCGCCAATATGGTGCTGTTGATCGTGAGAAATCTTCTCATCAAGAAGCGCTTATGATGATAAATTTTCTCATCATAAGCGCTTCATCGTGGTAAAAAACTACTATTTTCAAGCAAAATATGAAACACTACGTGCGAGTGCTATCATCGCCGTTTTTTCAGCGAGACCGCCATGCAACCCGCCCGTTTCCCCTTGACGCGCAAGCGCCGCCTGCGCAAAGACGACTTCTCCCGCCGCCTCGTGCGCGAAAACACCCTCAGCGCGAACGACCTCATCCTCCCCGTCTTCATTCTCGACGGCGAAAACCGGCGCGAAGCCATCCCCTCCATGCCCGGCGTCGAACGCCTTTCCATTGATTTATTGGTAGAAAAAGCGCGCCACTGGGCAAACCTCGGCATCCCGGCGCTGGCGCTTTTCCCCGTCATCGCGCAAAGCGAAAAATCGCTGTTGGCGGAAGCCGCCTACGACGACAACGGCCTCGTGCCGCGCGCCGTGCGTGCGCTGAAAAACGCCCTCCCCGAGCTTGGCCTCATCACCGACATCGCGCTCGACCCCTACACCACCCACGGGCAGGACGGCATCATCGACGACAGCGGCTATATCCTGAACGACATCACCACGGAAACCCTCGTCAAACAAGCGCTTTGCCACGCCCGCGCCGGCGCGGACATCGTCGCCCCCTCCGACATGATGGACGGCCGCATCGGCGCGATTCGGCAAGCGCTGGAAAACGAAGGCTTTATCAACACCCGCATCATGGCCTACTCCGCCAAATACGCGAGCGTCTTCTACGGCCCCTTCCGCGACGCCGTGGGATCGGCCGCCAACCTCGGCAAAGCCGACAAAAAAACCTACCAGATGGATCCCGCCAACAGCGACGAAGCCCTGCACGAAATCGCGCTTGACATCGCCGAAGGCGCGGACATCGTCATGGTCAAACCCGGCATGCCGTATCTTGACATCGTGCGCCGCGCCAAAGACGAATTCGCCTTCCCCACCGCCGTCTACCAAGTCTCGGGCGAATACGCCATGCTCAAGGCCGCCGGTGCAAACGGCTGGCTCGACGAAAACGCCGCCATGATGGAATCACTCCTTGCCTTTAAACGCGCCGGTGCCGACATGATCCTCACCTACTTTGCGGAAAAAGCGGCGGAAATCCTGCAAGATAAATCATAAAAACGCCCAAAATAACCGTTTTTTACCATCGTGAAGCGCTTGTCGCGGTAAAAAACCCCTATTTTCAAACAAAACCTGGAGAGCAACATGACACCGGCGATCACCGCCCATGACCCCATCGACACCCTGATGCGCGCGTGGCGGCACGACTTTCACCAGCACCCGGAAACCGCCTTCGAAGAAACGCGCACCTCGGCCAAGGTCGCGGAACTGTTGCAATCCTTCGCGCTTGACGAAGTGCACACCGGCCTCGCGGTTACGGGCGTCGTCGGCGTCCTCCACGGCGAAAAGCCCGGGCCGCGCATCGCTCTGCGCGCCGACATGGACGCCCTCGACATCCATGAAACCAACACCTTCGCCCACCGCTCCACCACACCTGGCAAAATGCACGCCTGCGGCCACGACGGCCACACCAGCATGCTCCTCGGTGCCGCCAAATACCTGAGCGAACACCGCGACTTCCCCGGCACCGCCATCTTCATCTTCCAGCCCGCCGAAGAAAACGAAGTTGGCGGACGGCGCATGTGCGACGAAGGATTATTCGAACAATTTCCGGCAGATGCCGTCTACGGCCTGCACAACTGGCCGGAACTGCCCGCTGGCACCGCCGCCGTACACGACCGCGAAGTCATGGCCTCCTTCGACATCTTCGACATCGACATCCACGGCAAAGGCTGCCACGGCGCCATGCCCCACCTCGGTATCGACGCCGTCGCCATCGCCGCGCAAATCGTCAGCGCCCTGCAACTCATCGTCAGCCGCAACGTCGACAGCGCCGAACGCGCCGTCGTCAGCGTCACCCAAATCCACGGCGGCGACATGTACAACATCCTCCCCGCCAGCGTGCGCCTCTCCGGCGGCACCCGCGCCCTCGACCCCGCCGTGCGCGACCTGCTGGAAACCCGCATCCGCGAAACCGCAAGCGGCATCGCGGAAGCCCTCGGCGCAAGCGCCAGCGTCCATTACCAACGCCGCTACCCGCCCACCATCAACCACCCCGCGCAGGCCGAAACCATCCACCGCGCCGCCTGCGCGCTCCTTGGCAACGACAACGTACAGCGCAACCCGCCGCCGAGCATGGCCGCAGAAGACTTCGCCGTCATGCTCGAACGCCGCCCCGGTGCCTACATCTGGCTCGGCAACGGCAAACCGCACCCCGGCGCGGTACTGCACAGCCCCGGCTACGACTTCAACGACGACATCCTCGCCCTCGGTGCCAGCCTGTGGGTAGCATTGATCCAACAGGGATGATAAAAAATCATCATACAAAGCGCTTTATATGGTTGTTTTTTACCATCATGAAGCGCTTATCGCGATAAAAAATGACGATTTTTATTGGCTTTATAAAAACAAACATCGTAGGATGGGCGTCAGCCCATGCGGTTTGCGATATAGTCAAACCAACAAAAAACAGAACGGAGATGTAGGTTGATGGTGAGCCGTCAGGCGAACCCCAACATAATGAATTTTAAAATGTTGGGGTTCGTGCT
>JAUNKJ010000157.1 GCA_030532785.1 Cardiobacteriaceae bacterium
ACCCGAGTACACCGACGCCATCGCCGCCGCCAAAGCCCGTGCCGCCGCTCGCAAAGCCGCGCGTCTCGCACAAAAAGACAAAAACCATGAATAATGCAAAAATCGTTATTTTTTCTCACGACAAGCGCTTTATTATGAGAAAAAACTACTATTACAAGCGCTTACCATAATCATTATTTACCACACCCACACCATGACCCGCAACGCCCCCTACATCCTCATCGCCCCCTCCAGCCGCCGCATCATGTGGACGGTTGCCGCCGCCCTCCTCCCCGGCATCGTCGCCCTCGTCATTCTCGAAGGCACGCGCTGGCTCGGCAACCTCGCCATCGCCGCCATCGCCGCCACCGCAAGCGAAGCGCTTATCCTGAAAATCCGCGCCAAACCCCATATTTTCACCACCGCCAGCGACGGCAGCGCCCTTCTCACCGCGCTGCTCCTCGCCCTCGCGCTCCCCGCCGCCACCCCCGCGTGGCTCATCGCCTTCGCCGCCGCCTTCGCCATCGTCTTCGGCAAACAGCTCTACGGCGGCCTCGGCATGAACCCCTTCAACCCCGCCATGCTCGGCTTCGCCTTTGCCCTCATCAGCTTCCCCGCGCTCACCAGCCAGCACTTCGGCGAACCCCTGCCGCTCTCCACCCTGTGGCAAAACCCGGACACCATCGACGCCTTAAGCGGCGTCACCACCCTCGACCCCGTCCTCAACTCGCAAAACGCCGGCGAATACCGCGCCGCCGGCATTGAAACACCGCAATTCATCCTCCAGCTCTGCTGGCTCGCGGGCGGCATTTTTCTGCTGATCAAACGCTACATCGACTGGCGCATCCCCACCGCCGTCCTTCTCGGCATCGGCCTTACCGGCTTCCTCTTCGGCCACTACGACCCCACAAAATACCTCGATCCCCTCGTCCACCTCCTCGCCGGCGCCAGCATTTTGGGCGCATTCTTCATCGCCACCGACCCCGTCACCGCTGCCACCACCCCGCGCGGCCGCTGGATATACGGCCTCCTCATCGGCATCCTCACCGTCTGCATCCGCGAACTCGGCAGCTACCCCGACGGCGTCGCCTTCGCCGTCCTCCTCGCCAACGCCACCGTCCCCCTCCTCGACCCGCTCACCCAGCCCCGCTACCGATAAACACGCCGATGAACACCCTCTTCAACCCGCAAAGCCGCCGCGCCGCACGCACCCTCGCCCTCTTCGCCCTCATCTCCATCGCCGCCGTCGCCCTCGTCCACTTCGGCGTCAAAAACCGCATCGCCGCGCAAGCCACCGCCGCACAACTCGCGCAATACCAGGAACTTGCCCCCGAACTCCCGCTTGACGCCCACTTCCTCGCCAGCGCCCGCCCCCTCACCCTCGCCAACCGCACCCTCAGCTACCGCCGCGCCCCCGGCAACCACTTCCTGCAAACCACCACCCCGCACGGCTACAACGGCGACATCACCCTCCTCATCGCCCTCGATGACCACCACACCCTGCGCGGCGTGCGCGTCCTCGCCCACCGCGAAACCCCCGGCCTCGGCGACAAAATCGACCCCCGCATCAGCCCGTGGATACACGCCTTCGCCGGGAAAAACCTCGGCAACACCCGCTTCAAAGTCAAAAAAGACGGCGGCGACTTCGACGCCTTCTCCGGCGCCACCATCACCCCGCGCGCCATCGTCAACGAAGTCGGCGCCATCCTCCAGGCGTGGCAGGAAAACGCCGCGCCGTAGGGACTGTTGACAATTCAGACTCTTGGACGATGAACTTCAAACAAAGCAACGACCTAAAGCCCCTCTCCCGTGGGAGAGGGGTTGGGGTGAGGGCAGAAGCAAAGCTTCTCACATTTTTTATAACCGTTAATCTTTCAAGATTTCAGTAACCTTTCCAACCCCTGTAAATTTCCCCCGCAAATTGTCAACAGCCTCTAGCGGTACTTACCCCGCCACCACCGGCAGCCACCCCGCCCCGGTCAAAAACGGAATACACGCCCCCGCCCCCCCCCGCAACAACGCCAGCCACAACGCCGCATCACCGCCCGCCACCCGGTACGGCAAACCGGGAAAACGCCGCCGCGCCTTCCACACCAGCCCCACCGGCAACACCACCGCGAAAAACGCAAACATCTGCCCGGCATAACGCAGCGCCGCCATGAAATCGGGATAGAAAAACGCAAACAGCACTGGCGGCAAAAACGTCAACACCCCGAGCCACAAACGGTTTGCGCGCACATGCAAACCCTTCGCCAGCAAATCCTCGATCGTATCGAAAAGCCCCAGCGCCACCCCGAGAAACGACGTCACCAGCGCCAACGCCGAAAACACCTGCACCGCCCGCGCAATCGCCGCACTCCCCGTCATCGCCCGGCTCGCCTCCACCAGCCCGTTCAGCGTCGGATTACGCCCCAAAATCTCCGTGAACTGCCCCTGCGACAACACCCCGTGCGTCGCCAACTGCCACAACACATACCCCGCAAGCGTCAACAACGACCCGGCCACCACCGCAAAGCGCAACGCCCGCACATCGCCGCGCAAATACTTGTTCAAAGAAGGAATCGAACCGTGAAACCCGAAAGACGTAAAGAAAACCGGACTCGCCGACAGCAACAGCGCCCCATCCAGCGGCATCGCCAGCAAATTCTCCGCGCGCACCGCCGGCAGCATCACCACAATCACCACCGCCAGCGCCACCAGCATCACCATGAACAACACCCGGTTGAACCCGTCCAAAAGCGACGTACTCACCACCACGAAAAACCCGAAAAACAGCGTAAACCCGGCAATGAAAGCGCGATGCACCCGCCGCGCCGCATCCTCCGCCAACCCCACCTCCACCAGCCCCAACTCCTGCGCCGCCTGCATGAAAATCCCGCCGCCGCCCGTGATATACGCCGACAGCAGCGCATACAAAAACACAAACATCACCGTCGTCGCCAGCACACGCCCCGCCTGCCCGTAATAACGCGCCGCCAGCGTCCCGATCCCGGCATCAAAGTCCACCGTCTGGTACACCTCGACAAACAGCAACGCGCTGAACGTCAGCAAACCCCACAACACCAGCAGCAACACCACCGTCCACGCAAAACCAATCCCCGCCGACGTCAGCGGCATCGCGAGCATCCCCGCGCCAATCATCGTCCCTGACACCAGCAACACCGTACCAAACGTCTTGTTCACGCAACCATCCTTATAAATGACGCCGCAACGCGCGGCAAAAGCCCGCGCAATATAGCAAAAACGGCAATCCCCGCCCGAAAACCTCACCCCATCCCGCGCAACCACAGCGGCAACATCCCCAGCGCTGCGAGCAGCGACCACACAATCGCGAGCGCCACCCGTTCCGGGGCAACGCCGTATTGCCGCGCGAACACATACACCCCCGCGCCGACCGGTTGCGCCGCCATCACCACCGCCACCGCAAGCCACACCCCGTCGCGCAGCCCCAACAGCCACGCCAAAGCCAGCGTTACCAGCGGTTGCAGCAACAGCTTCACCAGCACAATACGCCCCACCCACGCCGCGCCCTCCCCGCCGCTCTGCAGGCGCGACAAGCCCAGCCCCAAAGCAAACAGCGCCACCGGCCCTGCCGACAGCCCCACAAATTCCGCGCCGCGCATCACCACTGGCGGCAATGCCACATCCGCGAGCGCCACCGCCAGCCCTGCCAGCACCGCAAGCAACAACGGATTGCGCCCCACCACGCGCCCCGCGCGCCGCATCCCCGTCCGCCACGTCGCATCCGCCATCTCGTGGCGCAGAATCACGGCGGCAATCGCCGGAATATTGTGAATCACGGTCGCCAACGCCGCTGGCAACGCCGCCTCGCTGCCATAAGCGGCGATAAGCACCGGCACGCCGAGATAGCCCGTAGTGCCGTAACACGCGCCCATCGCGATCACCGACGACGACGGCGCGGCCACGCCCGCACGCCGCGCGATTGCCAACCCCACCACCCAGGCCACGGCAATGCCGCCCAGGCTGGCAAACACAAACGCCCACTGCCCGAGATCGCCGCGATCCGCACGGGCGATGGCGACAAACAGCAGCGCGGGCAGCGCCACATACAGGGCGTAATCATTCAACAACTTGTCGCCCGCCACCTCGCGCTTGCCGCGCCCGAACAGCCAACCCACGAAAATCACGAAAAATACCGGCAACACCGCATTCACCATCGCCCTGCTCCTGTGCAAAAACGCGCATCTTGCCGTGCGTTGCGTCATGGCCTAAATGAATTGTTTCGCGGCTATAATCGTTTTTGTCGATAGTGGAATTCCATTTAATCTGAATTCGGGGTAAAAGAACGATCATCTTTGAATGATTTCTCGAAATTTCCTATGAAATGACAAACTAGGGCGTGTTGACAATTCAGATTTTTATACAATGAACTTCAAATAAAGCAAC
>JAUNKJ010000158.1 GCA_030532785.1 Cardiobacteriaceae bacterium
CGTTGCTTTGTTTGAAGTTCGTCGCATACAAGTCTGAATTGTCAACACGCCCTAATGGCTTATTGTTCGCGACGGTAGGCCAGATAGGTTTCCGCATTGGCGGAAATGCGCATCTGCCCGGCGAGGAATTCCTCGTAAGACGCGAGAATTTTCTTCGCCATATCGGATTTCGCCGCATATTCCTTGAGATATTCGGCGGTTTTTTCCTTGAAGACCTTGACGACATCGGCGGGGAAATCGCGCAGCTGCACGCCCTCGTCTTCCACCATCTTCTTCAGCGCGATCGCATTGTTTTTCTGGAAATCCACCATGCACTTCAGGTTCATCGCCATTGCCAGTCCCTCAACGATGGCGCGGATGTCCTCGGGCAGGCTCGCCAGCGCTTTTTCGTTGATGAGAATTTCCATCAGGGCACAAGGCTCCTGCCAGCCGTTGTAGTAATACTTGGCGGCTTTATAAAGACCGAACGCCTGGTCATTCCACGGGCCGACCCAATCGGTCGCATCCAATACGCCGCTTTGCATCGAAGTAAAAATCTCCGCGCCCGGCAGCGATACCGGCGTCGCGCCCGCAAGACGGTACACCTCGCCGCCAATGCCCGGCGTGCGGATTTTCAGGCCTTTCAGGTCTTCCACCGAGTGGATTTCCTTGTTGAACCAGCCGCCCATCTGCAACATCGTATTGCCGCCCACCAAAGGCACCACGCCGAACGGCTTGTACAGCTCGGTCAACAGCGCCTGGCCTTCGCCGTGGATGAACCAGGCGTTGCACTCGTCAGCCGTCATCCCGAACGGCACCGAGGTAAACAGCTCCGCCTCCGGCACCTTGCCCTTCCAGTAATACGGCGTACCGTGACCCATCTCCGCCGTGCCGTCGGACACCGCATTGAACACCTCGAACGCCGGAACCAGTTCTCCCGCGCCATAAATCGTGATATTCAAACGGCCATTGGTCGCCTTTTTCACTTCCTCGGCAAACCATTCCATCGACGTCGCCAGCCCCGGAAACTTCTTCGGCCACGACATCACCAGCTTCCAGTTGAACGTCTTGCCCTCATCGGCGCGCGCCGCGCCAGCCGCACCGGCCACGCCCAGCGCCAACGCACCCGTACCCGTTTTCTTCAACAAATCCCTGCGTTTCATGTTCACCTCATAAGAATTGACAAAAAGAGCGCTGCCGCCATCCACGCCCGCCAACGCGGCGCGGCACGGCAAAAACACCCGGCGGCCGATTATGCCGCAAACCATCCCGCCGCCGCGACAAATTTCGTGCGAAAAATGGCAGACGAAGCCGCCTGTGATAAGATTCGCGCTTTGCACGCGCCCCCTCTATTCGCAAGGACTGCCGATGAAAATCCTGAAAATCCTGCCCCTTCTGCTGGCCTTCTTCGCCCCATGCGCCACCCTTGCCCAACAGCCGAGCGCCACGGAAATCTCCCTCATCTCCCTCGGTGAAGACACCCCGCCGCCGCGCAACAACGACATCCCCTTCGAAGCGCTGAAAACCTTCGTTGACGTCTTCGACACCATCAAGAAAAACTACGTCAGCGAAGTCAGCAACCAAACCCTCATGGAACACGCCATCCGCGGCATGCTCGCCCGCCTCGACCCCCACTCCGCCTACATGAACGCCGACGAATTCGAACGCTTCAAACAGGAAAGCGAAGGCGAATTTGCCGGCATCGGCGTCGTCCTCGACATCAAAGCCGGCTCCATCAGCGTCGTCTCCGCCATCGAAGGCTCGCCCGCCGCCCGTGCCGGCATCGCCACCGGCGACATCATCCTGCAAATCAACGGCCAGAACATCGCCGACCTCACCCTCATGGAAATCGACCAACTCCTCGACGGCGACATCGGCAGCAACGTCAGCCTCACCATCCAGCGCGACGACAACATCTACCAGCACGCCCTGACCCGCGAAACCATCCACGCCAACAGCGTCAGCTCCAGCGTCCTCGCCACAGGCTACGTCGCCATCAAAATCTCGCAATTCCAGGAAGACACTGCGGAAATGCTCGAAAAAGAAATCGAATCCCTAAAAGTCAAATACGAACTTTCCGGCATCATCCTCGACCTGCGCGGCAACCCCGGCGGCTACCTCGACAGCGCCGTCGACAGCGCCGACCTCTTCCTCGACAACGGCCTCATCGTCTCCGTACGCGGCCGCGACAACAGCATCGCCGAAGAATTCCACGCCACCGGCGGCGACCTCCTGGACGGCATCCCCATGCTCGCGCTTGTCGACGAAGGCAGCGCCTCCGGCGCGGAAATCCTCGCCGGCGCCCTGCAAGACAGCCGCCGCGCCCTCGTCGTCGGCCAGCCCACCTTCGGCAAAGGCTCCGTACAAACCATCACCCCCCTCTACCACGGCGGCGCCGTCAAAATGACCACCGCCCGCTACTACACCCCCAAAGGCCACTCCATCCAAAGCAAAGGCATCGCCCCCGACGTCCACCTCTCCCCCCTCGCCGTCAGCGCCCGCGAAAACATCGAACAACGCGAAAGCAGCTACCCCAACCGCCTCGACGCCGACAACAGCCCCAAACCCGCCGGCAACAACGACAGCCAAACCCGCCTCGCCGAACACGACTTCAGCCTCTACGAAGCACTCAACATCCTCAAAGCCATCAGCATCCTCCCCGCCACCCTCGCCGCCCCCGCGCAACCCCAAGGATAAACGATGAGCCAACCCACCCTGCGCGACCCGGCGGAAGACAGCCTGCAAGCCATCCACCAACTCCTCGCCGCCTACCACGAACACGACGACACCCCCGAACAGGCCGAAGCCAGCCAGCAACTGCGCGACTAC
Source organism: Cardiobacteriaceae bacterium (assembly GCA_030532785.1). Classification (GTDB taxonomy): domain Bacteria; phylum Pseudomonadota; class Gammaproteobacteria; order Cardiobacteriales; family Cardiobacteriaceae; genus JAUMXB01. The sequence continues at coordinate 2,809 of JAUNKJ010000158.1, forward strand.
CTCAACCAGCTCCACTACGCCGACATCGCCGACCTCCTCGAAACCCTCCCCCCCGACGACCGCATGCTCGTCTGGTCACTCGTCAACGAAGACATCGACGGCCGCGTCCTCGTCGAAGTCTCCGACCCCGTGCGCGAAAGCCTCATCGACGACCTCGACCCCCACGAACTCGTACAAATCGCCGGCCAGCTCGACGGCGACGAACTCGCCGACATCACCCCCTACCTCGACGACGAAACCGTCCACGACCTCGTCATCGCCCTTGACGACGAAGCCCGCGAACAATACGAACAGGCGCGCCACTACCCCGACGACCAAATCGGCTCCCTCATGGACTTCGACTACATCCGCGTCCGTGAAGACATAAGCTGCAACGTCGTCCTCCGCTACCTCCGCCGCTTTGACACCCTCCCCAGCCAAACCGACAAAATCTTCGTCATCGACGAACACCACAAACTCATCGGCACCCTGTTGATCCGCACCCTCCTCGTCAACGAACCGCAAACCCTCGTTGCCGACATCATGCTCACCGACAGCATCTCCTTCCACGCCCAGGACGACGTCGAAGACGTCGCCAACGCCTTCGAACGCTACGACCTCGTCACCGCCGCCGTCGTAGACGACAACGGCCACCTCATCGGCCGCGTCACCATCGAACAAATGGTAGACGTCCTGCGCGCCGCCAGCGACGACGACATCCGGCAAATGGCCGGCATCCACGAAGACGAAGACCTCTTCTCCACCCCCTGGCAAGCCTTCCGTACCCGCTGGCTATGGCTCGTCATCAACCTCTGCACCGCCTTCCTCGCCTCGCGCGTCATCGGCATGTTCGAAGACTCCATCGCCAAAGTCGTCGCCCTTGCCGCCCTCATGCCCATCGTCGCCGGCCTTGGCGGCAACACCGGCAACCAAACCATCACCCTCATCGTCCGCGCCATGCACAACATGACGCTCAGCACCGCACAAATCCGCTACCTCTACCTCAAGGAAATCGGCGTCGCCCTCATGAACGGCATCATCTGGGGCGGCGTCCTCGGCCTCATCGCCTGGCAAATGTACGACCACCCCACCCTGGGAATAGTCATGGCGCTCGCCATGCTCATGAACCAACTCCTCGCCGCCATCATGGCCGTCAGCATCCCCGTCATCATGCAACGCCTGGGCCGCGACCCCGCGCTTGGCTCCAGCGTCCTCATCACCGCCTGCACCGACTCCGGCGGCTTCTTCATCTTCCTCGGCCTCGCCAGCCTCATGCTCCACTAACCCCCAAACCATAGTTTTGCTACAGGACAGCGCAGGCAGGGTGGGCTTCAGCCCACCGTAACAAACTACCGCGACATTCGTAGGGTGGGTGTCAACCCACCATTTGCTAGGGGCTATTGACAATTCAGAATCTGATGAAATGAACTTCAAATAAAGCAAAGACCTAAAGCCCCTCTCCCGTGGGACTCTCGCTTGCGCGAGCTGTTCCAGTCGAAGAGCTCGCGCAGCGAGATTGGGGTTGGGGTGAGGGCAGAAACAAGGCTTTCCACATCTTTTATAGCTGTTAAAC
>JAUNKJ010000159.1 GCA_030532785.1 Cardiobacteriaceae bacterium
CGGCGAATTTTTCCGTGAGGGTGGTTTGTTGCAGGGTGTCGCGGTGGGCGCGGAGTTTTTCGTGGATGTGGCTCATGGGGGTTCCTGGGATTTTGCGGAAGGGCTCAAGCAATATTTCCCCCTCTCCCCAACCCCTCCCCCTCGAGGGGGAGGGGCTAACGGTTCGTGGGAGATGGCAGGGGGCTGGTTTTAGACGATATGGTCGGGCTGGTGGCGGCCGCAGTGTTCGGCGATGTTCATCGCGCCCTGGGCAAAGGCGGCGAGGGTGGCGGTGGTGCCGGGGAGCGCTGCGGGTTTGCTTATGTCTTGCTGCCAGTATTCGCAGTAGATGCGAAGCGTTGCGCCGCTGCTGCTGGTGCCGGAGAGGCGGGTGATGATGCGTGCCTGGCGGCCAAACTGGATTTGCAGGCCCTGGTTGCCGGTTTGTTCGCCGTTGGTGGGGTCGGTGTAGCGGAATTGTCCGGCGTTGGTGATGGCAAGGCCGTGCCAGCTTTGTCCGAGCATTTTGCCGAGGTCTTTTTCAAAGGCGGCGAGCATGGCTTCGGCCTGGGGTTTGTCGAGGTTTTCGTAGTCGAAGCGGTTGAAGTGGTGGCGGCCGTAGGTTTGCCAGTGTTCTTCGAGGATGGCGTCGGGGGTTTTGCCGCTGGCGGCCAAGATGGAGAGCCAGCACATGACGGCCCACAGGCCGTCTTTTTCGCGGATGTGGTCGCCGCTGGTGCCGAAACTTTCTTCGCCGCAGAGTTGGATATGGCCGGCTTCGAGGAGGTTGCCGAAGAATTTCCAGCCGGTCGGGGTTTCGTAGCAGGTCAGCCCGTGTTTGGCGGTGACGAGGTCGATGGCGCGGCTGGTGGGCATGGTGCGGCCGACGCCTTTGAGGTTGCGCAGGGCGGGGATGGCGGTGTGGCGGTCGGCGATGATGGCGAGGCTGTCGCAGGGGTTGATGAGGTGGGTGCGGCCGCAGACCATGTTGCGGTCGCCGTCGCCGTCCGATGCGGCGCCCATGACGATGGCGGGGTCGTCCTGCATGCGTTTTTGCAGGGCTTTGGCGGTGTCGGGCGCGGGGTCGGGGTGGCCGCCGCCGAAGTCGGGCTGCGGCTGGGTGTTCAGCAGGTATTTTTCTTCAAGGCCGAGGGTGGCGTGGAGGAGGGCTTTGGCGTAGGGGCCGGTGACGGCGTGCATGGCGTCGAAGAGGAGTTTGTGGTCGCGCAGGTAGGCGCGGATGGCGTCGAAGTCGAAGAGGCCAGCGAGCATTTCCACATAGTCGGCGGTGCTGCTGATGACGGAGAGGCAGGTGTCGCCGAGTTGGTGTTCGCCGATGGCAAGCGCGGGGGCGGCGATGTCGGCAATGCGGTATTCGCCAAGGCGTTGGGTTTCCGCGTAGACGGCTTCGGTGACGCTTTCCGGCGCGGGTTGTCCGGCGGCGAGGTTGAATTTGATGCCGAAGTCGCCGTCTTGCCCGCCGGGGTTGTGGCTCGCGGAGAGGATGATGCCGTAGTCGGCCTGGTAATGGCGGATGATGTGCGAGGTGGCGGGGGTGGAGAGCAGGCCGTTTTCGCCGACGATGAGGCGGGCAGCGCCCTGGGCGGCGGCCATGCGGATGAGGGTTTGGATGACGCTGTCGTTGAAATAGCGGCCATCACCGCCGACGACGACGGTTTTGCCTGCGATGCCGAGGGTGTTGAAGATGGCTTGCAGGAAGCTTTCGGCGTAGTGCGGCTGCTGGTAGTGGCGCACGGTTTTGCGCAAGCCGGAGGTGCCGGGGCGCTGGTCGTCGAAGGGGGGGAAGGCGATGGTCTGGATTTGCATGGTGTACTCCCGTTGGGCGGTGATGCGGCGTATCTTACACAATGCGGCAGGGGAAGAAGATGATATTTTTTCTCACGGCAAGCGCTTGTGATTGGTAAATTTTATCATCTGCATGGGTTTGGTCGGTGTTGTTTCTCAAATCAGGCGGTTTTCGCTTTGCGCGGATGGCGGCACAGGCGCTTCTTGGCGCGTTTATGCCCATTTTCTGTGGATAAGTTTTGGATAAGTTCGTCGCTGCCCTGATAGCGTTCACAAAATCATTTTTGCGCAGTTTTTACGCAAAAAAGGATTTTCCCAAGGCGCGGGAAATTTTCTTTTTGCCGTCGGGGGTATGGATTTATTCCATTGAAAAAGATGAAAAATAAGCGTTTTGATATTGAGGAAAACGGTTTGCTGCGCCAGTTATGCCCATTTTTTGTGGATAAACCTGTCGAAAATGAAATGCTGTTCTGAAAACACTGGAGAAAACCCGTTTGCGCAGTTTTTGTGCAGAAATTTTGGCAACCACGGGCAGGGGCGGATGTCAAGAAAAAGCGCGCGAATTTTGCCCCGGCAGCGGGCGTCTGATCTTGCAGGGAAGATTGCAGTCGCATGCGCGAACGCGGCATGAGAAAATCGCCGTCCGCTCATTATCGGAGATTGACCATGACCTACCGCCTGCCCTTTGCCCTGTCGCTTCTTGCCGCCGCCTGTGCGCATGCCTATGAAGCGGACAAAACCTACCATTTCACCATCCTCCACACCAACGATCTGCACGGCCATTTCGCCCCCAACGCCAACGGCGAAGCCGGTTATGCCGCACAGAAAACCCTGATCGACCAAATCCGCAAGGAAGTCAAGGAGAAGGGCGGCGAGCTGCTGATTCTCAACGCTGGCGACATCAATACCGGCACCCCTGAATCTGACATGCAGGACGCCATGCCCGATATTGAAGCGCTGAACGTCATGGGCTACGAAGCCATGACCCTCGGCAACCACGAATTCGACAACCCCGACAGCGTCCTGCAACAGCAACGCCAACTCGCCCACTTCCCCTTCCTCTCTGCCAACGTCTATAAAAAAGCCGACGGCAAGCCCCTCGTCGAACCCTACAAAATTTTCGACAAAGGCGGCCTGAAAATCGGCGTCATGGGGCTTACCACCGAAGACACCGCCAAACTCGGCAACCCCGAATACATGCAGGCCACCACCTTTACCCTGCCCAAAGACGCCGCTGCCGACATCCTCAAACAATGGGCGGAAGGCGACAAACCCGACGTGAAAATCGCGCTCACCCACCTCGGCTACTACCCCAACGGCGAACACGGCAGCAATGCCCCCGGCGACGTCAGCCTCGCCCGCGCGCTTGACAAAGGTGCGCTCGACATGATCATCGGCGGCCACAGCCACGACACCGTCTGCGTCCACGAAGACGGCAGCTTCAACGACGAATACCAGCCCGGCGACGCCTGCACCCCCGACCGGCAAAACGGCATCTGGATCATGCAGGCCGGTGAATGGGGCAAATACTTGGGCCGCGCCGATTTCAGCTTCAAAAACGGCGACTTGACCCTGGAAAACTACCGCCTGATCCCCGTCAACCTCAAGAAAAAAGTCAAAAAAGACGACGGCAAAAGCGAATACGTCCTCTATGAAGAAGAAATCGCCGCCAACGCCGAAATCAACGCGCTGCTCGACCCCTACATCAAAAAGGGCGAAGCGCTCCTCGGCGAAAAAATCGGCAGCGTTGACGGCGAACTCGACGGCGAACGCGACCACGTCCGCTTCTTCCAAACCAACCTCGGCCGCCTCATTGCCGAAGCGCAACGCGAGCGCGCCCAGGCCGACATCGCCATCATGAACTCCGGCGGCATCCGCGCCGGTATCCCCGCAGGCGACATCACCTACAAAAGCGTCCTCACCGTGCAACCCTTCGCCAACACCGTTACCAGCGTCGAACTCTCCGGCGAAGAACTCCAGCAATACCTGAACGCCGTCGGCACCAAATCCGTGGACAGCGGTGCCTACCCGCAATACAGCGCCGGACTTGCCATGACCGTCGACTACGACGGCAAACAGGTCAAAGACATCAAAATCCACGGCGAGCCGCTCGATGCCAACAAAATCTACCGCGTCTCCATCCCCAACTACGTTGCGGCTGGCGGCGACGGCTACCCGCTCATGACCCAGCACCCCACCTTCGTCGACACCGGCTTCGTTGACGCCGAAGTGCTGAAAGACTACCTCGCGAAACACTCTCCGGTGAAAATTGCCGACTACGAACCGAAAGGCGAAATCGTCTTCCCGGAAACGCCCGCGAAATAAGGCATGATTGGGTAACACAAAAATCCCCGCTTCGGCGGGGATTTTTTGTATTGGATTTGTGATGAAGTTTCATAAAAAACGATCTCAGTACACGACAAAATTCTTCTCTTACCTGAGTTCGGGATAAGGAAAGTGGATACGTCCACTGGTATGGCGTTGTTCCTCAATCAGTTCCTTCCCCCGCTTGCGGGGGAAGGTGAGGATGGGGGTGTAAAATGCGCAGCATTTTTTACG
>JAUNKJ010000160.1 GCA_030532785.1 Cardiobacteriaceae bacterium
AACTGATTGGAGAACAACGCTATATCAGTGGATATATCTACCCTTCTTATCCCGAACTCAGGTTATGGTTACGGTGCTGCGCACCTAACCGTACCTACTGCAAAACACCAACAAAGGAATCCCATGTCCCATCACCACCACGACCACGCCCATCATCACGGACATCACCACCACGACGGCAACACCCACGCCCTGCGCGTCGCCTTTGCCGTCATCAGCGCCTTCATGCTCGTGGAAGCGCTGGGCGGCTGGTTCACCGGTTCGCTCGCGTTGCTTTCCGACGCCGGGCATATGTTCTCCGATGCCTTTGCCCTCGGCATCGCGCTCTTCGCCTTCCGCGTCGCCGCGCGGCAAACCACGTTGGCGAAAACCTTCGGCTACCGCCGCGTGGAAGTGGTGATCGCGCTCGCCAACGGCCTTACCCTCATCGCCATCGCCGCCTTCATCATCATCGAAGCCATCGCGCGGCTGCGCAACCCGGGCGAGATCGCCACCCTCGGGATGCTCACCATTGCGCTGGCAGGCTTGCTCGTCAACGTTTTCGTCGCCTGGTATCTGCTGAAAAACAGCGACACCGAAGGCAACCTCAATATGCGCGGTGCCTATCTGCATGTGCTGTCCGACCTGTTGGGATCGGTTGCCGCCATTGTCGCCGCGCTTCTCATGCTCGCCTTTGGCTGGCAATGGGCGGATCCGCTCGCGAGCGTCGTCGTCGCCGTGCTGGTTGGGCGCAGCGGCTGGCAGATCGCGCGCAAAACCTTGCACATACTGCTCGAAGGCACGCCGGAAAATCTTGACCCTGCCGCCATCCTCGATCTCATCCACAGCCAGCCCGGGGTGCATGGCGTGCATCATCTGCATTTGTGGACGATTACCAGCAACCAGCATGCGCTCTCCTGCCACATCGTTGTCGACGGCGAGCTGCGCGTGCGCGACAGCGAAGCGCTGCTCTACGCCCTCGAAGCGCGGCTGCGCGAAGAGAACATCATCCACATCACCATTCAGGTGGAAAGCGAACGCCATCCGCATGACAACAATGTGCTCTGCGATGGCGGGGCGGAGCATCATGCGCATTGATGCATGGCAAGCGTACTTCGACAGGCTCAGTACGCTTGGCAAGCGCGCTTGAAACGGGCGCGTTTTATGCGATGATGCGCGCTTTCCGCCCCTGCCTTTGAAAGACAGAATGGTAAAAAATCACTATGCAAAGCGCTTGATATAGTGATTTTTTACCGCGACAAGCGCTTCATGATGGTAAAAAATCACTATTTTTGGAATAAACATGTTGAAATTATTTGAAAAACTCGATCTTTCGCGCCTGCCGACGCCGTGCTTCGTCGTCGATGCCGCCCTCATCGAACGCAACCTGAAAATCCTCGCCCGCGTGCAGCAGGAAAGCGGTGCCAAAGTGCTGCTGGCCTTGAAAGGCTTTGCCATGTACCACTTCGCGCCCCTGATTTCGCAATATCTTTCCGGTGTTTGTGCCAGCGGCCTGCATGAGGCCAAACTCGGGCGCGAATTTTTCAGCGGTGAAGTGCATACCTTTTCCGCTGCCTATCCCCCCGCCGACATGGCAGAAGTTCTCGCCATCTCCGACCATGTCATCTTCAACTCGTTCAACCAATGGCAGCGCTACCGCGAACAGGCGCTTGCCGCCGCAGAACACAAACCCCTGCACTTCGGCCTGCGCGTCAATCCGCAACAGTCTGAAGGCACTGTGGAAATCTACGACCCCAGCGCCCCCGGCTCGCGGCTCGGCATCATCCGCGACGAATTCCGCGCCGACCTTTTGGACGGCATCACGGGGCTTCATTTCCACAACCTCTGCGAACAGGACATCGAACCGCTGAAGCGCACGATTGACGCCGTCGAACGCCAATTCGGCGAATTCCTTCCGCAGATGCAATGGGTCAACTTCGGCGGCGGCCACCATATCACCCGCCCCGATTACCAGGTCGACGAACTGATTGAATTGATAAAAAATTTCCGCGACAAATGGCAGGTGGAGGTCATCATCGAACCGGGTGAGGCCATCGCGCTTGGCACCGGGGTTTACGTTACCGAAATCCTCGATTTGACGAAAAACCACCTTAACCTCGCCATCATCGACGGCTCCTGCACCGCGCATCTGCCCGACGTCCTCGAAATGCCGTACCGCCCGGACGTCTTCGGCGGCGGCCTGCCCGGGGAAAAAGCGCACACCTACCGCTTCGGCGGCCTCACCTGCCTTGCCGGCGACGTCATCGGCGACTACAGCTTTGATGAGCCTTTGCAAATCGGCCAGCGCGTCATGTTCATGGACATGTCGCACTATACGATGGTGAAAACCAACACCTTCAACGGCGTCAAACTCCCCTCCATCCTCGCCTGGGACAGCCGCAGCGATGCGCTTACCCTGGTGCGCGAATTCGGCTATGAGGACTTCAAGTCAAGATTGTCATAAAACTGCGTTTTATCGTTATTTTTTATCACAATAAAGCGCTTATCGTGAAAAAATTTTGCACGACAAGCGCTTTATTGTGAGAAATTTTACCATTTATCTCCATGCGCATAGCCATCCACAGTGACCTGCACACCGAAATCCGCCCGCACCGTCTGGAAGCGCTTGAATGGGCGGAACTCCTCATCCTCGCCGGTGATTGCGGCAACCTCGACACCTTGCCCGCCTTTTATGCCGGGCTGCGCGAAGACGCGCCGCGCCTGCCGGTACTCGCCATCCTCGGCAACCACGACCGCTACGGCATGACCCGCGAAGAAGGCGTCGCCGCGCACCGTGCGCTTGCCGAAGCCTACAGCATCCGCCTTTTGGACGACGAAGCCGTCATCTTTGCGGACATCCTCATCTGCGGCACCACTCTGTGGACGGACTTTACGCTTGCGGGCGACCCCGCCGCCTCCATGCAATGGGCGCAAGCAACCCTCCCCGATTTCCGGGAAATACGCGATGACAACGGGCAAGCGCTCACCGCCGCCACCATGCGCCACTGGCACGAAGAATCCTGCGCCTTCCTGCAACAGGCGCTCGCCACCGACACCGTGCGCGAAAAAATCGTCGTGAGCCACTTTCTGCCGAGCCGCACACTCGTCGCGCCCGAACATGGCGAAGACCACGAAGCGCTAGTCAAAAGCGCCTACTGGGCCAGCGAACTGCCCGACCTCTACCGCGCCGCCAACTACTGGATTTACGGCCACAGCCACACCAACATCAACGCCCGCAGCGGCAACACCACCTTCATCAGCAACCAGCGCGGCGCGAGACGCCAAGCCGCAGGCTATGATCCGGGGTATTTGCTGGTCGTGTAACGTATTGAAAAGGCAAATATAAAATTCAGCCGTAGATCGGCCATTGATGGCCGACGTCTAAAGAAACTCTCATCCTACGGCGACAGGGAAAGCCCCTTAATCCTGCGCCACCATCCACTCGCCGCCGGTATGCACCATGCGCAAATGCAGGGTGCTGCGGCTGCCGTTGCCATAGGTGATGTGCGCGACCAGCGGCACGCTGCTGCCCGCCGCCGCTTCCTGTACTGCCGCGCCGCCGATGTCGATATGGCGAACGCCCTGTTTTTCTGCCGCAAAATATTCGCTGCTGCCCGCTTTCATCAAGAGCGCGCCCTTGGCGGTATTGGCGTCCCACCAGCTTTGTTTCGGGTTGACGGGGACAAAGGCGTAACGCCACGCCGCTTCGCCATCGCCGCGATACAGCGCTTGCAGATAGGCTTGCGCACGGCTGTGGATGCTGTTGCCAGCGGCGTTGGCCGTAGGCGGAGCAGGGCGGGCATGGACGGCAACCGGCGGCGGAACGAAAGATTCTGCCGTTTCAGAAGGCTGTGCGCTGGTCAGCACCAGCACATCGGGATTGGCGGATTCGAGAATCAGCGCGGCCTTGCTGCCGTAAAAAGAAGGGGAATCGGCAATCTTGTCGCCGAGGAAGGAGGGTTCGCTGCTGCAAGCGGCAAGCAGCGCGCAGAGCAGGAGGGGGATCGTCCGTGACATCATGGCAGTGGTGCGGGGTAGAGGAAAAACGGCGCATACCATAGCAGTCTATCTGCAGGAAATATAGTGTTTTTTCATGATGGGTGAGCGGGGGAAGCCGCAACGGTGCTGGATGCGGTGTTCTGGGCATGGCTAACCTGAGTTCGGGATAAGATGAGTAGATATAGCGTTGTTCTCCAATCAGTTCCTTCCCCCGCTTGCGGGGGACTGGAACAGCTCGTCCGCAGGGACGAGATTGTTAGGATGGGGGTGTAAAATGCGCAGCATTTTTTACGGCTCTGGAATGAAAACT
>JAUNKJ010000161.1 GCA_030532785.1 Cardiobacteriaceae bacterium
TTTTGTCGTGCGAGCCGTATTCTTCGGCTTTTTGCGCCATGAGGCCGACGTTGGGGACGGTGCCCATGGTCGCCGGGTCAAACGCGCCATGTTCGCGGCAGAAATCGATGACGGCTTGGTAGATTCCGGCGTAGCTGCTGTCGGGGATGACGGCTTTGGCGTCCTGCAACTGGCCGTCTTTGTTCCACATTTGCCCGGAGCTGCGGATCATTGCGGGCATGGAGGCGTCGACGATGACGTCGCTCGGCACATGGAGGTTGGTGATGCCCTTGTCGCTATCCACCATCGCCAGCGCCGGTGCGGCGGCATAGGCGTCGGCAATGCTTTTTTCCACGGCTTCGCGGGTTTGCGCGTCGAGTTTGTCTAGGTTGGCCAGAAGGTTGCCGAAGCCGTTGTTGACGTTGACGCCTGCCTTGGCGAGCGCGTCGCCATGCGCGGCAAAGACCGGCGCGAAGTAGGCTTTGACCGCATGGCCGAAGATGATGGGGTCGGAGACTTTCATCATCGTCGCTTTCATGTGCAGCGAGAAGAGCACGTTTTTCGCTTTCGCATCCGCAACTTGCGCTTCAAGGAAGGCGACGAGCGCTTTTTTGCGCATCACGGCGGCGTCGATGATTTCCCCCGCTTTCAGGGCAAACGGCTTGCGCAGTGCTTTTTGGTTGCCGGAAGCGTCGGTGAAGACGATGGAGACGGTGGTCGGCTCGGCGACGGTAACCGATTGTTCGGTATGGAAGAAATCGTCAGCGCTCATGGTGGCGACGTGCGAAGCGCTGCTCTTTTGCCACGCGCCCATGCTGTGCGGATATTTTTTCGCGAAGTTTTTCACCGCCTTGGGCGCGCGGCGGTCGGAGTTGCCCTCGCGCAGCACGGGGTTTACGGCGCTGCCCTTGATTTTGTCGTAACGCGCCTGGATGTCCTTTTCCTCTGCGGTTTGCGCATCCGCCGGATAATCCGGGAGTTTGTAGCCCTGCGCCTGCAATTCTTTAATTGCGGCAGTGAGTTGCGGGATGGAAGCGCTGATGTTGGGGAGTTTGATGACGTTGGCTTCCGGTTTTTTCACCAGTTCGCCGAGTTCGCCAAGCGCGTCGGCAATGCGCTGGTTTTCTTCCAAATAATCGGGAAAGGCAGCGAGGATGCGTCCGGCGAGGGAAATATCCGCCGTTTTGAAATTGACCCCGGCGCTTTTGCCGAAGGCGCGCACGATGGGCAGCAGGGATTGGGTGGCGAGCGCCGGGGCTTCGTCGGTGTGGGTGTAAATAATGGTGCTCATGAATTTTCCTTTGGCAAGATGACACAAAAGTCATGAATTATAGCGGCGAGGCTCGCGGTTGCCTACCGCGCACCACTATATAGCGGGGTTCCCGAAAAATCAGACAGACAGCCTTTTGAATAAATTCCTTTATTCAAAAGCTTATAAACAGATCGCTGTCTGATTTTTTTAGGGGAGCGGGTATAATCGCGCTTTTTGCGGGAGCGGCGCATGGCGGAGAGATTTGAACTGGTATCGGATTATGCCCCGGCGGGCGATCAGCCGGGGGCGATTGCCAGCCTGCTCGAGGGTTTGAACGACGGCTTGGCGCGGCAAACGCTCCTCGGCGTGACCGGCTCGGGCAAAACCTACACCATGGCCAACATCATCGCGCAGAGCCAGCGCCCGGCGCTGATTCTCGCGCCCAACAAGACGCTCGCCGCCCAGCTTTACGGCGAAATGCGCGAGTTTTTCCCCAACAACGCCGTGGAATATTTCGTCTCTTATTACGACTATTACCAGCCGGAAGCGTATGTGCCTGCTTCCGATACGTTTATCGAAAAAGACGCCTCGATCAACGAACACATCGAGCAGATGCGACTGTCTGCGACCAAGGCGATACTGGAGCGGCGCGACACCATCATCGTTGCTTCCGTGTCCAGCATTTACGGCCTGGGCGACCCCAGCCAATACCGGCAAATGCGTCTGCACCTGTCGCGCGGTGATCGCGTGGACCGCCGCGACATGCTGCTGCACTTGGCGGAGCTGCAATACAAGCGCAACGATGTGGAGCTTTTGCGTGGCACTTTCCGCGTCAGGGGCGATGTGGTCGACATCATGCCCGCCGAATCGGATTGGTACGCGCTGCGCATCGAACTCTTTGATGATGAAGTGGATTCCATCCGCTATTTTGATCCCTTGACCGGCGAAATGCTCGACAACGTGCCGCGCGTCACGATTTATCCGAAAACCCACTACGTCACCCCGCGCAACATTATTCTCGATGCTGCCGAAGCCATCAAACAGGAACTGAAAGAACGGCTTGCCGTGCTGCATCGCGATGGCAAGCTGCTCGAAGCGCAGCGCCTCGAACAGCGCACCAAATTCGATCTGGAAATGATGCGCGAACTGGGTTATTGCTCCGGCATCGAAAACTACTCGCGCTACCTCTCCGGGCGCGAAGCGGGCGAAGCGCCGCCCACCCTGCACGATTACCTGCCGCCCGACGCCATCCTCATGATCGACGAAAGCCACGTTACCGTGCCGCAGCTAAACGGCATGTACAGAGGCGACCGCTCACGCAAGGAAACCCTCGTCGATTACGGCTTTCGCCTGCCCTCCGCGCTCGATAACCGCCCGTTAAGATTCGAAGAATTCGAGGCCATCGCCCCGCAAACCATCTACATCTCCGCCACCCCCGGCCCCTACGAACTGGAAAAATCCGACGCCATCGTCGAACAAGTCGTGCGCCCCACCGGCCTCCTCGACCCCGAAGTGGAAATCCGCCCCGTCGCCAAACAAGTGGAAGACGTCCTCGGCGAAATCCGCGCCCGCGTCGCCCTCGAAGAGCGCGTTCTCATCACCACGCTCACCAAGAAAATGTCTGAAGATTTAACAGATTATCTGATGGAGCAGGGCGTGCGCGTGCGTTATCTCCACTCCGACATCAACACCGTCGAGCGCATGGAAATCATCCGCGACCTGCGTCTTGGCGTCTTCGACGTCTTGGTCGGCATCAACCTCCTGCGCGAAGGCCTCGACATGCCCGAAGTCTCGCTCGTCGCCATTTTCGATGCGGATAAAGAAGGCTTTTTGCGCGGCGAACGCGCGCTCATCCAAACCATCGGCCGCGCCGCGCGCAACGCCAAAGGCAAAGCCATCCTCTACGCCGACAGCATCACCCGTTCCATGGAAGCGGCGATGGGCGAAACCGCGCGCCGCCGCGAAAAACAGATGCAGCACAACGCCGCGCACGGCATCACCCCGCAAACCATCATGAAAAAAGTCGCCGACGTCATGGAAGGCGCGCACGTCGCCGTCAAAGCGAAAAAAGCGCACCGCGACGCGCAGCGCGATATTGCCCCCATTGACCCGAAAACCGCCGACAAACGCATCAAACAACTGGAAAAAGACATGCACGCCGCCGCCCGCGATCTGGAATTTGAAAAAGCGGCAGCGCTGCGTGACGAAATCAAGCGGATTCAGGAAAGCGCGTTTGTCGGATAGTGTTTTTTTCTCATCACAAAGCGCTTTGTGTGAGAAAATTTCTCATCATAAGCGCTTTGATATGGTAAAAAATCACTATTTTTGCATTATATTTGCAAAGAAAAACACCGGTTCTCCGGCGTTTTTTGTGGACGGGATTTGTAGGGTGGGTGTCAACCCACCGTTGATGGTGGGCTAAAGCTCACCCTACGTTTTCATTCTGTTTTTTATTGATTTCGCTATACAATCGGCGTCCACACCATCGCGGGAGTTCCCATGTCCGATGCAACATCCCCAAATGACGGCTGGCTTGCAGAACTCTGCGCCTGGGCAGACGAATTTGCCATCCCGGAAGAAGAGCTGCCGCGCGACATCGCCGCATTGCACGATTTGCGCGAGCTGACCATCCATCTTGCCTATCGGCATCAAGACGATAGCCTCTTTCGCCGTCCCCCGCGCCTGACTTATCTGCCTGCGGCCATTGCCCATTTGTCGCAGTTGCGGCATCTGGTTGTGCGCGAGAACCGTTTGCACGCATTGCCGCCCGAGATTGGCGCGCTTTGCCATCTGCAATGGCTGGATCTTTACGACAATCAATTCAGCACCTTGCCGCCCGAAATCGGCCAACTCCGCCATTTGCAGGCGCTCAACCTCGGCGAAAATGCTTTCACTGCCTTGCCGTCCGTGATTTTTCAACTCGGGCGTTTGCAAGAACTCTGGCTCAACGGCAACCAGCTCACCACCCTGCCGCCCGAAATCGGCCAACTCCGCCATCTGCGAGAACTCTGGCTGCACGACACC
>JAUNKJ010000162.1 GCA_030532785.1 Cardiobacteriaceae bacterium
AACGGTCATCCTTGAATGATTTCTCGAAATTTTCTATGAAATGACAAACTATTACTTTCTCGTCCTTCGGACGAGCTGGCAGAGCCAGTCGCCCCGCTTGCGGGGGAGGGACAGGGTGGGGGTGTTGAAAACGAAGTTTTCATTCCATAGCCGTCTCAGTACACGACAAAACTTAAAAACATTCACTAAATCAACCCCTCTCCCTGCGGGAGAGGGGAAGGGGAGAGGGGTTAAACAAACATTTCAAACATGCTTCAACATCTGAAAAGTTGTTTATTTGCTGCCCTCTCCCCACCCTTTCTCGTCCTGCGGACGAGCTGGCAAGCCAGTCGCCCCACAGGGGGAGGGGCTTTTGAACCGTGCTTTCAATCAAGGGAAGAGTTTTGTCGTGTACTGAGCAGAGCTGTAAAAAATGCTGCGCATTTTACACCCCCATCCTCACAATCTCGTCCCTGCGGACGAGCTGTTCCAGTCCCCCGCAAGCGGGGGAAGGAACTGATTGAGGAATAACGCTATACCAGTGGACGTATCCACTTTCCTTATCCCGAACTCAGGTTATTTTATGAAAATTTTGTTTTTCGGAAGACAGGCCGCCATATCCCGGCAGGGCAAGCTCGTCCCGTTTTCCCAATCCGTAACTCCAAGGGGCGTTTCCGCTCGGCATTCATTCCCGGTGCAGTGCGGCAATGCGCTGGCGCAGCCATGCGTCCCATGCCGGGCGGCGGACGGCAAGTGCTTTGTGCCAGTAGAGTATCGACCAGATGATGCTGTGCGCGTTGTCGCTGCCTTCTGCGAAGAGCCGCGCGACGGCGGCTTCGAGGGCGTCGGTGTCGTCGCTCATGCCCGCCTGGTCGCCGAAGGTGGCGCAGCTTTCGTGGTGGAGGTGGCCAAGTTGCGCTTCGATGTGGGGCAGGAGTGTTGTCCACGGGGTGCCGCCGTGCAGGACGTCGCCAATCCAGTGGTGCAGGTTTTGCAGGCCACGGTAGCGCGGGTGTTGCAAGAGGGCGAGCAGCGCTTCGCGTTGCGCGGCATCGCTGTTTTCGCCCGCGTATTGCCAGAGCAGGTCGTGGAGGGCGCGGTTCAGGCGCTGGTCGGGGAGGGCGTCGAGAATGGCGATGAGTTCGTCGGAGTGATGCCAGTCGGGAAAGCGGGGCATGTTTCGGCTCGTTCAGGGAGGCGCTCATGATAATGACGCCTGCGGCAAAGGCAACGCTTTCGCCCGCCCCGGCTCCGCTATATGATGCGGGGCTTTCAGTGTTGGAGGCAGGCGATGGGCAGTCCGTATGTGGCGCGGCAGTTGGCGGCGCATCCCGATTGGCAGGATTTTGTGGCGGTGCGTCATGATTGGCCGGGTTACGATTTTGCCGGCGCGTGGCGTGCGCTGCGCGGGGATGCGGACGGGCAGGAGGAGGCGTTGCTCCGCGATTTGCGCCTTTTTCGCCATCGTCATGCGACGGCGCTGGTGGCGGCGCGGTTGCGCGGTGAGATGGATGAACGGGGGTTTGTCGAGGCGCTGTCGGCGCTGGCGGAGACGCTGATTGAGGCGGCGCTCGATTGGCATTTCCATGCGCTCTCGGCGCGTTACGGTTATCCCATGCACAGCGACGGGCGGGTGATGCGGCTGACGGTGCTGGGCATGGGCAAGCTCGGTGGGCGCGAGCTGAATTTCTCTTCCGATGTCGATCTGATTTTTGTTTATGCGCATGGCGGCGAGACTTCGGGGGCGAAGGCGGTGGCGCACGAGGTGTTTTTCCGCAAATTGGCGCAGAAGCTGATTCATGCGCTGGATGCCGTGACGGCCGAGGGTTTTTGTTATCGCGTCGATATGCGGCTGCGCCCCTTCGGGCAGACGGGGCCGCTTGCCCTCAATCACGAGGCGATGGAGCAGTATTACCAGATGCACGGCCGCGATTGGGAGCGCTACGCGATGATGAAGGCGCGGCCGGTGGCGGGCGATATTGACGGCGGTTATGCCCTGCTCGATGCGCTCAAGCCTTTCATGTACCGGCGTTATTTGGATTACGCGGCGCTGGGGTCGATTACCGAGATGAAGCAGAGCATCAACCGCCAGATTCGCACGGCGGGGATGGAGAACCATATCAAGCTCGGCGCGGGCGGGATTCGCGAGGCGGAGTTTTCGGTGCAGGCGATGCAGATGATTTATGGCGGGCAATATCCGCGCTTGCAGACGCCTTCGTTCTTCGCGGTGCTGGAGAATCTTGGCGCGCTCGGCTTCTGGCCGGAGGAGGCGGTGGCGCAGTTGCGCGCCGATTATCTGTTGCTGCGCACGGTGGAAAATGCGCTGCAATTTCAGGAAGACAAACAGGTGCATACGTTGCCGGACAGCGCGGACGATGCCGCCTGGCAAGCGCTTGCCGCCGCCTGCGGTTATCACGACGTTGCCACGCTGCGCGATGATTTGCAGCTGGCGCGCCGCCGCGTACAGCGCTGGTTTGACAATGTTTTCGCCGGGGAAGACAGCGTTGCCGTCGATGAAGCGCTGACGCGGCTCGACTGGCGCAACCATGACGCGCCCGCCTTGCGCGAGTTGCTCCTTGCCCAGGGGATGGATGCGGAGGCGGCAGATATGCTCGCGACGGAAATTGCCGCCTTTGCCGGGCGTCTGCCGTGGGCGCGCTTGTCCGACCGCAGCGCACGCCGCATCGAAAACCTCGTGCCGCAAATGCTGACGCTGATTGGCGAACATCCGCATTACGCCCAGGGCTTTGCCGGTGTCGCCCGCCTCATCGAAGCGGTGAGCCGCCGTGGCGTTTACGTCGGCCTTCTCGCCGAACAGCAAACCCTGCTCGCCCATTTGCTGGCGATTGCCGCCAGTTCCAAATGGCTGATGGACTTCATCTGCGAACATCCGCTGGTACTCGATGAAGTCCTGAGCGAGCGCAACGCTGTCGAAGAAATCGCGCATCTTGCCGCCGATCTTGACGCGCGCCTGGAAGGCGTTGCCGATGACGAAACCTGGTTGCACGCCCTGCGCGACTTCAAACACGCCCAAGTCTTCAAAATTGCCTGGGGCGACGTCCACGGCCGCCTGCCGCTGATGAACGTCAGCGATTATCTGAGCTGGGTCGCCACCCTCGTGCTTGACCGCGCCTACCGCCGCGCCTATCGGCTGCTCGCGGAAAAATACGGCGAACCCCGCGCCAGCGACGGCAGCCGCGCGCGCTTCGCCATCATCGGCTTTGGCAAACTGGGCGGACTGGAACTCGGCTACGGCTCCGATCTCGACGTCGTCTTCCTCTTCGACCAGGGCGACGGCAACGGCAGCACCGACGGCGCAAAACCCCTCGACAACACCGTCTTCTTCACCCGCCTCGTCCAGCGCTTGACCCACTTCCTCTCCGCCCCCTCCACCAGCGGCGTCCTCTACGAACTCGACACCCAGCTCCGCCCCGGTGGCCGCTCGGGACTTATGGTCTCAAGCGTACAAGCCTTTGAAAAATATCAGCGTGAATCCGCGTGGACATGGGAACACCAGGCACTGGCGCGCTCGCGCTTCGTCGTTGGCGACGCCGACCTCGGGGAAACCTTCTCCCGCATCCGCCACGACATCCTCTGCACCCCGCCGCCGCACGACCTGCGCGCCAAAGTCCTCGACATGCGCGACAAAATGCGCGCCCACGCCGGGAAAAGCGAAGACGGGCAATTCGACCTCAAACACGGCGCGGGCGGCCTCATCGACATCGAATTCATGGTGCAATACCTCTTGCTGCAACACGCCCATGCCGAACCCGTCATCGTGCGCATGAGCGACAACATCCGCCAACTCGCGGCACTGGAAGCCACCGGCCTCATCGCCTCGGTGGACGCCGCCACCCTGCGCGACGCCTACCGCCGCCTGCGCATCGAAGCGCACCGCTGCTATCTGAACGGGCAAAGCGGCATCGTCGCCGCCGCCGCGTGGACGGAGATGCGCGACAAAGTCCGCGCCATCTGGGCGCAGGTGTTTGCGGAGTAAATGTTGGTGTTTTGTATTTAACCTCGGGATAAGAGAACGATCATTCTTGAATGATTCCTCGAAATTTTCTATGAAATGACAGAATATTACCCTCCCCCGCTTGCGGGGCGACTGGCTCCGCCAGCTCGTCCGAAGGACGAGAAAGACAGGGTGGGGGTGTTGAAAACGGAGTTTTCATTCCATAGCCGTAAAAAATGCTGCGCATTTTACACCCCCATCCTAACAATCTCGTCCCTGCGGACGAGCTGTTCCAGTCCCCCGCAGGCGGGGGAAGGAA
>JAUNKJ010000163.1 GCA_030532785.1 Cardiobacteriaceae bacterium
GCCGAAGTCAACTCCTACCAGGCCAACCCCGACGACATCTACGTCTCCCCCAGCATCATCCGCCGCTGCAACCTGCGCACCGGCGACACCATCACCGGCAAAATCCGCCCACCCAAAGACAACGAACGCTACTTCGCGCTCACCAAAATCGACACCATCAACTTCGACCCGCGCGGCGTGGCCAAACACAAAGTCCCCTTTGAAAACCTCACCCCGCTGCACGCCGACGAAATGCTCAAACTCGAACTCGGCAACGGCAGCTCCGAAGACATCACCCCGCGCATGATCGACCTCATCGCCCCCATCGGCAAGGGACAACGCGGCCTCATCGTCTCGCCGCCGAAAGCGGGCAAAACCGTGATGCTGCAAAACATCGCGCAATCCATCACGCAAAACCACCCCGAGTGTTACCTCATCGTCCTCCTCATCGACGAACGCCCGGAAGAAGTCACGGAAATGCAAAGAAGCGTCAGGGGCGAAGTCATCTCCTCCACCTTTGACGAACCCGCGCAGCGCCATGTGCAAGTCGCGGAAATGGTGATTGAAAAAGCGAAACGCTTGGTCGAACACAAAAAAGACGTCGTGATCTTGTGCGACTCCATCACCCGCCTCGCCCGCGCCTACAACACCGTCGCCCCCGCCTCCGGCAAAATCCTCTCCGGCGGGGTGGACGCCAACGCATTGCAACGCCCCAAGCGTTTCTTCGGCGCCGCGCGCAACACCGAAGAAGCCGGCTCGCTCACCATCATCGCCACCGCCCTCGTCGACACCGGCTCGAAAATGGACGAAGTCATCTACGAAGAATTCAAAGGCACCGGCAACATGGAAGTGCATTTGAGCCGCCGCATCGCGGAAAAACGCGTCTTCCCCGCCATCGACATCAACCCCTCCGGCACCCGCCGCGAAGAACTCATGATCGACCCCGACATCCTGCAAAAAACCTGGATCCTGCGCAAAATCCTCCACCCCATGGACGAACTGCAAGGCATCGAATTCCTGTTGGAGCGCCTGAAAAACACCAAAACCAACGAAGAATTCTTCAACTCCATGAAAGGCGGAAAATAAAAAATCACCGAAAATAGTGATTTTTTACCACCACAAAGCGCTTATCGTGAGAAATTTTCTCATTAAAAGCGCTTTATCATGATAAATTTTCTCACCACCCAAAACCCATGAAACGGCTTGCCCTTTTCGCCCTCCTCCTCGCCCCCCTCAGCCACGCCGCCCCCAAACTCCTCCTCGCCGAGGAATACCGCGGGCAAAACATCGCGGGCTACCTCATGAGCGAAAAACTCGACGGCGTGCGCGCCTGGTGGGACGGCAAGCAACTCATAAGCCGCGCCGGACACCCCTTCACCCCGCCGCCCGGCTTCCTCCGCGACTTCCCGCCCTTCGCCCTTGACGGCGAACTCTACAGCCGCCGGGGCGAATTCCAGCGCATCTCCGCCGCCGTCCGCGCCCGCCACGGCGACTGGCGCGACATCCGCTTCCACGTCTTCGACGTCCCCGACGCCCAAGGCGACCTCCGCCAACGCCTCGCCACCCTCGAACACTGGCTCGCGCAACACCCGCAGGCACACATCACCGTCATCGCGCAAATCCCCGTCAAAAACCGCGAACACGCCCTGCAATACCTGCGCGACATCGAACGCGGCGGTGGCGAAGGCGTCATGCTGCGCGACCCCGCCCTGCCCTACCAAAGCGGCCGCCACAGCCAACTCCTCAAAATGAAAAGCGCGCACGACGCCGAATGCACCGTCATCGCCCACCACCCCGGCAAAGGCAAACACCGCGAACGCCTCGGTGCCATCACCTGCGAAAACGCACACGGTCGCTTTCGCATCGGCAGCGGCTTCAGCGACCACGAACGCGCCCACCCGCCCGCCATCGGCAGCACCATCACCTACCGCCACCGCGGCTTTACCGACAGCGGCCTGCCGCGCTTCGCCACCTATTTACGCCCACGCGAAGAATAAACCACTAAACCCTTAAACATATTGATTTTTTACCACCACGAAGCG
This sequence comes from Cardiobacteriaceae bacterium, assembly GCA_030532785.1. Classification (GTDB taxonomy): domain Bacteria; phylum Pseudomonadota; class Gammaproteobacteria; order Cardiobacteriales; family Cardiobacteriaceae; genus JAUMXB01. The sequence goes on from JAUNKJ010000163.1 coordinate 2,022, forward strand.
CTTATTGCGATAAAAAAATACCATAAAACACAAAAAAACCGAGAAAAACAACCATCCACCCCTTGCAGCCCCGCCCATGAACGCCGACAAAATCCGCCGCAAACTGGAAATCCTCGCCGACGCCGCCAAATACGACGTCTCCTGCGCATCGAGCGGCGGCAAGCGGCAAAACCCGGGCAGCGGCCTCGGCGACGCCTCAAAAAGCGGCATCTGCCACAGCTACACCGAAGACGGCCGCTGCGTCTCCCTCCTGAAAATACTCCTCACCAACCACTGCATCTACGACTGCAGCTACTGCGTCTCGCGGCGCAGCAACGACATCGCACGCGCCGCCTTCACCGTAGAAGAAGTCGTCGAACTCACCCTGAACTTCTACCGCCGCAACTACATCGAAGGGCTATTCCTGAGCTCCGGCATCTTCAAAAACCCCGACCACACCATGGAACGCCTCGTGCGCATCGCAAAAAAACTGCGCGAAGAACACCAGTTTCACGGCTACATCCACCTGAAAACCATCCCCAAAGCCTCGCCCGACATCCTGCGCGAAGCCGGCCTTTACGCCGACCGCCTGAGCGTCAACATGGAAATCCCCACCATCTCCGGCCTGAAGCTCCTTGCGCCCGAAAAAAAACACAGCGACATGACCGAACCCATGAGCATCGTGCGCGACGAAATCATCACCCTCGCCGACACCCGCAAACACCTGCGCAGCACCCCGCGCTACGCCCCCGCCGGACAAAGCACCCAATTCATCATCGGCGCCGCCGGCGAAAACGACCGGCAAATCATCCACGCCGCCAGCGGCTTCTACCGCAACTACGGCCTGAAACGCGTCTACTACTCCGGCTACGTCCCCGTCCTCGAAGACAAACACCTGCCGCCGCTCAGCGCGCAAGTCCCCGTACAACGCGAACACCGCCTCTACCAGGCCGACTGGCTCATGCGCTTCTACGGCTTCGACCCCGGCGAAATACTCGACGCCAACGCCCCCTTCCTCGACCTCGAACTCGACCCCAAACTCGCCTGGGCGCTGCGCCATCGCGAATGGTTCCCCGTCCCCCTGCAACACGCCCCCCTCGAAGCCATCCTCCGCGTCCCCGGCATCGGCGTCAAATCCGCACGGCGCATCATCCAGGCGCGCCGCCACCGCGCGCTCTCCATGGCGCAATTAAAACAAATGGGCGTTGCCACCAACCGCGCGCGCTACTTCATCACCCTGCCGGAAAAAAACCGCGACGCCCACCTCATCGACAAAGCCGACCTGCGCACCCTCCTCCTCAAAAACAGCCGCTCCAAATATCGCGGCAACGGCATCCAGGGCGAACTCTTTTGACGCGGCGCACCCTCATCTACGACGGCAGCTTCGACGGCCTCCTGAGCGCCGTCTTCCGCGCCTACCAAAGCAAACACCCCTTAGACGCCATCCACATCTGCCACAACAGCCACGCCCCCGACCTCTTCGCCGAACACGAAAACATCGCCACCAACCCCGAACACGCCCAGCGCGTCTTCACCCGTCTCGAACAACAACTCGGGCGTCGCGGCATGCTGCGCCTCCTCTACGGCTACCTCGCCGCCGACCCCGCCATGCCCGACACCCTCTTGCGCATCATCCGCCACATCCTCGCCCGCCCCGCCCGCCAGGACATCCTCGCCGACTACGGCCACCCCGACATCATGCAATGGGCCAAATGGGTCAAAAGCGTCGCCCGCGAAAAACACCGCATGGAAGCCTTCGTGCGCTTTGAAGCGCTGGCCGACGGCCGCTACCTCGCGCGCATCGCCCCCGATTTCGACGTACTCCCCCTGATCGCCCGCCACTTCCAGAAACGCTACCCCGACATGGCCTGGGGCATCTACGACGACAAACGCCACTACGGCATCTGCCACGACAACGGCACCCTCCACCTCCTCGCGAGCTTCTCCGACGACCTCGCCGCCGCCCCCGAAGAAGCGCTCTACCAAACCCTGTGGCAAAGCTACTTCCAAAGCGCCAGCATCGCCTCGCGCAAAAACCCGCGCCTGCACCGCCAGCACATGCCCAAACGCTACTGGCGCTACCTCACCGAAAAACGCCCCCCGCGCCCGCCCGGCAACTGACCCGCCCCGCACCAAGACGCAGGATGCAGGCAAAGCCGTGCGGCATGGCCAAATCAATAAAAAACAGAGTGGTGTCCTGAAAAGTATGCTGGGTCTTCATTTTCCCTCCCCCGCTTGCGGGG
>JAUNKJ010000164.1 GCA_030532785.1 Cardiobacteriaceae bacterium
CTTTCTCGTCCTTCGGACGAGCTGGCGGAGCCAGTCGCCCCGCAGGCGGGGGAGGAGAATGGTTTGTCATTTCATAGAAAATTTTGAGAGATCATTCAAGCATGATCATTCTCTTATCCCGAACCCAGGTTAAATAGCATAAAAACACACTGTAAACTCAATTCGAGTGAAGGGGCATAGGTTGGCGGTAAGCCGTAGGCGAACCCCAATATTCACTAAATCATTGCATTGGGGTTCGTGCTGCGCACTCACTACCAACTTACTAGCGACTTGTTTTTTGAAAGAGTGACCGAAGATTTCTGACTTTAATAGCTATAGATACCCCGCAGCTTGCTGCGGGGGAGTTCATTGTTTTTAAGTTTTGTCGTGTACTGAGATGTTTTTAAGAAAAATAATTTTTTTACCATGATGAAGCGCTTTGTATGATAAAAATAATTCATTTTTGGTGTTTTTGTGAGAATTTTTACCAGTCGTCGCGGTGGCGGATGGCGCGGAGTTGGCGGCGTTCGTGTTTGTCGGGTTTGGCGTCGGGGTAGCGCACCATGTCGCGGGCGATTTGCTGTCTTTCCTGCCAGGCGGCGCGTTCTGCAAGGCTTGCCGCGCTTTCTTCGTAGAGGGTTTGTGCGATTTTGGCGCTGACGCGTTTGCCTGCGAGTTCGCGCACGGTGATTTCCTGCATGAGGTCGTCTTCTTTGCGGATGTTCAGGGTGTCGCCTGCGGCGATGCCGCGCGCGGGTTTGGCGCGGTTGCCGTTGACGAGGACGCGGCCGTTTTTGATGGCGGCGACGGCGAGGGGGCGGGTTTTGTAGAACCGCGCCGCCCATAGCCAGGTGTCGAGGCGGATGGTGTCGCTCATGTTGCCGTTCAGTTTGCCGGGGGTTTGGCTTTGTCCGGCAGGTTGATGTTGAGGGCGAGTACTTCTTTTTCGCTGTCGCGTTCGAGGTTGGCTTCGATGTCTTGCATGGTGATGTCGAAGTATTTGCTGACGACGGCGAGGATTTCCCGTTTCATTTCTTCCATGAAGAGGGGTTCGGTTTGGTCGTTGCTGCGCGCGGCGCGTTGGTGGGAGACGACGATTTGCAGGCGTTCCTTGGCTTTGCTGGCGGAGCTTTCCTGGCGTTTGAAGAAGTCGAAGATGCCCATGTCAGCCTCCGAACAGTTTGGCGAAGAAGCCTTTTTTCGATGCGTCGAGGAAGCGGTGCGGCAGGTCGTTGCCAAGGAGGCGTTCGATCATGTCGGAGTAGGCTTGTCCTGCGGTGGTTTCGCTTTCGAGGATGACGGGGGTGCCTTTGTTGGAGGCGGTGAGGACGGCTTCCGATTCGGGGATGACGGCCAAGAGCGGGATGGAGAGGATTTCGATGATGTCTTCCACGGAGAGCATTTCGCCGATTTTGACGCGTTCGGGGCTGTAGCGGGTGATGACGAGGTGTTCTTTTACCGGGTCGAGGCCGTTTTCCGCGCGGTAGGATTTGCTGGCGAGGATGCCGAGGATGCGGTCGGAGTCGCGCACGGAGGAGACTTCGGGGTTGGTGGTGATGACGGCTTCGTCGGCGAAGTAGAGGGCCATCAGTGCGCCGCGTTCGATGCCGGCGGGGGAGTCGCAGATGATGTATTCAAAGCCCATTTTTTTGAGTTCGTTGATGACTTGTTCGACGCCTTCTTTGGTGAGTGCGTCTTTGTCGCGGGTTTGCGAGGCGGGGAGGATGTAGAGGTTTTCCACGTTTTTGTCGCGGATGAGGGCTTGGTTCAAGGTGGCTTCGCCGTTGATGACGTTGACGAAGTCGTAGACGACGCGGCGTTCGACGCCCATGATGAGGTCGAGGTTGCGAAGGCCGACGTCGAAGTCGATGACGCAGGTTTTTTTGCCTTTGAGGGCGAGGCCGGTGGAGAGGCTGGCGCTGGTGGTGGTTTTTCCGACGCCGCCTTTTCCGGAGGTGACGACTATGACTTTGCTCATGTGGGCTCTCTTCTGTTTTGATAGATAAGGGTTTTAAAGGACTGCCGCGATTTGCATGGTGTCATTCTGGCCGAGGCGGATGAGCATGCTTTTGTGTTTGCGGTAGGGTTCGAGTTGTTCCATGTTTTGGTATTGGCCGGCGACGGAGACGAGTTCGGCTTCGAGTTCGGCAGCGTAGATGAAGGCGTTTTCGTCGCCGTGCGCCCCGGCAAAGGCGCGGCCGCGCAACTGGCCGAAGATGTAGATGTTGCCGTCGGCGATGACTTCTGCCCCTGCGCCGACGGTGCCGATGATGACGAGGTCGGTGCCTTCGGCGTAGAGGCGTTGGCCGGAGCGCACATGGCGGCGCACGACCATGGTGCGTTTTGCGGCGGCGGCCGGGGGAGGCGGTGGTTCGGGTGCGGGTTTCGTTGGGGCTTTGGGCGCGGGGTCGGGCATTGCCGGGGCTTTGCCTGCGCTGCCGGCAATGTGGGCAAGGCCGGCTTCGGCAAGGAGGGGGTCGCTGAGGGTTTCCGCCTGGATGCCGATGAGGGTGAGGCCGTGGCGGGCGAAGAGGGCTTTCAGTGTTTGCAGCCAATGGGCGTCGCCAGGCGCTTGTGCGCCAAAGTCGGCGACGAAGGGCGAGGCGGTGAAGAATCCGGCGGGGGCATCGGCCATTTTTGCGCTGAGCAGGGCGTCGATGGCGGCAAGTTCGGTGGAGGGCAGGGTGACGATGGTGATGGGGTGGTTGCGGGTTTTGAAGACCAGGGTGTCGCGCATGCTGCGTCCTTGAATACGCTCAAACAAGGGCGACACTATACCGGATTTTTTCCGCGCCTTTGCGTTGCATTGTGGGAATGGGAAAATTTCTCATGATGAAGCGCTTATCGTGAGAAATTTTCTCGAGATAAGCGCTTATGGTTGAGAAAATATTGCGATATTTACAATTTTAATGAGAAATTTTCTCGTGTGCGTTTTGATGTTTACCGGGTGCGGCTCGCGCCGTAAGCGCCACGGTAGGTTTCGTGGTTGATGTTGCGCTGGTATTGGCCGCCGAGTTCGGCGGCGTTGGCGCCGTAGAGCTGGGCATGGCCGCTGGCGCTTTCGAATTGGCCGCGTTGGGGGTTCCAGTGCAGGGTGTCCTGGAAGTCGAGGCGGCTGTCGGCGGCGAAGGGTTGGCTTTGGCCGCGTTCGAGGTCGCGCTCGGCGCGTTGGCTGTTGTGGAGTTTGAGGGAGAGGGTTTTGCGGTTGGCGCTGTAGTCGAGTTCGGCGTTGACGTCGGCGATGACGCGGCTGTGTTGGCCGAGGTCGCCGATGGCGTGGCCGCGGTAGCTGGCGTGGAGGGTGGCGGCGGCTTCGGGGAGGAAGGGTTTGCCGAGGTTGAGGTAGGCTTCGGGGATGCCGCCGTTGTCAATGATTTCGCCGAAGGTTTGGTATGACCAGCCGGCGGCGCGGTGCGGGCGGAGGAGGAGGGTGTGGTCGGCGTTGATGGCGATGGTGTGCGGGGTGTTGTGGATGCCGCCGTAGCCGGCGCGGGCGATGCTGTCTTGCTGGCTGCGCACGGGGATTTGGATGTGGAGCTGGTGGGCGTTGTCGTAGCGGGCGGCGTTGTGGATGGCGGCGAGCGCGGTTTGCCGCTCGAGCGGGGTGATGAAGCGGAAGATGCTGGTGCGTTCACCATTGCCGGCGAAGATTTGCGTCCAGTGGTGGTGGTAACGGTTATTGGCGGCGTGGTAGCCCATGCCGATGCGGTTGAATTTGGGGTCGATGATGTTTTTGTAGTGGCCGGGGCTGTTGCGCCACTGGGTGGCGACGGTGTATTCGGGGGAGGCGTTGCCGGCAGCGAGGTTTTCGCCAACAGAGCCGTTGCCGACAAAAAGCGGGGGGTTGAGGGCGGGTTCGCCGTTGGGGCGGGTGTGGGAGAAGTGTTCTGCGGATTCTTTGGCGCGCACGGCGGCGTAGGCGGCGAGGTTTTCATCGAGGGCGAGCGGCGGCTGGCCGACTTCGGCACGCAGGCGGTTGGTGGCGGCGATGGCGGAGTTGAGTTGTGCCCAGGTGGCGGCGTCGGGGCGCTCGGCACGGGTGGGGGCAAGGCGCAGTTCGCCGAGGGTGATCTGTACGCCGTTGATGTGTCCCTCTACGGAGGAGAGATCTGCTGGCGGTTTG
>JAUNKJ010000165.1 GCA_030532785.1 Cardiobacteriaceae bacterium
TTTTTTACCATGGTGAAGCGCTTTGTGTGGTAAAAAATGATTATATGAAGCGCTTAGGATGGTAATTTTTTACCGTGGGGTTTGATGGAAGGGGGCATGGTGGGCTAAAGCCCACCCTACGTTCTTTGTTTTTCAGGTTTTTACTAAAAATAGTGGTTTTTTACCATGATGAAGCGCTTTGTGCGGTAAAAAATGATTATATGAAGCGCTTTAGATGGTGATTTTTTACCGTGGAGTTTGATGGAAGGGGGCATGGTGGGCTAAAGCCCACCATACGTTTTTTCAGATGTTGGTTGAAGATAGTGGTTTTTTACCATGGTGAAGCGCTTTGTGTGGTAAAAAATGATTATATGAAGCGCTTGCTATAGTGATTTTTTACCATTTGGGGTGTGGAAAGCCGCACGGGGTGCGGCTTTTTGCGGTGGGTCAGCGTTTTTTCTGCGGGGGGAGGTCGGTGCAGACGCCTTCCGCGACTTCGGCGGCCATGCCGATGGATTCGCCCAGTGTTGGGTGGGGGTGGATGGTGAGCGCGATGTCGCCGACGCTGGCTTGCATTTCGATGGCGAGCGCGATTTCCCCGATCATGTCGCCGGCGTTGGGGCCAACGATGGCACCGCCAATGACGAGGTGGGTGTTTTTGTCGATGAGGAGTTTGGTGAAGCCGTCTTCGACGCCGTTGGCGATGGCGCGGCCGGAGGCTGCCCAGGGGAAGACGGCTTTGTCGACGGCGAGGCCTTCGGCTTTGGCTTGCGCTTCGGTGACGCCGACCCAGGCGACTTCGGGGAAGGTGTAGGCGACGCTGGGGATGACGCGGGCGTCGAAGTGGGATTTTTGTCCGGCAGCGACTTCGGCGGCGACGTGGCCTTCGTGGACGCCTTTGTGGGCGAGCATGGGTTGGCCGACGATGTCGCCGATGGCGAAGATGTGCGGCTGGTTGGTGCGCATTTGTTTGTCGACGGGGATGAAGCCGCGTTCGTTGACGGCAACGCCGGCGGCGTCGGCACCGATTTTGTGGCCGTTGGGGCTGCGGCCAACGGCGACGAGGACGCGGTCGTAGCGCTGGGGTTCGGCGGGGGCGTTGTTGCCTTCAAAGCGGACGTGGATGCCGTCGGTTTTGGCTTCGGCGCCGACGGTTTTGGTGGAGAGCATGACGTTTTTGAAGAGCGGCATGTTGCGTTTTTGCCAGACTTTGACGAGGTCTTTGTCAGCGCCGGCCATGAGGTTGTCGGCCATTTCGACGATGTCGATGTCGGTGCCGAGGGTGGCGTAGACGGTGGCCATTTCGAGGCCGATGATGCCGCCGCCGACGACGAGCATGCGTTTGGGGATGTCGGCGAGCGCCAATGCGCCGGTGGAGTCCATGACGCGCGGGTCGTCGGGCATGAAGGGGAGTTTGATGCTTTGCGAGCCGGCGGCGATGATGGCTTGTTTGAAGGCGATGGTTTTCGCGCCGTCTGCGGTTTCCACGCGGATTTCGTGCGGGGAGATGAAGGTGCCGACGCCCTGGACGACGGTGACTTTGCGTTGTTTGGCCATGCCGGCGAGGCCGGTGGTGAGTTTGCCGATGACTTTTTCTTTGTGGCTGCGGAGTTTGTCGATGTCGACTTGGGGTTTGGCGAAGGTGACGCCGGATGCGGAGAGGGTGGCGGCTTCTTCCATGATTTCGGTGACGTGGAGGAGGGCCTTGGAGGGGATGCAGCCGACGTTGAGACAGACGCCGCCGAGGGTGGCGTAGCGTTCGATGAGGGTGACGTTCAAGCCGAGGTCGGCGGCGCGGAAGGCGGCGGAGTAGCCGCCGGGGCCTGCGCCGAGGACGATGAGGTCAACGGCGTCGGCGGGGGCGGCGGATGTTGCAGCGGCAACGGGTGCGGCTTGCGCTTGCGGTGCGGCGGCCGGTTTTTCCGCAGCGGGGGCGGGGGTGGCAGCACCTGCGGCCAGTTCGAGTTCGCCGATGATGTCGCCCTGGCCGACCTGGTCGCCGATTTTGACGTTCAGGGAGAGGAGGGTGCCGGAATATTCGCTCGGGACTTCCATGGATGCCTTGTCGCTTTCCAGGGTGAGGAGGGGGTCGCCCTCGTGGATGGTGTCACCCACTTTTACCATGATTTCAATGATGTCCACTTTGCCAGCATCACCAATATCGGGGATGACCAGTGCCTGCTTGCCCATACTTTGATCCTCTGCAATAGATAAATGACGGTATTGTCGAAAAGCGCGAAGTGTATCACCCGCGCGTCATTTCTGTGCCAAAAAGCGCTCGGCATCCAGCGCGGCCATGCAGCCGCTCGCCGCCGAGGTGATTGCCTGGCGATAGATTTGATCCATGACGTCGCCTGCGGCAAAGACGCCGGGGACGGAGGTTTGCGTGGCGTTGCCGTGGCGGCCGCTGTGGACGACGAGGTAGCCGTTGTCCATTTCGAGTTGGCCTTCAAAGATGGCGGTGTTGGGGCTGTGGCCGATGGCGATGAAGATGCCGTCGACGGCGAGGTTTTCCGTGCTGCCATCGGAAAGGCGCAGGCGTGCGCCGTTGACGCCCGTTTTTTCGCCAAGGACTTCGTCAAGTTCGGCGTTGAGTTTGAGGAGGATTTTGCCGCTGTCGACGCGCTTCATCAGTTCGTCGACGAGGATTTTTTCGGCGCGGAAGGTGTCGCGGCGGTGGACGAGGTAGACTTTTTCCGCGAGGTTGGCGAGATAAAGCGCTTCTTCCACGGCGGTATTGCCGCCGCCGATGACGGCGACCGGTTTGTTGCGGTAGAAGAAACCGTCGCAAGTGGCGCAGGCGGAGACGCCACGGCCCTTGAACGCTGCTTCCGAGGGCAGGCCGAGGTATTTGGCACTGGCACCGGTGGCGATGATCACGGCGTTGGCCGCATAACTTTCCTTTTCCGTGTGCACGGCGAAGGGGTAGCTGGAAAAATCGACGCGGGTGACGTAATCATTGATGACTTCGGTATCAAAGCGCTGGGCGTGGGCGAGGAGGTTCTGCATCAGCGCCGGGCCTTGAATGCCCTGCGCTTCGCCGGGCCAGTTGTCGACGTCGGTCGTGGTCATCAGTTGTCCGCCCTGTTCGAGGCCGGCAATCATCACCGGGTGCAATCCGGCGCGGGCAGCGTAAATCGCTGCGGTATAACCGGCAGGGCCGGAACCGATAATCAAAAGTTCGACTGTTTTCATGAATTTTCCTGAAGACGGGTAAAGCATGGGCACGAAACGTGCATAGGGTGTAGGATTCTACTACATCGCAGGATTGGGAGAACGCGGTTTGACCGTATGGGTACTGGGGCTGGATATTGGCCAGCGCAAGACGGGGGTGGCAGTGGGGCAGTCGTTGACCGGCAGCGCCACGCCACTGGGCATTGTGGAGAAAAGCGCGGAAAAACTGGCGATTGCTGACATTCGCGCGTGGATCGACGAGTGGCGGGTGCAGGCGGTAGTGATTGGCCGTCCGCGCACCGCAGACGGCAAGGCGCATCCGCTTGACAAGGCCATTGACCGCTTTGTGGCGCTGATCGAAAACGAACTCGGCCTGCCGGTGCATGAAGTGGGCGAATATCTGAGTTCGCACGAGGCGAAAGCGCGGCAACCCAAACGGAAAAAGATAGACGACATCGCCGCCTGCGTGCTGGTGGAAGACTTTTTCGCGCGGTAATGGCAATGCCGGGGCAGACAAAATTTCGCAATCCCCGGATAAATCCATTATCATATGTTCATTTTGACGAAACGTTTAGGAGTGAATGTGTCAAATAATGCCTCGGTTAAGGTCCTGATCGTGGATGACAGCGGCACTATCCGCAAAACAGCCGAAGCCATTCTCGCAAAGGAAGGCTACACGGTGGCCAGTGCGGACGACGGTTTCAAGGCATTGTCAAAGGTCATGTCTTTTGAGCCGGATATCATCTTTCTCGACATCATGATGCCGCGTCTGGACGGCTATCAGGTGTGTTCGGTCATCAAGAGCAACCCGAAATTCGAAAAGACGCCGGTGCTGATGCTCTCCAGCAAGGACAGCGTGTTTGACAAGGCGCGCGGCCGCATTGCCGGTTCCGAATATTTCATGA
>JAUNKJ010000005.1 GCA_030532785.1 Cardiobacteriaceae bacterium
CATCAATAAGCGCTTACTGTGAGAAATTTTCTCACGATAAGCGCTTCATCGTGGTAAAAAAACACTATTTTTCGTCTCTCAATGATAATACGGTGGCGCGCAGCGTTTCCACGCTGCTGTCGGCGGGCAAGGGCGCGCCGATGCGCACGGTAACGCGATGGCGCAGGCCGCGAAAGCCGCGAAACGCGCCGGGGGCGCTGTGGCTGAAGAAGCTGCCCCACATGTGGCTGATGGCGACGGGAATCACCGGCACCGGGGTTTTCGCGAGAATGAGGTTGACCCCGCCCTTGAAGGGCGCGACCTCGCCATCGCGCGTCAGCCCGCCTTCGGGGAAGATGCCGACGATGTGGCCCTTGCCCAGTTCCGTTTCCGCGTCGATAAATGCCTGACGAAAGACGGCGGCGCTTTCGTGGCGCGCGGCGATCGGTATCGCCCGCGCAAGTCTGAACACTTGCTTCAACACCGGGATATCGAAGATTTTGTAGTACATGATGAAGCGGATGGGGCGGCGGCAGGCGGCCATCAGCAGGAAGGCGTCGAGGTAGCTGACATGGTTGCAGATAAGCACTGCCGCGCCTTGGTCGGGGAGGTGTTCGCGCCCTTCAAAGCGCACGCGGTAAAAAATGCGGGTGATGACAAGGACGATGAGGCGGAGGATGAATTCCGGCACTTTCTTGAAGATGTAGAGGGAGATGGCGATGTGGAGGGCGAGGAGCAGCGCCACGAGTTCGCCGATGCTGCGCCCGAGGACGCTCAGGACGAGGATGGAGAGCAGCGATACCGCGACCATGAACAGCGAGTTGATGATGTTGTTGGCGGCAATCACTTGCGCTTTTTTGCCCTTGGCGGCGCGCGCCTGGATCACGGCGTAGAGCGGCACGACATAGATGCCGGAGGCGACGGCAATGAGCAGCACGGCGAAGGTGATGCGGAAGAAGCCGTCAGCATGGAAAAACGCGGCGAGCGGCATCAGGGCGTCGCGGCTGATCTCGCCCTTGCCGGGGATGGCGCAGATAAAGGCGAACATTCCGGCGGCGACGAGAAAGGCACCGAAGGGTACGAGGCCGGGTTCGACGCGGCCGCGTGCGAGAACGTTGGCCAAGAGCGAGCCTGCGCCGATGCCAACGGAGAACAGCGCCAGGAGGTAGATCATCACGCTGTTGTCGGCGAGGAGATATTCCTTGGTGAGCAGGGGGATTTGCGTCATCAGCGCAGTACCCAAGAGCCAGAACCAGGAAATGGCGAGGATGCATTGGTAGATGGTTTTCTCGCGCGCGGTGTCCTTGAGCAACGCCACGGTTTGCCGCCAAGGGCGGAAAGGCGGCAGCGGGGTGTCCGTGGGCTGGTCGCCGCGCGGGATGAAGGTGGCGATGGCAAAGCCGCCGAGGGTGGCGAGCGCCATGAACACATAAAACGCGGCGCGCGCGTTTTCGTAGAAATAGCTGCCAAGCAGCATGCCGAGGATGATGGCGATGAACGTGCCGGCTTCGATCAAGCCGTTGCCGAGCATGAGTTCGTTTTCCGCGAGGCGCTCGGGGAGCATGGCGTATTTCACCGGGCCGAAGAAGGTCGATTGCAGGCCGAGGAAGAAGATGACCGCGAGCATCAGCCACACGTTTTCCAGCCAGAAGGCGAGGATGCCGGTGGCGATGATGGCGATTTCCATGAGCTTGATGCGCAGGATGAGGTGGCGCTTTTCGCGTCCGTCGGCCAAGAGCCCCGACCACGCGGAGAAGATGAAGAAGGGCAGGATGAAGAGCGCCATGGCGAGGTTGGCATAGAGCGACAGCGTCTGCCCGGAGAGGTGCAAGGTCATGAAGACGAGGAGCGCGTTCTTGTAGTAGTTGTCGACGAACGCGCCGCCGAACTGGGTGAGGAAGAAGGGGCCGAAGCGGCGCGAAAAGAGGAGCATGGCGCGTCCTGCCTTGCGCGGCGCTTACAGGCGCATCGGCATGATGACGTAGCGCACGTCGCGGTCTTCCTGCGAGGTGAGCAGACAGGGGCGATCGCCCTCGGTAAGGTGGATTTGCAGGTTTTCGCCCTCGATGTTGCGCACCGCGTCCATCAGGTAGTTGATGTTGAGGCCGGTGTCGAGGTGGAGGTTTTCCGGGTTGATGATGTCCAGGTGATCATCAAGGCTTTCGTTTTCGAGGTTGCGCGCGGCGAGATGCAGATGCGCGCCTTCAAAGCGCAGACGGATGCCGTCGTGCTTGTCGACGAGCAGGACTTTGGCGCGGTCAAGCGCGCTGATGAGCGCGCTGGTGGCGATCAGCACCGGGGTTTCGCGGCTCGGCGGCAGCACTTGCTGGTAATTGGGGTATTGGCCGTCGATGAGGCGGGTGGAGAGATGGTGGTTGCCGAGCGCGAGGGTCAACTGGCGTTCGCTCAGGTTCAGGGTGACTTCGCCGCTGCCACGCGCGAGGAGCTTGATCAGCTCGCGAACGGCCTTGCGCGGCAGGATGAGGGAGACATCGTCCGCCACCGGGTGCGCGAGCGGCATGGCGGCGCAGGAAAGGCGGTGGCCGTCGGTGGTAACGGCGTGGAGACCGTGGCCGCCGTCAACGACGTTGAGGAAGAGGCCGTTCAGGTAGAAGCGCACGTCTTCGCGCGCCATGGAGAATTCGACCTTGCTCATGATGCGGTGCAACTGGCGCGCATCGAGGGTGAGCGAATGGATGGGGGCCGGGGTTTCCGCCATGGGGAAATCGGCGGCGGGCAGGGTGGAGAGGCGCACGGTGGAACCGGCGGCGCTGATTTCAAACTGTTCGCCGGAAAGGACGCAGTCGATGACGGTATCGCCGGGCATTTTGCGCACGAGGTTCAGGAATTTGTGGCCGGGGACGGTGGTCTCGCCGTTTTCGTGGGTGGTAACCGGGATTTGGATGTTGAGGGAGACTTCGGTGTCGGTGGATTTCAGGGTCAGCACGCCGTCTTCCGCTTTCAGGCACACATGGCCGAGGATGGGCTGGGTGGTTTTGTTGTCGACAATGGCGACGAGGTCGGTGAGCGGGTCGAGCAGGGAGAGCTTGGAAATGCTGATTTTCATAAAAACCTCTTTTTTATTTCTTTCGTCTTCGACGTAAGGCTTGTGGAAAAGTGGGAAAGTTTACCGTCTTTTTGAAATGGCTGGGAAAAAATGGCGGAAAAAAGGCGGGAAGGCTGGGGAAAAACGGTGGACGGCGTGGGGACAAGGGCGGGGATTTTGTGCAGGTTGCGTTATCCCCGGCTTGTCCACAGGCTTTGGCGGAGGTTGTCCCCGTCAGCCTGTGAGCATCATGCGCAAGCCTTTGTATTCTTCCTCGAAATCCTTGTCTTCCTCGCGCAGTTTTTCCACCTTGCGGCAGGCGTGGATCACGGTGGTGTGGTCGCGGTCGCCAAAAGCGCGGCCGATGTCCGGGTAGGAATGGGTGGTGAGTTCCTTGGCGAGCATCATGCCCACCTGGCGCGCGAGGGCGATCTTGGCCTTGCGGCTTTTGCCGAGGATGTCGTCGAGGCCGACTTTGTAGAATTTGCCGACGGTTTTCAGGATGTCGTCCATGCTGACCTGCTTGCTTTGCGCCTTGATGTGGTCTTTGAGGGCGTCGCGGGCGATGGCGATGCTGGCGGGCTGGTGTACGGCGAGGCAGCGCGCGTACACCGAGCGCAGCGCGCCTTCGAGTTCGCGCACGTTGGAGACGATGTGGCTTGCGATGAACATCGCGACATCATCCGGCAGGGCGAAATCGAATTTCTCCGCCTTGGTTTGCAGGATGGCGATGCGCGTTTCCAGCTCCGGCGGGGCAACGGAAACGCTTAAGCCCGAGCCGAAACGCGATTTGAGACGCTCTTCCAGCCCTTCGATTTCCTTGGGGAAACGGTCGCAGGTGAGGACGATCTGGCATTTCCTGTCGAAGAGCGAATTGAAGGTGTGGAAGAACTCGGTTTGCGAGCGCTCCTTGCCGCCGAGGAATTGCACGTCGTCAATGAGCAGCGCGTCGACGTTTCTGTATTGCGCGGCGAAATCTTCCATGCTTTTCGTTTTGTCGTGCAGGGTGCGGGTGAAATCGTTGACGAAGGTTTCCGCCGTAACATACATCACCCGCTTGTTGCCAAGCCGCTTCAGGGCGTTGCCGGTGGCGTGCATCAAATGCGATTTGCCAAGCCCGGTGCCGCCGTAAATCACGAGCGGGTTGAAATCAAGCGCGCCCGCGCCGACGCGGCGCGCGGCGGCAAAGGCCTGGTCGTTGGACGGGCCGGAGACGAAATTGTCGAACTGGTAATCGGGGATGAGATGGCTTTTGAACACCTCCTGACCGCCTGCGGGTCGCGCGCGCGGCGCGGCAAAAAGGTCCGGCTCTTCCATGACGATTTTCGGTTTTTTGATTTCCGGGGCGACTTTCTTGAATGCTTTCTCGATAAACGGCATGTATTCCTTTTGCAGCTTGCTGCGCACCGGATTGCTGATCGCCACCAGCTGCCATTGCCCCGCATCCTCGCGCAGCTGCACGGTGCGCAGGGTGCTGATGTCATCCTCCGGCAGCAAATAGCTCATGTTGTCGAGACAGTTTTCCCAGATGACCTTCGCCGACTTGCTCATAGCGCCTCCAGCCAGGCAACAAGCCCTGCATCGAGCAGCGCATGCACATGCTCGAAATCGCGAATATCGCCGTAGTAGGGATCGGGCACTTCGCTGCCCGCCATATGCGGATGGCGTTCCAGCATATAGGCGATGCGCGCGCGCGCGTTGGCCGGGGCAAGACGCTTCACGGCGGCAAAATTCGTGGCATCGGCAACGAGGATATGGTCAAAATCGTGGAAATCCTGCGCGCTGAGGGTACGCGCGCGCAAATCGTCGATGGAAAACCCGTGCGCCTTCGCCACCTGGCGCGCGCGCGCATCCGGGGGATCGCCGATATGACCGCCGTAAGTACCGGCGGAATCGGTTTGCACATCCTTGCCGAGCCGTGCCGCATGATGGCGGAGAATCCCCTCTGCCAGCGGCGAACGGCAGATATTGCCCATGCAGACGAGAAGCACGCGCGTGGTCATACGGCGACTCCTTTTTTATCATGTTTGCCATGAAAATAGTTATTTTTTACCATAATGAAGCGCCTATCTTGGTAAAAAAACGCTATAAAACCGGTTTTAAATGAGAAAAAATACCGTTTCAAAACATGAAACGGCGCGCGCGGAAAAGTGAAAGCGGATACGGGCAAGTCTTTCATAAACCTAAATATTGATTTGTTATTCCAAGGAATTTTCAGCGCGCAGTGTAGCACAGATTGGCGTTGCGCCGCGTGCGGCAGGCTATAGCCGCTTCCCCAAAAAATGGCACAGGATTTTTTTCGTAACCCTTTGAACAAAGGGCTTTGCTCAAAGGGTTGTCTCTGCCATTTTTCGGGGGGCCCGCTATAACTTGCGCCGTGGGCGGCAAAAAACGGTGCGCGGATTTTATTTGAAACATAAAAACGATAAAAATAGTGATTTTTTACCATCATGAAGCGCTTGTCGTGAGAACAATTGCACGATAAGCGCTTCCGAATGAGAAAATATACCATTTCGATGATTGCCAAAAAACCTGTTTACTGACCAGCACTTGCCGCGTAGGATAGCCGCATTGTCCCCCCGTTTTTGCCGCCATGACCGCCATTCTCAGCATCACCGCGCCCATCTACATCCTCATCGGCCTCGGCTATTTGAGCGCGCGCCTGGGCTTCGTCGCCCCCCTGCAATTGCGCGGCATGGGCTTTTTCGTCCTCAACTTCGCCCTGCCATCCCTGCTCTTTCAGGCGCTCTCCAGCCAACCCTTCGCCGCCATTTTGAACCCCAAATACCTCCTCGGTTACGGCGGCGGCTCGCTCATCGTCTTTCTCGGCGGATTGCTCATCGCCAAATGGCGCGGGCAAACCTTGACCGCAAGCGCCATCAACGGCCTCGGCATGACCATGTCCAACTCCGGCTTTGTCGGCTATCCGCTGATGGTTACCATCATCGGCGAACGCGCCGCGCTGTTTATGGCGCAAAACATGCTCATCGAAAACCTGCTGGTTTTGCCGCTGTTTCTCGTCATCGCCGAAAGCGCGGGCAAGCGTGGCAAACCGCTCGGGGAAACTGTGCGCGGCATCCTCGTCGGCCTCGTGAAAAACCCGATGATCATCGCCATCGTCGCCGGCATGGCCTTCTCCTTGAGCAACACCGCCGTGCCTACCGTGCTTGGCAAAACCACATCCATGCTCGCCGCCGCTGCCGCGCCCATCGCGCTTTTCGTCATCGGCGGCCGCCTCATGGGGCTGAAACTTGCGGGCAGCACCCCGGACATCGTGCAAATCACCCTCGGCAAACTGTTGTTCCATCCGCTGATCGTCGTGGGACTCTTGTCCCTGCTCGGCGCGACATCCGCCACCCTTTTCGCCGCCGCGATGTTCGCCTCGGTACCGATGGCAAGCGTCTACCCCCTTATCGGCCAGGCCTACGGCCACGAACGCCGCGCCGCCGCCGCCGTGCTTATCGTGACCATTATTTCCTTTTTCACCACCTCGGCGATTCTGCTGATCCGGGCGCAGATGGGGTGGTGAGGCACAAAAAAAGCGCTTCCGAAGAAGCGCTTTTTATTTTTGCGGATGATGTTATTTCTGCGGCGGTACCAAGGCGAGAAACACGGTATTGCCGTTGCGGTAGACCAATACCGGCACCGGGCGGTTTTTCGGTGCCTTGCGCAGGATGTCGGTGACATCGCCCGCGTCTTTCACTGGCTGGCCGCCGATGGCGAGGATGATGTCGCCGGCTTTGAGGCCGCTGTCTTCCGCTGCCGATTTCGGCGCGATTTTCGCGATCAGCACGCCGCCATCGTCATGGAAGTTGAGGGCGCTGCGTTCTTCGCTGCTAAGGCCTTTCAACTGCATGCCCCAGGCGGAGGCCTTGTCGCTGCCGGTTGCGGCGATGGTGCCTGCGTCGTCGAGGTTGCCGATGCGTACCTTGAGCGTCATTTCCTTGCCGTCGCGCAGGATGTTGAGCTCGGCGTCTTTGTCGATGGCGCTGATGGCCACGAGCGGCGGCAGGTCCTGCGCCTTGTTGATGGGCTTGCCATTAAAGGAGAGCACGACGTCGCCGGCCTTGACGCCCGCTTTTTCTGCGGGGCTGTCTTTCATCACCTGGGTGACGAGGGCGCCGCGCGGGGTGTCCATGCCGAAGGATTTGGCGAGTTTCTGGTCAACGTGTTGCAGGCCGATGCCGAGGAAGCCGCGCTGGATTTTACCGCCGTCCTTGAGCTGGTCGGCGATGTTTTTCGCGACGTTCATGGGGATGGCGAAGGCAAGGCCGTTGAAGGCACCGCTGCGCGAGTAGATTTGCGAGTTGATGCCGATGACTTCGCCCTTGCTGTTGAAGAGCGGGCCGCCGGAGTTGCCGGGGTTCACGGCGGCGTCAGTCTGGATGAAGGGGACGTAGGTGCCTTCGGGCAGGCTGCGCCCCAGGGCGCTGACGATGCCTTTGGTCGCGGTGTGCGAGAAGCCGAAGGGCGAGCCGATGGCGAGTACCCAGTCGCCGACCTGTACCGTGTCCGAATCGCCGAGGGTGGCGACGGGCAGTTCCTTGGCGTCGATTTTCACCAGCGCCACGTCGGTGCGCTCGTCCACGCCGATGACTTCTGCCTGGTATTCGCGGTTGTCGATGAGGCGCACGGTGACGGTGCTGGCGTTGTCCACCACATGGGCGTTGGTGAGGATGTAGCCGTTGCCGTCGATGATGAAGCCGGAGCCTGCGCCTTGGCGGATATGTTCGCGCGGCGCGTCGTGGAAGGGCGAGCCGTACAAATCGGGAATGCCGAAGAATTGCTCGAAAATATCGGGCTGGCGGCGCAGGGTGACCTTGCTTTCCACCTCAATGCTGACCACCGCGTCTTTGGTTTTTTCCACCAGCGCGGTGAAATCCGGCGCGGGATCGGCATGGGCGATGCCACAAAGGGCGGCGAGGCCAAGCGTTACCAAGGTTTTATTCATTTATTTTCCTCTTGCGATTAATATAAGGGGCGCTATTTTTACACCAGCTTTCCCGTTCGGAAACTGGCCGAAAAATTAAAAAGCATTAGTGCGAAGGAGACCACATGCACGTTCTGATCATCGAAGACGACAAAGACGTCGCCACTTACATTGCCAAAGGCTTGAGTGAAAGCGGATATGTGGCCGATACCGCGCACACCGGCCTCAAAGGGTTGACCATGGCGCAGGGCGGCCAGTACGACATCCTCATCGTCGACCGCATGCTTCCCGAACTCGACGGCCTCTCCGTCATCGAGCGCCTGCGCAAGGAAGGACACAGCACCCCGGTACTCATTCTCTCCGCGCTGGGCGAAGTTGATGACCGCGTCGAAGGCCTGGCCGCCGGCGGTGACGACTATCTCGTCAAGCCCTACGCCTTCTCCGAACTCTTGGCGCGCGTACAGGCGCTTACCCGCCGCCGCCATACCGACATCCACGACCAGATGGTACTCGAAGTCGCCGATTTGCACCTCGACCGCCTGAAACGCAAAGTCACCCGCTCCGGCAAGAAAATCAACCTCCAGCCGCGCGAGTTTCGTCTGCTCGAATACCTCATGAGCAACACCGGCCAGGTCGTCACCCGCACCATGCTCCTCGAAAAAGTGTGGGAATACCATTTCGACCCGCAAACCAACGTGATAGACGTTCACATCTCGCGCTTGCGCAGCAAAATCGACAAAGACTTCAACCCCCCCCTGATTCACACCGAACGCGGCGCGGGCTACAGCCTGTATGATCCGACCGCTTACAACTAAATACCTCCGCGATCTGAAAAGAGTAACGAGAGCCACCGCCTTCCGGCTCTCGTTACTCTTTACCGTGGGCATCAGCATCGTCACCGCCATCTCGATGACGATGATCTACCAAACGGCAGAACAGGAAATCTCCGAACAAATCGACTCGCGCCTCGTCTCCGAATCGGTGCGCTTGACGCGCGCCCTGCAAAGCCGCTCCGGCCTCGACTTCTACGGCCCGCCCGCTGGCGTCACCGAACGCGTACCCAACGAACCCGACATGTCCTTCTGCCTCATCCGCCACCGCGAACTGAGCAGCCAGCTGCGGCGCAACGACATGCAAAGCCTGCTCTTTTTGAACATCCCCCTCTCCGACCTCTGCCAGATCGACCCCTTCCGTAGCGGCGGCAGCGGCGACGCCATCCGTGTCCTCCTCACCGCCGTTGACGACCACCACGCCCTCGCGCTTGGCTACGACACCCGCACCCAGCGCCGCCTTCTCGAACGCATGCTCAACATGGTGTACTTCGTCACCATCATCCTCCTCATCGCCTCCTTCTTCGGCTCCTTCTTCATGAGCCGCAACATCACCGGCACCATCGCCCGCATCAGCAGCACCGCACGCCTCATCGTCGACGGCGACTTCTCCGAACGCATCAAAATCACTGACCGCGACTCCGTCGAATTAAGCCGCCTCGCGGAAAACCTGAACCACATGCTCGAGCGCATCGAAAGCCTCATCACCAGCCAAAGACAAGTCACCAACAACATCGCCCACGACCTGAGAAGCCCCTTGAACCGCATGCGCAGCCGCATGGAAGTCGCGCTGCTCGACCGCAAAATCAACTGCGACGACCTGCGCGACGTCATCGCCGCCTCGGTAACGGATGCGGAAAACCTCCTGCGCACCTTCAACGCCATGATGAACATCGCCCAGGTCGAATCGCGCGCCCGTGACGACTTCAAGGAAATCAGCGTCTCCACCATCTGCGAAGACCTCGCGGAAATGTACGAAGTCCTCTCCGAAGAAGGCGACCACCAGTTCTCCCACGACATCGAAAGCGGCCTCAACATCATGGGCAACCGCCAACTCATCGCCCAGGCCATCACCAACCTCCTCGACAACGCCGTCAAATACACCCCGAAAAGCGGCAAAATCAACCTCAGCGTCCACCACGACGACCAGCACATCGTCGTCGCCGTCGGCGACAACGGCGAAGGCATCCCCGATGACAAACGCGAAGAAGTCCTCAAACGCTTCGTGCGCCTCGACAGCGCGCGCAGCACCCCCGGCAACGGCCTTGGCCTCTCGCTCGTCAGCGCCATCATGAATTTGCACGGCGGCATGATTCACCTCGAAGACAACCACCCGGGACTTCGCATCGAACTGTGGCTGCCCACCGTCGCCCAATTTACCAACCGCTTTGCGAAAAACGATGTGCGGCAAATTGAAAAGCTCGTTTGACGGGTATTTTTACAACCATAAAACATGAAAAAATAGATGTTTTTTACCACCATGAAGTGCTTGCTGCGGTAAAAAATAACGATAAAACAGCGAAACATGCAATAAAAAACGCCCGGTTTTCCGGGCGTTTTGCATGTGGCGATGCAGCAGTAGAAATGTGGGCTGGCTTGGCGAAGCGTAAGCCAGTCTGTAATCGCTTCATCCACTGTCGCAACCACAGGATGCTCTACTTCGGAGGATATTTTTAAAAAAAATCACTCGGTACACGATAAAATTCAAAAACATTCGTTAAATCAAACCCTTTTCTACGGGGCTCGAAGAGCTGCGGAGCAGAGAGGGGCAGGGGTGAGGGGTAAAACAAACGTCTCGACTCAATTCCGAAATTTGGAAAAGTTTCTTGTTTACTGCCCTCTCCCCAACCTTTCTCGTCCTTCGGACGAGCTGGCAAGCCAGTCGCCCCACAGGGGGAGGGGCTTTTGCTCCGTGCTTTTAATGAGTTGAAAAGTTTTGTTGTGCACCAAGAAAAAATCATCAAAAATAGATATTTTTTACCATAACAAAGCGCTTTGTGTGCAAAAATTTCTCACGATAAGCGCTTAACCATGAGAAATTTTCTCATGCCAATATCTGGTGGGTTGGTACTCGCCTTACGAAGCGCACGGTGAGCCAAAGCCCACCCTGCGGGAAAATGCTTCGTGGCGGAAGGTTATTGATAGGCAGCGGGGATTTGCCGATGGAAGTCGGTTTCCTGCTGGTAGCGGTGCGCGAGGTTCAACAGGCGCGGTTCGCTGAAGTGGGCGCCGATCAAGTGGGCGCCGACGGGCAGGCCGTCGATGAAGCCGCAGGGGTGGCTGAGTGCCGGGAGGCCTGCGAGGTTGACGGGGACGGTGTAGAGGTCGCCCAAGAACATGGCGACGGGGTCGTCGATTTGGCTGCCGAGTTTGAAGGCGGGCGCGGGGGTGACGGGGCCGAGGAGGACGTCGACGTCGGCAAAGGCACTCTGGAAGCCTTCGAGGATGGCGCGGCGCGCGCGGCGTGCCTGTTCGTAGTAGGCGTCGTAGTAGCCTGCGGAGAGTGCATGGGTGCCGAGCATGATGCGGCGTTTGACTTCGTCGCCGAAGGCTTCGCCCCGGCTGCGCATGTAAAGGTCGAGGAGGTCTTTGGGGTATTCGCAGCGGTAGCCGTAGCGCACGCCGTCGTAGCGCGAGAGGTTGGAGGAGGCTTCTGCCGAGGCGATGAGGTAGTAGGTGGCAATCGCCAGTTCGCTGTAGGGGAGGTCGATGTCGACGAGCGTTGCGCCGAGTTTTTCGTAGGTTTTGCCGACGGCGTGGATGGCGTCGGCCATGCGCGTTTCGAGGCCTGCGAAGTATTGGCGCGGCAGGCCGATGCGGATGCCGGTGAGCGGCGCGTCGAGGTCGGTGTCGAAGCGGGTGTGGGTTTTCGGGCTGGAGGTGGAGTCTTTGGGGTCGTGGCCGCCCATGCCGTTCAGGATGTGGGCGAGGTCTTCGGCGCTCGCGGCAATCGGCCCGGCCTGGTCGAGGCTGGAGGCGTAGGCGATCATGCCCCAGCGCGAGAGGGTGCCGTAGGTGGGTTTGATGCCGGAGACGCCGCACCATGCGGCGGGCTGGCGGATGGAGCCGCCAGTGTCGGAGCCGGTGCTGTAGGGGAGAAGACGCGCACCGACGGCAGCGGCGGAGCCGCCGGAGGAGCCGCCGGGGACGTGGTCGTACTGCCAGGGGTTGTGGACGGCGCCGAAGTGGCTGCGTTCGTTGGAGGAACCCATGGCGAATTCGTCCATGGAGAGTTTGCCAGTCATGATTGCGCCCGCGTTTTCGAGGTTTTCCGCGATGGTGGCGGTGTGCGAGGGGATGAAGTTTGCGAGCATTTTCGAGGCGGCGGTGGTGGGGATGCCACGGGTGCAGAAGAGGTCTTTGTGCGCCATGGGTACGCCGTCGAGGAGCGAGCGCGCTTCGCCTTTGGCGCGGCGGGCGTCGCTTTGCCGCGCCTGTTCGAGGGCGTGGTCTTTCGTTACGCGGATGAAGGCGTTCAGTGCCGGGTTGTGCTGCTCGATGCGCGCGAGGAAGTGTTGCGCGAGTTCTTCGGCGGAGACGGCTTTGTCGGCGAGGCGGCGGCCGAGTTCGCAGGCGGTGTGATGATGCAGGGGTTTCATGTTATTCGATCACTTTCGGTACGGTGAAGAAGCCGTCTTCGGCATGGGGGGCGTTTTCCGCGATGCTCGGGTGCATGTCGCGGGCGATGGCAACATCATCACGCAGCGGCTGGATGTCGCCGAGCGGATGGGCAAGCGGGGCTTTGCTGCGGATGGCGTCGTCATCCAGGACGTCGAAGAGTTCGAAGATTTTGCCGAGGTCGGCAGCGAGGCGTTTTTCCTGTTCGGGGGAGAGGGCAAGACGCGCCAGTTGCGCGGTGCGCGCAACGAGTTCGGAATCGAGTGTACTCATGGGCGGGATTAAAAATACTTCAAAAAAACGGGTGAGAAGGTATCATATCCGCCTCTTTTTTGCACCCGCCGCCGTGTTTGCGGCCAGTTTTTTGAGGACGGTTTATGTTCAATCTTTTCAGTGGCATGTTTACCAGCGATCTGTCCATCGATCTGGGAACGGCCAATACTTTGATTTATGTGCGTGGCGAGGGGCTGGTGCTGGATGAGCCGTCTGTCGTCGCCATCGCCGAAGACCCGCAGGACGGGCGCAAGAAGATCGTCGCCTACGGTGCGCAGGCAAAACAAATGCTCGGGCGCACGCCGGGCAATCTCACCACCATCCGTCCGTTGCAGGATGGGGTCATCGCCGATTTCAAGATCACCTCGATGATGCTCACCCATTTCATCAAGCGCGCCCTCGGTCGGCGCGGCTTTTTTATCCGCCGCCCCAGTCCGCGCATCCTGATTTGCGTGCCTTCCGGTGCGACCCAGGTGGAAAAGCGCGCGATTCGCGATGCGGCGCGCAGCGCCGGTGCCAAGGAGGAATTCCTGATTCAGGAGCCGATGGCGGCGGCGATCGGCGCGGGCATTCCCGTGGATGAGGCCTATGGTTCGATGGTGGTCGATATCGGCGGCGGCACGTCGGAAGTGGCGGTAATTTCTTTGAACGGCATTGTCTATTCCAATTCGGTGCGCCTCGGGGGCGACAAGTTCGACAGCGCCATCATCGATTATGTGCGCCGCAATGCGGGCATCGTCATCGGTGTGCCGACGGCTGAGCGCATCAAAAAGGAAATCGGCTGCGCCTATCCGTCGTCGGAAAGCCGCGTTTTGGAAGTGCGCGGCATCAACCAGCGCGAAGGCGCGCCGCGCAGCTTTACCATCAGCTCCAACGAAGTGCTGGAAGCGCTGCAAGACCCGCTCGACGGCATCGTCCACGCCGTGCGCCAGGCGCTGGAACTGACCCCGCCGGAGCTGGCTGCCGACATTGCCGACCGTGGCATCGTGCTGACCGGCGGCGGCGCGCTGCTCCGCGATCTTGACCGTCTCCTCATGGAGGAAACCGGCCTCAACGTGATTGTTGCCGATGATCCGTTGACCTGCGTGGCGCGCGGCGGCGGCAAGGTGCTGGATTTGCTGGATCAGCGCGGCGTGGCCTCCTTCCTGATGTCCTGATGTGGCAATCTTCCGAACCGAGCCGCAGTGCGCTGTGGCCGCTGCTGCGCCCGCCCCTGCTGCTCGCGGTGTTCGCCATCGTTCTTCTCGCTTTTGACCGCCAGAGTGGCTGGCTTGCGCCCATGCGCGCCGCCGCGCAGGAGTGGCTGTACCAGCCGCTGCGCCTCGTGGTGCAGGCACCGTTGTCGCAAAGCGCACAAGCGCTGGCGCGCTGGGATGCGCGCAATGAAGCGGTGCAACAGGCGGTGCAGCTCGCCGCCGAGAACCGCGAGTTGCGCGCCCAGCTGCAAACCCTCGGCCATTTTCAGGCGGAAAACCGCCGCCTGCGCATGTTGATGGATTCGCTCTTGACCGTGACCGACCCGGTGCTGATTGCCGAAATCCGCGATACCGCGATCGACGGTTACCGCGAGAGCATCACCATCAACAAGGGCGCGCGCGACGGCGTTTTCCTGCATCAGGCCGTTATCGATCCTTACGGACTCGTCGGGCAGGTGGTGGATGTGTATGCCCATGAAGCGCGGGTGATGCTGGTGACGGATGCACGTTCGCGCCTGCCGGTGTATGTCTCGCGCACCCAGGAACGTGCGCTGGTGTCCGGCACGGCACGGCGCGGGGAAATGACGCTGGACAGCCTGCGCGCGGGCAGCGATATTGAAGTGGGCGATGTGCTGGTGAGTTCCGGTCTGGGCGGGGTATTCCCGCGTGGTTATCCGGTGGCGACCGTGGCTGCGGTGGAGCGCTCGCCGGAAAGTTCCTTTTTGCAGGTGGCGCTGACCCCGGCGGCGCATTTGTCGTCGATGCTTGAAGTGCTGCTGCTGGATAAGCGCGACAGCATTACCCCGTTGCCGATGGGGCCGCTGCTGCCGCAAACGGAGACGGAAGAATGAGCGCGGCAGGCACGGCGTTGTTCACCCTGCTCGGCGCGTGGCTCGCGATGATGCTGGGCGACTGGTTTTTCCCGTGGCTGGTGTTGCCTGATCTGGTACTGCTCGCGTGGATTGCGCTGGTGTTCGCCTTTGCCGCCGTGCCGCTGTGGCCAGCGGTGGCTTTCGTTAGCGTGCTGCTCGATGTCAGTGCCGATGTGCCGCTCGGGCTGCATGGCCTTGCCTATGCGCTTTGTGCCTTTTTGCTGCTGCCCGGGATGCGGCGTCTGCGCCTGAGTTCGGGGGTGGAACAGCTCACCGTGATCGCCTTCATTTCCGTGTGTGCCGCGTTGGTCAAGGGCATTCTTTTATATGTGCTGGTGGACATGCCGATGCCGGTCGGCTGGCCGCTCGGCGTTTTCGTGCAGATGCTGCTGTGGCCGTTTGCGCGCGCCTTGGGCGAAGCGCTGATGCGGCCGCACCTGCCACGGGATGAGTCATGAAACGCCCTTTTGGCGATGCGCTTTCCGGGCAGCAGGACAGCGATCTCGAAGCGGCGCAGCGCCTGAGTTTCTCGCGGCGCGTGGTGTTGGCCGGAGCGGTGGTACTCGCCGGTCTTTTGACGCTTTTCGGGCGCATGTTTTATTTGCAGGTAGAGCGCCACGATTTTTACCGCACCCGCTCGCAATCCAACCGCGTGCGCATCAAGGCGCTCGTGCCCGAGCGTGGCCAGATTTACGACCGCCACGGCCAGGCGCTTACGGAAAACATCCTGCGCTACCGCGTGGTGGTCAATCCCGCACAACTCAAGGACACCGAAAAAAGCCTCGACGAATTCGCGCAAATCATTCCGCTTGGCGAGGAAGAACGCGCGGAATTTTTAAAGCGCCTGAAGCAAACGCGCAGATACGAAACGGCAGTGCTTAAGGAAGGCATCGACGAGCAATCGCATTATCGTCTCTCAGTGCGCCTCTACCGCCTGCCCGGCTTTGAAATCGAACCCTATTACGAGCGCCATTATCCGCTCGGGGTGTTGACCGCCCATGTCCTCGGCTACACCAACCGCATCAACGAAAAGGATTTGGAAACGCTGGACGAAGCCGCCTATCGCGGCCTGCAAACCATGGGACGCGCCGGGATCGAGCGCCAGTACGAGGCGCGGCTGCGCGGCAAGCCCGGTTTCCAGCAGGTGGAAACCGATGCCAACGGCAATCTGGTGCGTCTTTTGGAAGAAGTCCCGGCGCAACGCGGCCAGGACATTCATCTGAGCCTTGATGCCGCCCTGCAGCGCTTCATTTACGAGACGATGGGCGAGTATCGCGGCGCGTGCGTGGTGCTGTCGCCGGAGAATGGCGAAGTGCTGGCACTCGTCTCCAAGCCCGGTTTTGATGCCAATCTCTTCACCCGTGGCATCAGCCGCCGCCAGTACCAGCGTCTCCTCGAAGACCCGCACGGCCCGCTTTACGACCGCGCCCTCAAGGGGCGTTATCCGCCGGGGTCGGTCATCAAGCCGATGTGGAGCCTTGCCGCTTACCACTACGAGGTGTTCAATGCCAAGACCACGGTGCATTGCAGCGGCCATTACACTGTGGACGGCCAGGGCGGTCGCCGTTTTCACTGCTGGAACCGGCGCGGCCACGGCGGCATGAACGCCAACCACGCCATCGCCGAATCCTGCGACGTCTATTACTACCAGCTCGGTTACCGTCTCGGCATCGAGCGCATGGGCGAATACGCCGCGCATTTTTCCTTGGGGCGCTTGACTGGCATCGACATGCCGGAAGAAGGCTCGGGCATCATGCCGAGCCGCGAATGGAAGGAAAAGCGCTTCGAGCGTCCGTGGTACATCGGCGACACCATCAACGCCAGCATCGGCCAGGGTTTCGTCACCATGACCCCCATCCAGCTCGCCTACATGACCACGCTGATTGCCCGCGACGGCCGACCCTTTACCCCGCGCCTGTTGCAGCGCGTGTTTGATCCGCTCGCCGAGCAATTCCTCCATCCGGTCACAGACGACACGCAAACACCGCTTGACGTGCATCACCCGGAAAACTGGGCATCGGTACGCCAGGCGATGATCAACGTGGTACACAGCGCCTACGGCACCGGGCGCAAAATCGCCCCGAAAAACTACCGCATGGCAGGCAAATCCGGCACGGTGCAGGTCATTTCTTTCCAGAACGACCGCCGCCTCACCCAGGAAGAACTCGCCGAAGAGCATCGCGACAACGCCATGTTCATCGCCTTCGCCCCGGCGGACGCGCCGAAAGTGGCGGTCGCCATCGTCGTCGAGCGCGGCGGCAGCGGCAGCAGCACCGCAGGCCCCATCGTGCGCGACATCTGCGATTACTATCTCGGCAAGGAGGGCGTCATATGAACGCGGTGATGGACGAAGTGCGGCGTCGCGACGGCCTGCCGTGGTTTTTCGCCTGGGTAGCGCGGCTTGACGGCTGGCTGCTCCTCGTCATGCTCCTCCTCATGGCGGCGAGCCTCGTCATCCTGCAAAGCGCTTCCGCCAGCGACGGCATCATCCTGCGCCAGAGCATCCGCTTTGCCGGGGCGCTGGTGGTCTTCATCACCCTGATGCTGCTGCCGCCGCCCTTTTTGCGCAAGGTCACGCCGCTGCTCTATGTCGCCACCCTCGGTCTGCTCATCCTCGTCGAAGTCGCAGGCGTCAGCGCTGGCGGTGCCAAACGCTGGCTCAACCTCGGGGTGGCGCGCATCCAGCCCTCGGAGCTGGCGAAAATCAGCGTGCCGATGATGGTGGTGTGGTATCTCACCATCCGCCACACCCTGCCCTCGGTCGGCGACGTCCTCGCAGCCCTCATCATCATCGCCCTGCCGGTGGCGCTGATTCTTGCCCAGCCCGACCTCGGCACCGCGCTCCTCGTCGGCGCGAGCGGCGTCATTGCCCTTTTCCTTGCAGGCCTCTCGTGGCGGATGATTGCGCTTGGCGCAGTGCTCATCGCCATTGCCGCGCCGCTCTTCTGGTTCTTCGGCATCAAGGACTACCAGCGCGAACGGGTACTCACCCTCTTCAATCCCGACGCCGACCAGTTCGGCGCGGGCTGGCACATCATCCAGTCGCAAATCGCCATCGGCTCCGGCGGCATCAGCGGCAAGGGCTACATGCAAGGCACGCAATCGCAGCTCGAATTCCTCCCCGAATCGAGTACCGACTTCATCTTCGCGGTCATTGCCGAAGAACTCGGACTTTTCGGCGTCTCCTGCCTGCTGATTGCCTACGGCATCCTGATTTTCCGTGGCCTCTATCTTTCCACCCTGCTCGGCAACCGCTTCGCCCGCGTGGTCGCCGCCAGCATCTTCCTCACCTTTTTCATCAACATCTTCGTCAATATTGGTATGGTGAGCGGTTTCTTGCCGGTCGTCGGCCTGCCGCTCGCCTTCATCAGCTACGGCGGCAGCTCGATCTTTTCCCTGATGGCGGGATTTGCCATCGCCATGAATCTGATCGGCGGCTACCGCCAGTCGCCGGAACAGGAGCATCTATGAAACAAGCGCTACTCGCCGCCCTTGGCCTTGCCCTTGCCCACCACGCGCAGGCGAGCTACCTCGACCACCCGGAAGCCCTGGCCTTCATGCACGACATCGCCGAAAAACAGGGCATGGACGAATACTACCTGCAAACCCTGCTCGCCGCCGTCTCCCGCGACGACAGCGTGCTGGAAAAAATCTCGCGCCCGGCGGAGAAAACCAAAACCTGGGCGGAATACCGCCCCATCTTTTTGGACGACGCCCGCATCCAAAACGGCGTCGCCTTCTGGAACGCCCACGCGGAAACGCTGGCTCGCGCGGAAAAAGAATACGGCATGGACCCCGCCATCATCGTCGCCATCCTCGGCGTGGAAACGCGCTACGGCAAAGTCACCGGCAGCACCCCCGTCTTCCAGGCGCTCGCCACCCTGTGCTTTGACTACCCCAAACGCGCCCCCTTCTTCTGCGAACAAGTCGACTATTTCCTGCGCCTCTCCCAACGCGAAAACGTCAACCCCCTGCGCATCAAAGGCTCCTACGCCGGCGCCATGGGCATGGCGCAATTCATGCCATCGAGCTACTACAACGACGCCATCGACTACGACGGCGACGGCGCCATCAACCTCTGGGAAAGCCCGGCGGACGCCATCGGCTCCATTGCCAACTACATGAAAGTCCGCGGCTGGCAAGCGGGCGGCAGCCTCGTCTACCGCCTCCCCGCACTCCCCGACGGCCACCCGCTCCTTGAAAAACACCAGCCGCACCTCGAACTCGCCGCCCTGCGCGATGACGACACCCTGAAAAATGACACGAATTTCATCAAATGGACAGACAAACACCCCGGCGAAAAAGCGGGCGGCCTAGAACTCATGGGCACAGACGGCAAAGAATACTGGTTGACCCATAATAATTTTTACGTCATCACCCGCTATAATACGTCGCCTTTGTACGCCATGGCGGTGATCGACCTCGCCAAGCGCATCGTTGAAGAACGTCAGAGAAACACACCATGAAACACACCCCCTGGATCGTCGCCGCCGCCCTCCTTGCCGGCGTCGCCCACGCTGCGGACAGCGCCCCGCTGTTCAACATCGCCAAAGACGCCCCCGCCGCCAGCGCAGACATCGGCACCGCGCAAAAAACCGGCGAAACCCGCGCCGTCAAACTCAAAGCCAAACCCGGCAAAAAAGTCGCCGAACCGCTCTTCGCCAGCACCGGCAAAACCGCCGCCGCAGAAAAACCGGCAGAAAAAACGCCGGAAAAAACCGCTGGCAACACGGCAAACCACGCATCCGGCAACGTACCGCCCAGCGCCAAAAAAATCAATCTGAAAACAACGGAAAAGAAAGGCGAAGCCCAAGCGGCAAAAAAAGTGGAAACGCCAAAAACCGTCGCCAAAACGGAAAACACCCCCGCCGCAGACAGCAAAGCCCCCGAAGCGCCCGCCCAAGCCGACAACGGCGAAACCGCGCTCTTCAAAATCGCCAGCTACTACGAAGCCGACGAAATGGGCGACAGCGACGACGCCGTGCGCAAAATCGACTTCAGCAAACCGCAAGGCCAACAACTGCCGAGCGACAGCAGCCCGCAACGCGCCATCGCCGACAGCAAAGCCATCCAGCGCGCCGCCCCCGCCAGCAGCAACAAAAAACCCGCGCGCAAAGGCAGCTACTCCTACGTCGTGCGCGGCAAACGCTACCAAACCCTTGCCAGCAGCGACGACTTCGTCCAGGAAGGCTCCGCCTCCTGGTACGGCCCCGGCTTCCACGGCAAAAAAACCGCCAGCGGCGAAATCTACGACATGCACAAAATGACCGCCGCGCACAAACGCCTGCCGCTCGGCACCAAACTCGAAGTCACCCACAAACGCACCGGCAAAACCATCATCGTCACCGTCAATGACCGCGGCCCCTTCCACGGCAACCGCATCATCGACCTCTCCCACGCCGCCGCCAGCCAACTCGGCGTATTGAAAAGCGGTGTTGCCGACGTCACCATCCGCGCCATCAAATAAAGCAAACGGTAAATTTTCTCATCGACAAGCGCTTGCTGCGATAAATAAATCGCATAAATAGCTTTTTAGTGAGAAAAAACGACTATTTTTAGCGAAATATAAAACCGTCACCCAAAGCCCCATAGCGGGGCTTTGCCATATATAGCCGCTTCCCCGAAAAATGGCACAGACAACCCGCGTCCTTGTCTCCCAAGACGCCCTTGCCCAAATTTGAATCCATCTCCACAGGAAGAACCGCATGGGACTCATCAAAATGCTTATCGCAGGCTTTATCGTTGGCCTCATCGCCCGCGCCCTGCATCCGGGGCAGGACAAGCTCGGTTGCGTCCTCACCACCGCGCTCGGCATCGTCGGCGGCATGGTCGCCGGTTACCTCGGGGTCATCATCGGCTGGTACGACGCCGGAGAACCTGCTGGCATCGTCATGTCCGTTTTCGGTGCCATCCTCGTGCTGATGGTGCTGCGCCGCATCGGCAAACCACGTTAAATCACAAAATCATCAAAAATAGCGATTTTTTACCACCGTCAAGCGCTTATCGTGATAAAAATACATCATAATAAGCGCTTAGTATGATGATTTTTTACCATTGCTTCACAGCATCCACAACAGCGGACGGTCAAAGGGCGACCACAGCGGCGTGCGCACCCCGATATGGCGCAGCCGCCGTCGCAGCCATTCATTGCAGGTGAACAACGGCGTATAGCGTCCGTGTGCGGGATAAAAGCCGGGTTGCACGGCATGTCGCGCGCGGAATTGCCCCTGGAGATCGGCGATGAGCGCGTGGTATTGCGCTTGCGGCAAATGCAGGGTGCGCACGCGCGGGTGCGCCGGGTTCAACACGCCGCGCATGGCTTCGATGCGGATCAGGCCGTGGTCGTAAAAAAGCGCGCGCAGGGCAATGCCGGGGCGCAAATCGCCCCAGGTGTGCACTTGCGTGTAGAAGGTGGCGCTGCCCCAGCCAAGCAAGAAATGGCTGCTGTCCTCCAGCGCGGCATCGGGCAGAAACGCCGCCCAATCCGCGACATCGTCACGCACCGGCAGCACAAAATTGAGATGCACGCCGTTGCTGGCAATGTGGATGGTGTAAGGCGCGGCTTCGTCAGACATTTCGCCCGGCAGGGGAATCACCGCCGCGAGCAGTGCCGCGAGCAGATACGCCAGCGGCAGGCACAGCAGGATGAAGAGGATTTTGCGGATTGTTTTCATGATTTTGACAGGTTTATTATCATTTTTGGGTAATTTATCGTGATTTTTTACCGTGATAAGCGCTTTATGATGGTAAAAAACGGCTATTTTTCATGTTTTTATGATGATTTCACTATAGTGAAATCATCATAAAATCATCCAAATTGTAGGTTGGTGGTGAGTGCGTAGCACGAACCCCAACATTTTAGAATTCATTATGTTGGGGTTCGCCTAGGGGCTGTTGGCATTTCGTGGGGGGAATTTACAAGGCTAAAAAATGTATTGAAATATTAAAGGCTATAAAAAATGTGGAAAGCCTTGTTTCTGCCCTCACCCCAACCCCAATCTCGCTACGCGAGCTCTTCGAGTCCCACGGGAGAGGGGCTTTAGTTCATTGTATAAGAATCGAATTGTCAACAACCCCGCCTAACGGCGGTTATCGAGCTTGTCGAGATGCACCACCAACCTACATCTCCGTTCTGTTTTTTGTTGATTTGGCTATATAAGAACGTAAATCCCGAAATATTAGTAGAAATAGTCCCCTCTCCCGCAAGCGGGACTCGAAGAGCTGCGGAGCAGAGAGGGGTAGGGGTGAGGGGTGAAATGCGCAGCATTTCTTGATTTTTCTATGGAATGTAAATCTTTACACCCCCACCCTGTCCCTCCCCCGCAAGCG
Organism: Cardiobacteriaceae bacterium; assembly: GCA_030532785.1. Classification (GTDB taxonomy): domain Bacteria; phylum Pseudomonadota; class Gammaproteobacteria; order Cardiobacteriales; family Cardiobacteriaceae; genus JAUMXB01. The sequence goes on from JAUNKJ010000005.1 coordinate 22,074, forward strand.
GGGGAGGGTAATGTTTTGTCATTTCATAGAAAATTTCGAAAAATCATTCAGGAATGATTTCACTCTTATCCCGAACGCAGGTTAATTTATAGCCGCTCCCCCGCTATATCGTGATTTTTTACCGCGACAAGCGCTTCATGATGATAAAAAACGTCTATTTTTTCTGTTCTTGTGATAATTTTGCAGGGTGTTAGATGTCATCGACGTGGGGCGGCTGTGCGGTTTTGCGCAGGGTGCGGAGTTCGTCGAGGAGGTCGAGGATGAGGGCGGTGGCGGGGGCGCTGGCGTCGAAGTCGCGGTGGATGCGGTGGGCGCGGCGCAGGCGCGCGAGGTGCTGTTCGCTGTATTGCATGTCTTCGGGCGCGGCGTCGAGTTCGATGATGTTTTCTTCGAGGATGCGGATGACCCAGCCCCGGTCGTTGCCGCAGGCGTGGACGATTTGCTGGAAGGTCAGGGTGATGTCGTTCATGGCTTATCCTTTGGCGGCGTAGTGGTCGGCGAGGGTTTGCCAGGCGTCGCGGTCGGCGTCGCTTGTGGCGTGCGGCAGGGTGATGTTGAGGATGAGGTAGAGGTCGCCCGGGGTTTTGCCGGGGATGCCTTTGCCTTTGAGGCGGAGTTGCTGGCCGGGGCGGCTGTTTTCGGGGATGGCGACGTCGAGTTTGCCGGCGGGGGTGTCTATCTGGAGGCGGCTGCCGAGGACGGCTGTCCACGGGGCGATGTCGAGGCGCTGGTAGACGTCGCGGCTGTTTTGCACATGGAGGTGTTCGTTGGCGCGGAAGACGATTTCGAGGTAGAGGTCGCCTGCCTCGCCGCCGCCGTGGCCGGGCATGCCCTGGCCGCGCAGGCGGATGTGCTGGCCTTCGCCGATGCCTTTGGGGATGGTGACGTTGAGGGTTTTGCGTTCGGCACGGAGGTGGCCGTGGGTGTCGCGCACGGGGATGTCGAGGGTGAGGGGGCGTTCGCTGCCGTGGTAGGCGTCGGCGATGTCGATGGTGAGTTCGCCGTAGCGGTCGTCGCCGGGGATGGGGCGGGTGTAGGTTTCTTCGCGCGTGTAGCGGGTGAAGAGGTCGTCGAAGTGGAAGTCGTGGCCGTGGCTGGCGTAGGGGTTGTGCGCATGGAAGGCGCTGTGTGCGTCTTGGGGGGCGGCAAGTTCGGCGTCGTAGGCGGCGCGTTTTTCCGGGTCTTTGAGGATGTTGTAGGCCTGGTTGATGGCGCTGGCCTTGGCGGCGGCGTCGGGTTCGCTGCTGACGTCGGGATGGTAGCGGCGCACGAGTTTGCGGTAGGCCTTTTTGATGTCGTCGGCGCTGGCGTCGGGGGCGACGCCGAGGGTGTCGTAGTGGCTCTGGTTCATGGGGCGTCCTTGGAGGGGGAATCAGGGGGAATGGGTGTTGAGGGCGTTTTCCGCGAGTATATAGGCGAAATCGGCGGGTACGGCGAAGTTGAGGTTTTCCGCGTCTTTGTGGCCGGCGGTGGTGATGCCGACGAGTTCGCCGCGTTCGTTGTAGAGGCCGCCGCCGCTTGATCCGGCGGAGATGGGCGCGGAGGTCTGGATCATGGGGGTGCCGTCGATGTCGCGGATGCCGGAGATGAGGCCTTCGCCGATGGTGAGTTCAAAGCCTTTGGGCGAGCCGACGCTGTAGACGCGCTGGCCGGGGCTTAGGGTGCCGGAGGCGGCGATGATGGCGTTGTCTGCGGGCAGGCCGGGGGCATGGAGCAGGCAGTAGTCCATGTCGCTGTCGCCGCTGACGAGGGTGGCGGGGTAGCTTTCTCCGGCAAAGAGGACGAGGAATTCGTCGCCGTTTTCCACGACGTGGCAGTTGGTGGCGACGAGGTTGTCGGCAATTTCCACGCCGCTGCCCTGGCCGATGCGCCTGCCGCCGTCGTAGGGGAGGACGACGACGGAGGAGCGCGCCGCCACTTGGTAAATTTCTTGCGGATTCAGCGTTCTTTCCCCGGCGCGCAGGTTCGCCGCTGCGGGGGCGACGGGTTTGGCGACGTACACGCCGCTGACGGGTTTTTCCCGTTGCGTCCCGCCCTGCCTTTCGCCCGGGGTTGCCGCGCCGATTTCCCGCAGCAAATCGCCCAGCACGGCGCGGAATTCCTGGAAGAAGACGATGCGTTCGCGCGTTTTTTCCAGGAGACAGGCGGCATCGCCCCCGCATTGCGCGTCGCGCGCCTGCAACCATTGGCGCTGGTCGGCGCGGACGAGGGCGAAGGCTTCTGCGGGGAGTTCGGCGCGGATGCTGTTGTAAATATTGCCGAGTTCCGCATCGCGGGCTTGCAGTTGCGGATCGCGGCAAATGGCAAGTTCCGGCGCGGTTTGCGCGCGCTCGCACTGAATCGCCTGCGCGGCGGGCAGGACAAACGCGCAAATCACGGGCAGGCAGCGCATCAAGGTGAACATGGCGGTTTCCGGCGGGGGGAGGCGTGCATCATAACGCGAAACGCGGCGTATCAGCCCGGCCAGTAATGGCTGTCCGGCAACTGTCGCGCGCCGAAGAGCGCCTGGCCGATGCGCACAATCGTCGCGCCTTCTTCAATCGCCATGTCAAAATCGCCGGACATGCCCATCGAGAGTTCGGTCATCGTCATGCCATCGGGCAGATCGGCGCGCAAGTGTTCGCGCAGTTCGCGCAAAATCACGAAGCAATCCCGAACCTTGGCTTCCTCCCCGGAAAAAAGCGCCAGCGTCATCAGGCCGGTAACGCGGAGGTTGCCAAGAGGGGCAATGTCGCGGAGGAAGGCGTGCGCGGCGTCGGGCGCCATGCCGTATTTGCTGTCCTCGCCCGAGGTGTTGATCTGCACGAGGACATTCATCTGCCGCCCTTCGCGCGCGAGGCGTTCGTCAAGCATTTGCGCGACCTTGACGCTATCCAGCGCCTGAAATTCGTGGGCGAATTTCACCATATATTTGATTTTGTTGGTTTGCAGATGGCCGATAACCGACCAATGCAGCGGCAGATCGGCCATCGCCTGCGCTTTCGCCTGCGCTTCCTGCACCTTGTTTTCGCCAAAATGCGTGTAGCCGAGGCTGTGCACCATGCGGATGCGGCTTTCGTCCACGGTTTTGCTCACCGGCAGCAGGCGCACGCTGTGCGGCGCGCGTCCGGCGCGGGCGCAGGCGGCGGCGATGCGGCTTTCGATGGCGGCAAAATTGGCGCGCAGTTCGTCGAGGGTGGTGGCTTGCGGGTAGGCGGGGCGAAGGATCATGGCGTTTCTCGGCAAAGGGAAGCGGGGATTGTATGCCAATTCATGCAGGATGCGAATTGGGGTAAAAAATAGTGGTTTTTTACCGCGACAAGCGCTTCATGATGGTAAATAATCGCTATTTTTTAGATGTTTTTGATTATTTTATAGGGTGGGTGTTATTTGTAGGTTGGTAGTGAGTGCGTAGCACGAACCCCAACATGCGATGCCGGTTTGATGTTGGGGTTCGCTCCGCTCACCACCAACCTACGCCTTGCCCTGCGGGCAAATGGTGGGTTAACACCCACCCTACGAATGCGTTGCAGCTTGCGGCACAACACCGCTGCCCGCTTGTGGTGTATCATCCAGCGACCCTCATCCCGGAGTTCCCATGCGCAAACCCGCCTCCACCACGGTGCTGCTCATCGTCAATGTTTTCGTCAATCTCGGTACTTACCTGTTCATGCCGCTGCTTGCCCTGTCGCTGCTCGATCGCGGTTTTACCAAGGCGCAGGCGGGGACGGTCGCCGGATTGATGTTCGGCACGGGGCTTCTGTGCGCGGTGTGGCTCGGGCAATGGGGCGCGCGCTTTGGCAGCCGTTTTCTCGCCGTGGGCGGCGCGGCGTTGCGCAGTGCGGCGCTGGTGGTGTTTCTCTTTCCCGCGCCGTATTGGCTGTGTCTCATGGGCGCGGGGGCGACGAGCATCGGCGCGACGGCAGCGGTGCTTGGCATCAAGAGCGAGCTGTTCCGCACCTCGCGCACGCGCAAGATGATCACCCTGCGCCTGCTCGCCGCCAATATCGGCGCGCTGCTCGGCCCGGCGCTGGGCGCTTTGCTCTTTCTCGTGCTGCCGTTTGCCCATCTGGTGGCGCTGACCATGGCGATTTACGCTGCCCTGGCCGTGCTGCTGTGTTTTCTGCCGTTCCAGCCGCCGGAGCAACAGACGCAAACGGCACGGGGGTCATTTCTCGCCACCCTGCGCGGGGTGGATCGCCCCTTTGCCCTGTTGCTCGCGGCGGTGTTCGCTTTCAACCTGATCATGGCGCAATGGTCGCTGACCTTGCCGGTGTTCGCCACCGCCGGTTTCGGCCACGAATCGGCGTCGTCGTGGATGATGGCGCTGAGCGGGTTTCTCATTATTTGCCTGCAATATCTGGCGCTCACCAAATGGCTTGCCCATTTGCCCACCCTGCGCATCATTCGCGACGGCTTCTGTCTGCTCATTCCCGCTGGTGCCCTGCTGGCGTTGCCGCCGGGGATGGCCGCCGCGCTGGCGTTCGTGGTGCTGCTCACCCTGGGCGAATTGCTGGTGATGCCCAGCCTTGATGAACTGACCACGGCCTTGCGCAGCGCCGACATTACCCGCGCCCTCGGGCTTTCCGGCACGGTGATCGGGCTGGGGCTGATTGTCGGTTCGTCGTTCGGCGGCTGGCTGATGGACAGATTCGGCTTGCCGGCGATGGCGTTGTGGACGATGGCGGCGGCGCTGAGCGGTATCGTCGCGGCACGGGCGCTGGGGCAATATCTGCCGCCGGGGAAGGTTTGAAAATAGTGGTTTTTCAGCGATATGGGTTCCGGTGTTTTTGTGGGTTGGTGGTGAGTGCGTCGCACGAACCCCAACAGGCGATGCTGGCTTGATGTTGGGGTTCGCTTCGCGGTTATTGCATTTCGACAGGCTCAATAACCGCCTGCCGAAATGCACCGCCAACCTACGCCTTGCCATGCGGGCAAGCGGTGGGTTGACACCCACCCTACGACTTTGCTTTGAATGCATATAAAACCCATAAAAATAGTGATTTTTTACCATTATGAAGCGCTTATAGCAGTAAAAAATCACTGTTTTTGTTCATTTTGTGATAATTATTCGGTGGTGTCCTGAAAAGTATGCTGGTTTTCATTTTCCCTCCCCCGCTTGCGGGGGAGGGTTAGGGTGGGGGTGTAAGGATTTAAATTCCACAAAAAAATCAAGAAATGCTGCGCATTTCACCCCTCATCCCATCCTTCTCTGCTCCGCAGCTCTTCGAGTCCCGCAAGCGGGAGAAGGGGCTGTTTCTACGAATATTTTGGCACTGACGCTCTTATGACCTATCGCTGATTTTTGACCAGCATACTTTTCAGGACACCATCAATTATTCTTCTGTCAATATCGCGATGAGGAAATCAGCGACGCGGCGTACCGCCGGGGAGCGGCGCACGTCTTCGTGCATGACGAGGTAGAGGGTTTCTGTGCGGGTGTCCGGGGTTTTGCCTTGTATGGCAATGGGTTGCCAATCGGGCTCGGCGTCGTCCATCGGCAGGAGGCCGATGCCGAGGCCGGCGGCGATGGCGCTTTTGATGAGGGCAAAGTCGTTGCAGGCAAGCAGGATGCGCGCGGGGTCGATGCGGCTTTTCGCCCATTGGCTCAAGGGGTTGTCGGTGGAAAGCGTCAGGTATTGCCAGTGTTCGCGCGGGGTGCGGACGTAGGATTTGCTGGCGTAGAAGGCGCAGCGGATGGCGCAGAGGCGGCGCACGACGAGGTCGGGCGCTTGCGGGCGCACGAAGCGCAGGGCGATGTCGGCGGCGCGGTCGTGGAGGTTGTCGAGCGCGGTGTTGCCGTGAAGACGCAGGCGGATGCGCGGATTTTCACGATAGAAGACGGGGAGTTGCGGCGCGATGCGGCTGCGCAGCACGGCGGGCGGGGCGGTGATGCCGACTTCGGCGATGCTGTGCATTTCTTCGCGGGCAATGCGGGCGAGGGCGTTGATGTCTTTGTGGATTTCGCGGGCGTGGCGGTAGAGACGTTCACCGGCGGCGGTGAGGCGGTAGCGTTTGCCGAGGTGGTCGAAGAGGGGGAGGCCGAGGGTGTCTTCGAGTTGGCGGATGCGGCGGGCGACGGTGCTGTGTTGCACGTCGAGGGCGTCGGCGCTGGCGGTGAGGGTTTCTTTTTCCACGAGGGTGATGAAGTAGCGGAGGTCGTTCCAGTCCATTTTCCCTGCTCCATTTTTCTGTGCATATATCGTCAATGCGCGTCAATATAGCGTCTGTTATCCGTTTTGTGAACAATCTACACTGCGCGGGTGTTCACCAAAGGAGGCTTTATGAAGACTTTCGTATTCAGCAGTTTGTGGCTGGCGGGTACGGCGTTTGCCGCGCCGGAAGCGTTGTTGCCCACGGATTTTCAGCGTGTGGTCGAGCGTGCGGTGCAGGTGGATGGCGAGGCGTGCGTGTGGCAACGCTGGCAGGCGGCGTCGCAACCCGAATTTGCGCCGGGAGGCGAGCATGTGAGCGTGGTGCATGATGCGGCGGGGCGCTTGAAGGGCTTTGCCGATATGCGTCTTGCACGCGCGGGCGCGCCGTTGCCGGATGAAGCGCAGGCGCAGGCCGCCGCCGATGCCTTTTTGCGCAATCATGCCCCGGATTTGCTGGAAGCACGCGAGGTGCACTGGATTGCGCCGCACACGGAAACGCTGCGCGTGGCGGGAGAGGCGCAAGCGCTTGCCGGGATGAAGGTGAAGATGCGCAATACGCGCGACGGGCGCTGGTTTTGGGTGATTGTCGCCGCCGATGGCGCGGCGATGGTGTTCGAGCGCGATATTGTGTGGCTGACCATGCCGGGGCGGCGGCAGAGCGAGCAATGGCTGCATGATGACTGGTTGCTGGCAAAAGGAGTGACGCCATGAAAAAACTGCCGCCAAAATATGCGGGTATCGCCTTTTCCTTTTATGCGTCGGCGATCATGGTGGCGATTGTCAGCGGGGTGCTGGTGGCGCTCAATACCGGGGTGGACGGCGGCTATCCGCTGCGCCTTGCCAAGGCGTATGTGATCACCTGGCCGGTGGCGTTTGCGAGCCTGCTCACCATTCGCCCGTGGGTAGTGAAGTTGGTGGCGCTGACGGTGGAGAGGGAGGGGTGATTTACCCGCAGAACGAATCGCTGTGCGACGGTGGGCTGAAGCCCACCCTACGGTTCCGGTGTTTTTGTAGGTTGACACTCACCCTACGACTTTGTTTTGAATGCCTATAAAACCTACAAAAATGGTGATTTTTTACCATCATGAAGCGCTTGTCGCGGTAAAAAATCACTATTTCAGGTAGTTTTATAGATGTCAAAGCGGGTGTTGGGGGCGTGGATTTGGTAGTCGGGGGTGGCGTCGGCGAGGTGCGGTGCGCCTTGCGGGCGTTTGACGATGACGCGTTCGCGCGCGGCGTGGCGCGCGCTGGCAAGCAGGGCGTCGTGGTTGCCGGGGGTGTCGGCAAGCAGCGCATGGAGGATTTGCATGTCTTTCTTGACTTTGCTTTTTTTGTCGCGTGCGGGGTACATGGGGTCGAGGTAGACGGCGTCGTAACCGTTGTGGCGCAGGTGGTCGCTGCTGTCGGCGTGGAGGACGTCAAGCCGCGCGGCGATGGCGGCGATGGCGGGGGTGGCCTGGGCGCGGGCGATGCCTTGGGCGAGGAGGGCGAAGAGGAGGGGCTCACGTTCGATGAGGGTGATGCGGAAGCCGCGATAGGCGAGGAGCCAGGCGTCGCGCGCCCAGCCGGCGGTGGCATCTGCCACATGCGCGCCCGCCATGCCGCGCAGGGTTTTCGGCAGGTGTTCGCTGCCGCCGCGCGCGCGGTAGTAGGCGTCCATGAAGTCGATGGTGACGGGGGTGAATTCGCCTTGCTGGTCAACGAGGTGGAGCCAGTCGTCGCCAAGGCGTTCGAGGGTGAAGCGGGTGTTGTCAGGCATGGATGGTGTTTTTTTCTCATTGATAAGCGCTTTTGCTGGGAAAATTTCTCACGGTAAGCGCTTTGTGGTGGTAAAAAATGATTGTTTTTGGTGGTTTTATGAATGACTTTTTTTGCGCATTGCATCACGTAGGTTGGTGGTGAGGCGCAGCCGAACCCCAACATCAAACAAACATCATATGTTGGGGTTCGCTTCGCGGTTATTGCATTTCGACAGACTCAATAACCGCCTGCCGAAATGCACCGCCAACCTGCAAGGTGGGTTCGTTTACCAGACGTCGAGGTTGTATTGGTCGAAGATGACGACGCCGGGGTAGTTTTCGCGGATGAATTCGCCGAAGTTGATGATGTCGTCGGTGTAGCGTTGTTCGGGGTCGTCAGCAAAGCCGATGGCGAGTTCGGTGTTGTAGCTGAGGAAGTCGGCGGGGAGGGTGGTTTTTTTGTGGAGGATTTTGTGCAGTTCGCCGGTGTCGAGGGTCATGTCTTCGTCGGGGCGGATGGAGATGCGAATGCGCCAGTCGGGTTTGGTAAGGTTGACGACGGTGGTGCGCGGGAATTCCAGGTCTTCTTTTTCGATGTGGTAGTCGTGCGCCCAGGCGAATTTTTCCCGGAGGTCGCGGATGAGGCTGTCGGGGGTGATGCGGTGGTCGTGGTCTTTGACGAGGGCGAAGAGGTTGAACATGGCGGTTCTCCTGTGGTTGGAATGGTGTTTTTTCTCATGTATAAGCGCTTTTGGTGGGAAAATTTCTCACGATAAGCGCTTTGTGGTGGTAAAAAGGGGTTATTTTTGGAATATTTATGGGTTTGTGCGGTGATGGTTGTGGGTTTATGCTCATTCGTTTGCTGCCCTCACCCCAACCCCTCCCCCACAGGGGGAGGGGCTTTTGGGTGGACTAAAGCCCGCTCTACGTTACGGTGTTTTGTTTCATGTACGGTTACGCGCTGCGCGCTAACCGTACCTACAGCCTATCCTGCGAATCGCTGCGCGATGGTGGGCTAAAGCCCACCCTACGATTTTTGTGCGGCGGCTTTGGCGCGGCGTTGTTCGAGGAGGCGGTTGAGGTAGTCTTCGTCGATGTCGCCGGTGATGTAGCAGCCGTTGAAGACGGAGCAGTCGAAGTCTTCGGGGAGGCTGTGTTTGGTTTCCATGCAGGCGTCGATGAGGTCGGGCAGGGTTTGGTAGATGACGCGGTCGGCACCAATGGCTTTGGCGACTTCCGCTTCTTCGCGTTGCCAGGCGATGAGTTCTTCGTGGGTGGGCATGTCGATGCCGTAGACGTTGGGGTAGCGCACGGGGGGGGCGGCGCTGGCGAAGTAGACTTTGTTGGCACCGGCGTCGCGCGCCATTTGGATGATTTGTTCGCTGGTGGTGCCGCGCACGATGGAGTCGTCCACGAGGAGGACGTTTTTCTTTCTGAATTCGAGGTCGAGGGCGTTGAGTTTCTGGCGCACGGATTTCTGGCGCAGGGTTTGTCCGGGCATGATGAAGGTGCGGCCGATGTAGCGGTTTTTCATGAAGCCTTCGCGGAATTTGACGTCGAGGCGGGTGGCGAGTTCGATGGCGGAGCTGCGGCTGGTGTCGGGGATGGGGATGACGACGTCGATGTCGTG
>JAUNKJ010000166.1 GCA_030532785.1 Cardiobacteriaceae bacterium
CGATGGCGGAGCTGCGGCTGGTGTCGGGGATGGGGATGACGACGTCGATGTCGTGGTCCGGCCATTCGCGCAGGATGCGTTCGGCGAGTTTTTCGCCCATGCGCAGGCGCGCTTTGTAGACGTTGATGCCGTCGATGGTGGAGTCGGGGCGGGCGAAGTAGACGTATTCGAAGATGCAGGGCGCGCGGCGGGTGTTGTCGGCGCAGATTTCGCTGTAGACGTCGCCGTTTTCGGTGATGACGAGGGCTTCGCCGGGAGCGAGGTCGCGGACGATGTCGAAGCCCTGGGCGTGGAGGGCGACGCTTTCCGAGGCGATCATGTATTCGGTGCCGAGGTCGCTCGCGCGTTTGCCGTAGATGAGGGGGCGGATGGCGTAGGGGTCGCGGAAGGCGACAAGTCCGTAGCCGCTGATCATGGCGATGACGGCATAGGCTCCGCGCACGCGTTCGTGGGTGCGGCGCACGGCGTGGAAGATGGCTTGCGGATGCGGGTGCATCTGGTGCTGGAGTTGCAGTTCGTGGGCGAAGACGTTCAAGAGCGCTTCGGAGTCGGAGCGGGTGTTGATGTGGCGGTAGTCGCTTTGGTAGATGTCCTGGATGATGGCGTCGGTGTTGGTGAGGTTGCCGTTGTGGGCGAGCATGATGCCGTAGGGCGAGTTGACGTAGAAGGGTTGCGCTTCCGCTGCGCTGGATGACCCGGCGGTGGGGTAGCGCACATGGCCGATGCCGTAGTTGCCGGTGAGTTTGCGCATGTCGTCGGCGGAGAAGACGTCGCGTACCAGACCGTTGGCCTTGTGCAGGCAGAAGCGCCCGGCGTCGCAGGTGGCGATGCCTGCCGCATCCTGGCCGCGATGCTGCAACACGGTGAGCGCGTCATAGAGCGCCTGGTTGACCCACCCTTTTCCGACGATGCCGACGATTCCGCACATCTTCTCTCTCCCCGCAAAATGAGGCGCGGATTATATAGCGCGCCCCAGGCGATTGCCACACGCCGCGCGCGGCGAATCGGGTACAATCGCGCCCTTTCCCGCACGAGGATTTTCCATGTCCGCCACTGCCGCCTTTGCGCAATACGAAGCCATCCGCCACCGCCTGCCGCAGGAGCCGGTGGGCGATCATGCCCCGCTCGTCATCGAGAGCCTGTTGGAGGTTGCCGAGCGTTTCGATGTGTTCCTGTTTGATGCCTTTGGCGTGCTCAATGTCGGCGAGGTCGCCATTCCCGGGGCGATCGAGCGGGTGCGCGCCTTGCAGGCGATGGGCAAGCAATGCCTTGTCGTCTCCAACGGCGCGGGCATGGCCAAGCCGCAAGTGGTGCAAAAGATGCGCGAACGCGGCTTTGATTTCGACGCCGAGCATATCGTCAACAGCCGTGATGCGCTGATCGAGGGTCTGAAAACCTACCCCGCCAACATGCTTTGGGGGCGCATCGGCCCGGAGAAATATCAGGAAGACCTCGCCGAACTCGGCATTGCGAGCGTTGACCAGAATCACCCGGATTTCGCCCGCGCCGACGGCTACCTCTTCTTCAGTCCGCAGCGCTGGCCGGAGGCGTGCCACCAGCAATTTCTCGACGACCTCGCCGCCCATCCGCGCCCGGTGCTGCTCGGCAACCCCGACCTCATCGCGCCGCTCGCCGACAGCATCTCCATCGAAGCGGGCAGCTACATCCTGCCGCTGCACGACACCCTCTTCCAGCAGGTCAAAGTCTTCGGCAAACCCTTTGCCAGCATCTTCGACATCGCCGCCAAGCGCCTGCACCATTTGGGACACGACCTCGACCACCACCGCACCCTGATGATCGGCGATACCCTGCACACCGACATCCTCGGCGGCAACGCCTATGGCCTCGCGACCTGCCTCGTCACCGGCCACGGCTTCCTGCGCGGCCTCGACCCCGCCGAATACATCGCGCAAAGCGGCATCACCCCCGACTACCAATTGACCAGCATTTGATGAAACGCCTGCTGCGCCTCTCCCTCTGGCTTATCGCGCTCGCCCTTGCCGCGCCCGTCATCTGTTATCTGTGGATCAGCCTCGCGAGCCGTCCCTATCTGCATGACCGTCTGGACGACGTCCCCGCGCGCGAGGTGGCGCTCGTGCTCGGCACCGCCAAATACGTCGCGGGCGGACGCATCAACCTCTTCTACCAATACCGCATCGATGCCGCCGCCGCCCTCTACCACGCGGGCAAGGCGCGCTACTTCATCGTCAGCGGCGACAACCGCGCCCACGACTACAACGAACCCGCGCAAATGCGCGCCGACCTCATCAAGGCCGGCATCCCCGCAAACCGCATCCAGCCCGATTACGCCGGTCTTCGCACTTTGGACAGCGTCATCCGCGCCAAAGAAATCTTCGGACAAAGCGATTATCTGATCGTCAGCCAGCGCTTCCACAACGCACGCGCCGTCTTCCTCGCCCGCCGCCACGGACAAACCCCCATCGCCTACAACGCCGCCGACCCCGCCGCCACCCAGCGCAGCATGAAAGTCTACATCCGCGAAATCGGCGCGCGCGTCAAAGCCGTGTGGGACATCCTCGCCAACACCCGCGCCCGCCACTACGGCGACCCCATTCCCTTCCCGCCACACACCTCATGACCCTCCTCGACCACTACCGCGCGGCACTCGCCGCCAAAGACTACAGCGAAGACCCGGCGCAGCTTGCAGTGCTTGCCCACATGCAACGCATCGCAGACGAACTCGCGGCAAAAAAAACCGCGCCCGCGCCGGAAAAAAAAGGTTTTTTAAGCAAATGGCTCGGCAAGGCCGACAGCGCGCCAACCCCGTGGATCAAAGGCCTTTACTGCTTCGGCGGCGTCGGGCGCGGCAAAACCTTCCTCATGGATCTCTTCATGGCGTATCTGCCCAGCGAGCGCAAGCGCCGCCGCCATTTCCACCGCTTCATGCTTGAACTCCACGAAGCGCTCAACGCCGCCGGCAATATCGAAAACCCGGTGGAACACGTCGTGAAAAACATGAGTGAAGACATCGACATCCTCTGCCTCGACGAATTCTTCGTCTCCGACATCACCGACGCCATGCTGCTTGCGCGCCTCTTCGACGCCATGGAAAAACACGGCATCACGCTGGTTACCACCTCCAACGTCATCCCCCAGGACCTCTACAAAAACGGCCTGCAACGCGAGCGCTTCCTCCCCGCCATCGCCTGGATCGAAGAAAACCTCGTGGTGCACGCAATAGACGCCGGCGAAGACTACCGCCGTCGCCACTTCTCGCAGGACAACGTCTTCCGCCTCGACAATCCCGACGCGCGGCAAGCGCTCGCGCAAGACCTGGCCGAACTCACCGGGGAAAACGCCGACCCCGCCGCCAGCCATTACCGCATCGGCAGCCGCGACATCCCCCTCGTTGCCCGCAGCGCCCACAGCATCACCTTCGCCTTCGACCCGCTCTGCACCGGGCATTACTCGCAAAAAGACTACATCGACATCGGCAAACGTTTCGCCTACGTCGGGCTCGTCGGCGTCCCCGTTCTCGACGAATACCAGGAAGACGCCGCGCGCCGTTTCCTCCTGCTGATCGACGAATTCTACGATCGCGGCGTCAAACTCCTCATCACCAGCGCAGTACCGCTCGCCGACATCTACCAAGGGAAAAAACTCGCCTTTGAATACGCCCGCCTGCAAAGCCGCCTCTTTGAAATGCAGGGTGAAAGCTATTGGCAAAGCGCGCATCGGCCGTGAACGCACTGTTGTGCAGCGACAAAGTTCCCCGATGCCGTAGAGTGGGTGTTAACCCACCATAACATTCATGACGAGAAATTTTCTCACCATAAAGCGCTTTATGTGCAAAATTTTCTCACATAAAGCGCTTGTTTATGGTAAAAAATTACTGTTTTTATAGTTTTTTTCTTGGTGCACGACAAAACTTGAAAATATGCACAAAATCAACCCCTCTCCCTACGGGACTCGA
>JAUNKJ010000006.1 GCA_030532785.1 Cardiobacteriaceae bacterium
CTAAAGCCCACCCTACGGAGTTTGCAACGCACAAAAAAAGCCGCCCGCAGGCGGCTTTTGTCTTTACGCCATCAATTACTTGATGAGGCTCGCGAAGTAAGACAGGGTGCGGATGAGCTGGTCGGTGTAGCTCATTTCGTTGTCGTACCAAGCGACGGTTTTCACCAGCTGCTTGTCGCCGACGGTGAGTACGCGGGTTTGCGTGGCGTCGAACAGCGAACCAAAGCTGATGCCGATGATGTCGGAAGAAACCAGTTCTTCGTCGGTGTAGCCGAAGGATTCATTGGCCGCCGCTTTCATCGCTGCATTGACTTCATCCACGGTAACTTTTTTCTCCAGCACGCAGACCAGCTCGGTCAAAGAGCCGGTGATCACCGGGACGCGCTGCGCGCCGCCGTCGAGCTTGCCCTGCAATTCGGGGATGACGAGACCGATGGCTTTCGCCGCGCCAGTGCTGTTCGGCACGATATTGGCAGCGGCGGCACGGGCGCGGCGCTTGTCGCCCTTGCGGTGCGGGGCGTCGAGAGTGTTCTGGTCGCCAGTGTAGGCGTGAATCGTGGTCATGAGACCCTCGACAATGCCGAAGTTGTCTTGCAGCACTTTCGCCATCGGCGCGAGGCAGTTGGTGGTGCAGGACGCGCCGGAGATGACGGTCTCGCTGCCGTCGAGAATATCGTGGTTGACGTTGTAAACCACGGTTTTCACATCATTGCCGCCCGGCGCGGAAATCACGACCTTCTTCGCGCCCGCCTTGATGTGTTTTTCCGCCTTTTCCTTGGTGGCGAAGAAGCCGGTGCACTCGAGGACGACGTCAACGCCCAATTCGCCCCACGGCAGCTGCTCGGGATCGGCATTGGATAATACCTTGATTTCCTTGCCGTTGACGACGAGATTGTCGCCCTTCAGCTCCGCCGTACCGTTGAAACGGCCTTGCGCAGTGTCATATTTGAAGAGGTGCAGCAGCATATCCGCCGGGGTGAGATCGTTGATGGCGACCACCTCCACGCCCTTGGCCTTGTCCATCTGACGCAGGGCAAGACGGCCGATGCGGCCAAAACCGTTGATGGCAACTTTGATACTCATAAAACGCTCCGTTGTTGTGGAAAAACTGCGGCGAATCATACCACCTTCGCCCTGCCTCTGCTGCGGATTGGCGTTGCCAAGCCGCACCCCACAAACAACGTTTCATATTAAACGCAAAAATAGCAGTTTTTTACCGAGACAAGCGCTTCATGATGGTAAAAAAACGCTATTTTCCATATTTTCTTATTCAACCACATCCTCACCCTTAAAACCTCAAAAAATCATCAAAAACAACACACAACAACTCAAACAACCATAACATATTGACAAAAAAACCGATCCTAAAATGCGTTCATATCCACCCAGGACGTGAACCATGCTTAAAAACACGCTTGCCATCAGTACCCTATTCTTCCTTGCCAGTGCTGCCCACGCCGACCTGCCCCTGAGCCTCGAAGGCATCGCGCCCGAGCAAAACTGCTGGGAAACCGGACTTTCGCTCTCCTACTACAACCGCAACCACACCAGCCCGCAGCAAGGCAAATCCCTCTATTTCGCTACCCCGCAAAACACCCTCATCGAAATCCCGGCTTCCTCGAAGAAGGTCGCCACAACAGCGACATCCTCTACGCCAATGCCGACCTGCAATACGGCCTAAGCCCCCGCACCGAACTCTACGCCAGCCTCGGCGGCTTCTACCGCCACAGCCGCCACGACACCCCAAGCCGCAGCACCACGCAAAGCCAAAGTGAACTCAGCAACTTCACCCTCGGCGTCAACCACGTCTTCCTGAACGACGGCAAAAATCCCGCCCTCATCGGCGTATTCGAAGGCGCGATATATGAAAAACGGCGCGGCGACAATGCCTACGGCAAATCATGGTTTGCAGGCGTCAACACCTACAAGGCCATCGACCCCGTCGTCTTCTCCTTCGACGCCGGCTACCGCTTCCATGCCAGCCACAAAGACCGCAAACCGGGCGACTACTTCCTCGTGCGCCCCGGCGTCTCCTTTGCCGCCAACGACCACACCACCTTCAGCGCGCGCTTCAAATGGATAGGCCGCCAACCCGACAAACACGAAGGCAAACGCCAGGGCAGCTTCGCCAGCGACAGCTACCTCACCCTCGGCGTCGGCTACGCCTTCAGCACCCAGACATCAATCCGTGCCGACGTGCAATGGCATCTCTCCGGCGACGAAGGCGCCAATGCCACCCTTGCCCTGCGACACAAGTTTTGATGTATCCCCTAAACAACTCGGAGAGTAAACATGAGACGAAAAATAATCGCAATTCTCACCGGTATTACCTGCATTGCAGTCCCTACATTTGCCAAAGAAAATACACATATGCAAGATTCCCGCGAAAACGACATATTGGCAAATACAATGTCGGAACATGATATTAGTCAACACATTTTTGCGCATGTGGACACTGATGCCTTCGCTCCTTTGGATACAGTGGAAATGCAGGAGACTCGGGGCAGCCGCTTGGAACAAAGCCCTGGCGGATTTGGTCCGATCGGCAATATGTCTGGTGGGATGGGTGAATTCAGTTACCGCACATTTGGAAAAGGTATGCTCCAATCAGCTACTACAGGTGCTGCTGTCCATCAGGGTATTCACATGTACCAATACGGTGTACCTGCAACCCCGGCATCAACGGCATATGCAGCTGCAATGTCTACCGTAGCTGCTGCACGGGGAGTGGCTGTCGCAACAGCCGCTGGACTGAAAGGTTTTAATAAAGCAGCAATGGCCGGCCATGGCCTCACTGTCGGATTCTTCCTGAATACAATAAATCCCTTTGTCGATAGATCGCAACCAAGACGAATCCCCAGTCCGGACAATCGATCATTTACATATTATCACTTGGATACTCCTATTCCTGTTTATCAAAAAGGAGAGGGATGGGATCTGCCCGTGCATATGCAACCTGACCATGAATCACCAGGATCACGCAGAGATTGAATCCACAAGAAGCGAATGTTACATTCGCTTCTTTATTCTTCCTAGGTAAGTCTTATGACAGAAACTGAATCCTATACTCTGCTCCTTAGTGTACCCGCAGCAATTTTTATATATTCACTCAGCCATACCAATATAAAGCTGGGTAAGAAATTCCTTATTTCGTGGCTCGTCATTCCGCCGCTCGGTGTTCTGTGGAGCATTTTTGATAAGAATATTGAAAGCACTCTCTTTGATCACATCAAAGCCTATCTCTTTTTCACCATATTCCCATGGATATTTATTTATTTTTTTCACAACGACAAAGAAGACAAAAGTCGGTGGACAACGCAGTTTCTCGATAAAATACTTCGAATTTCACCCCAGTCTGAAGAACAAGCAGAAAAAAAGAATCATCAGAATTTTGAAAACAACATAAAAAAACAAGAAAAAATTAACAAACCACTCAACGAATATCATGAAAACTGATTATTTCAATACACTGCTTGTTCGATTCACTGGACAATATTTTCACCCATAACAAAAACAACAAGGAGAAACAGGAATGAAACTATCGATGCTGTGCTGGCTGTGCCTGTCGCTTTCCGCTTTGGCTGCGCCGGAAGATTTGCCGTTTGCCGCTCTTGATGCGCCGCCGGTGAAGAGCTGGAAGGCAATGCGCGATGAAGGCATCGTCAAGCAGGACCTCGATTATTCCTGCGGCGCGGCATCGATTGCCACCTTGCTCAACCAGCATTACGGGCAGGATGTGACGGAAGAAGCGGTATTGGCATTGTTGCAGGCGGATGCCAACAAGGCAGGCATGGCGTCATTTGCCGATATGCAGCGCATTTTGCCGTCGCTGGGCTTTCGTGCCGAGGGCTATGCCCTGTCGTTTGCGCAATTGACCCAGTTGCAGGTACCGGTAATTGTCTATTTGCGCTATCGCAAGAATGATCATTTTTCCGTGTTGCGCGGGATTGACGGCGATACGGTGCTGCTTGCCGATCCGTCGCTGGGGCATGTGTCGATGAGCCGCACGCAGTTTCTTGATGCCTGGCACACCCGCGATGCGGCGTTGCAGGGCAAGATTCTCGCGATTGTTCCCGAGGATACGGCCATTACGCACAACGGCAGCTTCTTCACCCGCTCGCCCGAGCGGCAAACGCGGCAAAGCATGGTCTTCGCACGCTTTCCCGAGCGTTATTGACAGTGTTTTTTTCTCACCACCAAGCGCTTATTATGAGAAATTTTCTCACCAGAAGCACTTCATGATGGTAAAAAACACCTATTTTTCATTGTTTCATAACCTGAGTTCGGGATAAGAGAACAATCTGCTTTAAATGGTTTTTCGGAATTTTCTATGAAATGACAAAACATTACCCTCCCCCGCTTGCGGGGGAGGGGCAGGGTGGGGGTGTTGAAAACGAAGTTTTCATTCCATAGCCGTAAAAAATGCTGCGCATTTTACACCCCCATCCTAACCTTCCCCCGCAAGCGGGGGAAGGAACTGATTGAGGAACAATGACATACCAGTGGACGTATCCACTTTCTTGATCCCGAACTCAGGTTTCATAAACAATCACACCCAACCAAACACCCGCAACAGCGCGATCCCCGGGGCGATGACGAAGACGGAGAAGGCGGTGGTGATGGCGATGATGTTGGCAGCGGCGACGGCGTTGCCGCCCATGGCGCGCGCCATGACGAATCCGGCGGAGGCGGCGGGGGCGGCGCCCATGAGGAGGAGGATGCCCATGCCGCGTCCTTCGACGCCGCAGAGGAGGCCGAAGGCGACGAAGAGCAGTGGCGAGATGATGAGGCGGCCGACACTGGCCCAGATGGCGACGCGGCCAGCGTCGACGATGCCGCGCAGGTTGAGGCTTGCGCCGGTGCAAAGCAGCGCGAGCGGCAGGGTCATGCCGACGAAGTGGCTGCCGAAGTTGAGCATCATGTCGGGGAGCGGCACGGCGAGGAGTTTGATGACGATGGCGGCGACGATGGCGATGAAGAGCGGGTTTTTGAGGATTTTCAGGAAGATTTGCCGGTAGGGGGTCGCGCCGTCGTTGCTGAGCGCGATGACGGCGAGGACGTTCAAGAGCAGGGCGACCGCGCCTGCGAACATGGCGCCTTCGGAGAGTCCGGCTGCGCCGTACACTTCGCGCACGAGGACGACGCCGACGATGGCGAGGTTGCCGCGAAAGACGCCCTGCACGAAGACCCCACGGTCTGCCGCCGCCATTTGCGTGCGCCGCGCGACCCAGCCCGCGCCGAAAAACAGCGCCAGTGTCGCAAGATACCCGGCGAGCAGGAGCCTCCAGCTGCTGGCGATGGCGACATCGCTCTTGACGATGCCGAAGAAAATGAGGCAGGGAATGGCGTAGTAATAAAGGAGATGGTTGGCACCGTCGACAAAGGCGCGGCTCATCACGCCGCGCTCGCCCATCCATTTGCCGAGCGCAATGATGGCGAGTATCGGCACCACGATATTGGCGGAAAATCCCATCCCTGCCCAGACTCCCTGCATGGCTTACATCGTGGTCAGATTGACGCACATGCCGCAGAGGATAAGGGGTTACGGGCATTGCGGGCAATTGCCGCGCCGCGTTTTATCGCCTCTCGGCACGCTCCCTGCTTGCCTGCGGAGTCTCGATTCGGCAGGGCAGCCGCAGACGCACGAGGATTCGCGTCGGAAATCTGGGCAGACGGTAAAACTCAAGCCGTCCTGATTACGTTACCCTATAACCTCTTTTCCACCCGACAGACCCATGCGCCATTACTTGCTTGCCCTGCTTCTCGGAGCGCTGCTCCCCCTCGCCTTCGCCCCCTTCCACGCCTGGTATGCCGGGGTGGCGAGTCTCACCGGGCTATGCCTGCTCTGGCTCTCTTCGCAACGCACGGCGCGCATCGGCTTCTGCTACGGCCTCGGTTATTTTGGCGTGGGGCTGCACTGGGTGTACATCAGCCTGCACAGCTTCGGCGGCGCGCCACTCATCTTTGCCATTCTCGCCAACGCGCTGATGGTACTCGTACTCGCGCTTTTCCCCCTGTTCGCCGGTCTCTTCCTGCGCTGGCTGAGCTGCCCCGGCACTGCCCTGCGCGCGCTGCTCATTCCGCTGCTGTGGATGCTCGGGGAGCTGGCAAGGTCTTATATCCTGAGCGGATTTCCCTGGCTCTCCGTGGGCTATTCGCAATTCGCCGCGCCGCTTGAAGGCCTGGCACCCCTCTCCGGCGTCTTCGGCATCGGCCTCATCCTCATGGTCATCGTCTCGCTGCTCGCCCTCACCCTGCACCGCCGCGCCCTGCTTCCCGGCGTCATCGCCCTGCTGCTCGCCGCCATCTGCTTCCCCACCCGCTACCTCTCCTTCACCACCCCCATCGGCTACCCCTTCACCGTCGCCCTCGTCCAGGGCAACATCCCCCAGCTCACCAAATTCGACCCCGGCCTGATCCACACCCACATCGGCCACTACATCGACCTCTCCGTGCGCCGCAACGAAAGCGTCATCATCTGGCCGGAAACCGCCATCGCCTTCATGGAAGAAGACGTGCGCGACAGCGTCCTCCTCCGCCTCGACCGCCTCCTCGCCAGCCGTGGGCAAACGCTCGTTACCGGCATCCCCACCGGCGACCTCGCCAACGGCATCTACTACAACTCCGTCATCACCCTCGGCAAGGGACACGGCCGCTACGACAAGCACCACCTCCTCCCCTTTGGCGAATACCTGCCGCTGCGCAGCCTCTTCGCCATCTTCCGCGACTACGTCGACATCCCCCTTGCCGACTTCAGCCGTGGCACGGCAACGCAAATGCCCATCAGCACCAACGGCATCCCCGCCGGCGTCTCCATCTGCTTTGAAGCCGCCTTTGGCCGCGTCATGCGCCAATCCATGCCCTACGCGCAATACCTCATCAACGTCAGCAACGACGGCTGGTTTGAAGACTCCATCGCCGCCGACCAACACCTGCACATGAACCAAATGCGCGCCCTCGAACTCGGTCGGGAAATGGCGCGCGCCACCAACAACGGCATCAGCGTCTTCCTCGACCACAAAGGCCGAATCAAACAACGCCTGCCGCGCTTCACCCGCGACGTCCTTGCCGGACAAGTACAGCCCCGCGTCGGCCTCACCCCCTACGCCCGCTACGGCGACACCATCTTCCACGCCCTGCTCGCCGCCTACGCCCTCTTCCTCGCCACCTTCGCCTGGGCCGTGCGCCACGCCCGCCCCACCCCGTTCGTACCCTATCATCGCGAACAATAATTTCACCAAAACGGTAAAAATAGTGATTTTTTACCACTCATAAGCGCTTATGGTGAGAAATTTTCTCACGATAAGCGTTTTGCAATGAGAAATTTTCTCATACAAAAAAACGGACATTGCAAACAATGTCCGTTTTTTTGTGGGGGAGTTTGTAGGGTGGGCTTCAGCCCACCGCTTGCCCGCAGGGCAAGGTATTTTAGGGGCTATTGACAATTCAGATTCTTGGAAGATGAACTTCAAACAAAGCAATGAATTAAAGCCCCTCCCCCTTGAGGGGGAGGGGTTGGGGAGAGGGGGATAAAGTCTTGAAATGAAAAATGTACGGTTACGCGCCTGCGGCGCTAACCGTACCTACATCAAGGTGGGTTTACACCCACCCTACGTTGCTGGCGAATTGCCCCCGCCTCGCTTCACCGCTCACGGCAACACGGGCAATCGTGCTGATGCTCCTCTTCCGCTTCCTCGGCAAAAGCCGCGTATTCGGCGAGCAGCGCTTCATCTGCCGTCAATGTCTCGGGCATTTTCCCCGTATCGGGGGCAGGTTTTTCTTCGTGCATGGCGTATCCGAACGGCTTGAAATGGCGCGGCATTGTAGCGCGAAAAGCGCCCGCGCGCGGCGCGACACCGCCGGGAGCAACACTGCCGGGGCTTGTTTTTTGGTTATGGCTTCATCACAAAAATTTCCGCGACGGCGCTTTTCCGCTTTGCTAGACTGACGCACCGTTTGCGCAGGCCAGCCTTGAAGAAACGCGGCCTGCCGCTTTTTCCATCAGGGAGTTGCCATGCACACAGTCGATTTGCTGATTCGCGGGGACGTGATTACCGCCGCGCAGCGCTTTACGGATGGTTATGTCGCCATTGCCCACGGCAAGGTGGTGGCGGTGGGCGATGCCAGTGCGGGAATGCCGCAAGCGGCGCACGTCGAAGATTATCGCGGCGCGCTGATTCTCCCCGCCGCCATTGATGCCCAGGTGCACAGCCGCAGCCAGGCGGGGCAGGAAGATTTCCTCTGGTCAACACGCGCGGCAGCAGCAGGCGGGGTCGGCACCATCGTCGATATGCCCTATGACGCCGGTTCGCTCATTGCCAATGTCGACAATTTCCGCGCCAAGCGCGAAGCCGCCGAAGCGCAGGCGCGCGTCGATTTCGCCCTGTATGCCACGGTGCATCCCGAAGAGGGCAAACAGCGCATCGCCGACCTCGTCGCCGAAGGCGCGGCGGGCTTCAAATTCTCCACTTTCGGCACTGATCCCGTGCGTTTTCCGCGCATTGCGCCGGCGATGATGCACGAATGCTTCGCGGAAATCGCGCGTTACGGCTTGGTCGCAGGCGTCCATAACGAAGACGACGAAACGGTGAAAACGCTGCTCTCCCGCGCCCAGGAAAACGGCGAGACCGATTACGCGGTGCATACCCGCACCCGCCCGATTTACGCGGAAAACCTCGCCATTCAGCAGATTTACGAACTCGGTGCCGACACCGGCTGCCGCGCACATGTGGTGCATTGTTCCAACGCGCGCGGCTACGAAATTTGCCAATCCTTCCGCGAACAGGGTTTCCCGGCGACGATTGAAGCCTGTTTGCATTATCTGGTGCTGTCCGAAGACGAAGACGTCTCGCGCCTCGTCGGGCGCGGCAAGGTCAACCCGCCCATCCGCCATTCGCGCGAACGCGAGGCAATTTGGCAGCATTTGGCGGCGGGCAATGTAACCGTGGTTTCCACCGACCATGTGAGCTGGTCATCCGACCGCAAGGACAACCCCGACATGCTCGCCAACGCTTCCGGCGCGACTGGTCTGGAACTCTTGGTTGCGCTGGTGGTTGATGGCGCGGTGGCGCGCGGGGTCGATTTGCGCCGCGTCGCCCAGGTACTTGCCTACAACCCGGCACGGCTTTTCTCGCTGCAAGGGCAGAAAGGCGCGCTGGAAGTGGGTTGCGATGCCGATTTGGTCATTCTGCGCCATGCGCCACGCGTCTATTCCGCGAAAGAAAGCGGCCACAATTTCACCGACTGGAGTCCCTACGACGGGCGCACCGTCAACCATCGCGTGGAGAAAACCATGGTACGCGGCGAGTGGGTCTTTGCCGATGGCGAAGTCCTGGCCGAGCCGGGCACGGGGCGCTTTGTCCGCCCTTTGGAGTACCGCGCATGAACCCTGCAATCAATGGCGAACGCAACTGGCAGATGCTGATGGCGCTCGCCGCCATCACCGACCCCGACCGCCCCTACACCCGGCGTTCCTTCACCCCGCGCTTTCTCGAAGGCCGCGCGTGGCTCAAGGCGCAAATGCAGGCGGCAGGCCTTGCAACCCGCATCGATGCCGCCGGCAACCTCATCGGCCACCTCAAGGGCAACGGCAGCAAGGCGGGCGTCATCGCCATCGGCTCGCATTCCGACAGCGTCCCCAGCGGCGGGCGTTTCGACGGCATCGCAGGCGTCATCGCCGCGCTCGAATGCGTACTCTCGTGGCGCGAGCGCGGCATCGTCCTCAATCACGATGTGGAAATCATCGATTATCTGGCGGAAGAACCGAGCGAATGGGGTATTTCCTGCATCGGCAGCCGTGGCATCACCGGCTTCATGGACGCCAAGCTGCTTGCCACCCCCCATCCGCAAACCGGGGAAACACTCGCCGACGCGATTGCGCGCATGGGCGGCAATCCGCAGTTGCTTGAAAAACGCAGCGACATCGCCGCCGCCTTTGAACTGCACATCGAACAGGGGCAAGTGCTGGAAACGGAAGGCATTGACGTCGGCATCGTCTCCGCCATCGTCGGCATCACCCGCATCGAAATCGTCCTCGACGGCCAGGCCAACCATGCCGGCACCACGCCGATGCACCTGCGCCGCGACGCGCTTGCGGGCGGGGCGGACATCGCGCTCGCCGCAGAACTTTTCGCCCGCGATTTGGCGGAAGAAAACGACGGCTATTTCGTCGCCACCTGCGGGCAAATCTTCGCCACCCCCAACGCCAGCAACGTCATCGCCGGACAATGCCGCCTCGTCTTCGACATCCGCTCGGAAAACCGCGCGCAAATGGTGCGTTTTGCCGAAGCACTGGAGCGCATCGCGCAAGAAACCGCAGAGCGTCGCGGCTTGCAGGTCGCGCGCTTTGCCAGACTCACCGACACCCACCCCGCCGCGAGCGACGCGCAACTCATGCAATGCCTGGCGGACGCCGCACGCGCGCAGGGCATCTCCGCCAAAGTGATGGCGAGCGGCGCGGGACACGACGCCGCCTTCATGAGCCATATCGCGCCGATGGTGATGCTCTTTGTGCCGAGCCAGGAGGGCAAAAGCCACTGCCCGGAAGAATGGACGGACGAAACCGCGCTCGGCAAGGGCGTGGCGGTCTTGTGCGACGCGGTGGAAAGGTTTGATGGATTGTAAATGGTAAAAAATGACTATATGAAACGCTTTATATAGTGATTTTTTACCATTATGAAGCGCTTATCACGGTAAAAATCTATTATTTTTAACGTAAAAATGAATTTTCACTTATTTTGAACAGAAGCATGGTTAAAAGCCCCTCCCCCAGTGGGGGAGGGGTTGGGGAGAGGGCAGCAAACAAACATTTTCGAACTTCACATATAGATTCGAGATGTGTGTTTAACCCCTCTCCCCTGCCCCAATCTCGCTTCGCGAGCTCTGACGAGTCCCGTAGGGAGAGGGGTTGAATCTGCGGATTTTTTTGAGTTTTATTGTGTACCAGAGTTTGAGTTGAAAAGGAGATGAAATGGGACGTGTATTGACTTTGCAAGATGTTGAATTCGCGGTGCGCGGCGGTGCGGTATTCGCCTGCGGCGGCGGCGGCTGGGTGGAACACGGGCGCGAACTGGGCACGATGGCGGTCACCATTGGCCGCCCGGAACTGGTATCCATTGAAGAGCTGGACGACGACGCGTGGATTGCCACCGCCGCCGCCATCGGCGCGCCGGGCGGGTTGACCGAGTGGGAGATGCTCGGCAGCGATTATGTGAAAGCGGCGTCGCTGTTGCAGGACGCGCTCGGCGAAAAACTCGCGGGGCTGATCATCGGGCAGAACGGCATGTCGTCCACGGTGAACGCGTGGCTGCCCTCGGCGCTCTTGGGGACGAAAGTGGTCGATGCCGTCGGCGATTTGCGCGCGCATCCCACCGGCGACATGGGTTCGCTGGGGCTTGCGAACAGTCCGGCGCCAATGATTCAAACCGCCGTTGGCGGCAATCGCGCGAAGAATCAATATATTGAACTGGTGACGCGCGGCGCGACCGCCAAAGTCTCGCCGATTCTGCGCAAGGCGTCCGACATGTCCGGCGGCTTCATCGCCAGTTGCCGCAACCCGATCCGCGCCAGCTATGTGCGTGAACACGCGGCGCTCGGCGGCATTTCCATGGCGCTGTCTTTGGGCGAAGCGATTTTCGCCGCCGAGAAAAAAGGCGCGGCGGCAGTGATTGACGCGATTTGCCAGGCCACCGGCGGCCAGATTCTCGCCTCGGGCAAGGTCAGCGAGAACACCTTGCGCTACACCGACGAAGCCTTTGATATTGGCGTGATTACCATCGGCAAGGTGCGCCTGCATGTGATGAACGAATACATGGCGGTCGATGATGACGCAGGCAAGCGCATCGCCACTTACCCCGACGTCATCGCCGTGCTCGACCGCGACGGCAAGCCGGTGAGCGCCGGTAAACTCACGCCCGGCATGGACGTGCATGTGTTCCATGTCGGCAAGGACAAGATTCCGCTGTCCTCCAGCGTCAAAGACCCCTCGGTCTATCCGCCGGTGGAGAAAGCGCTGGGTATTGAAATCGCCAACTATGCCTTGAGCTGATAGGGGGAAAAAGAGATGAACAAGAAAGATTTGGAAAAACGTGCGGAGCGGGATGCAGTGCAAGGCGTAGCAGCGCAGCAAGCGCAGGCAGTACATGAAGTACGGCAAGCTTGCGAGCAGCGCACAACGCAGCAATGCGCCCGCTCCGCGCGTTTTTCAGTGACGGGCGGCACAACACTCCGCTGCCAAGGCTGGCGGCAGGAAGCGCTGTTGCGCCTCTTGGAAAACGTCCTCGCCGTCGGTGAAAACCCGGATGAACTCATCGTCTACGCCGCGCTGGGACGCGCCGCGCGCAACTGGCAAAGCCATGATGCGATTGTGGAAACGCTGAAAACCATGGGCGAAGACCAAACGCTGCTGATCCAGTCGGGGAAACCCATCGGCGTGGTGCAAACCCATGCGAAAGCGCCGCTCGTCATCATGGCGAACTGCAATATGGTCGGGCAATGGGCGAAGGCGGAAGTCTTCTACGATTTGCAGGACAAGGGCCTGATTTGCTGGGGCGGTTTGACTGCCGGAGCGTGGCAGTACATCGGCTCGCAGGGCGTGATTCAGGGCACCTATGAAATCTTCATGCAAATCGCCAAACAGCATTTCGACAACGACCTCGCCGGGCGCTTTATCTTGACCGCAGGACTTGGCGGCATGGGCGGCGCGCAACCGCTCGCGGGCGTGATGGCAGGCGCGGCGATTCTCGTGGTCGAGGCCGATAGCGCGCGCATCGACAAGCGCCTCGCGAACGGCTATTTGCAGCACCGCGCCGACAATCTGGATGACGCCCTCGCGCTGATCGAAGAAGCGGTGAAAGCGAAAAAACCGCTCTCGGTGGGGCTGCTCGGCAACGCGGCGGAGGTTTACCCCGAGCTGGTACGCCGGGGCATCACCCCCGATATCGTGACCGATCAGACGTCTGCGCATGATCTCGTCTACGGCTACATCCCCGCCGGGATGAGCCTTGATGACGTGCGCGACTGGCGCACGCGGCGTCCTGCCGATTTGATGCAGGCAAGCCTTGCCAGCATCCGCGAACACGTCTCGGCGATGCTTGCGATGCAGCAGAAGGGCGCGGTCACGTTCGACAACGGCAACCTCATCCGCACCCAGGCGAAAAGCGTCGGCGTCGACAATGCCTTTGATATTCCGGTGTTTACCGAAGCCTTCCTGCGCCCGCTTTTCTGCGAGGCGATCGGCCCTTACCGCTGGATGGCGCTGTCCAACGACGAAGCGGACATTGCGACCATCGACCAATGGCTCCTCGACAACTTCCCCGACAACGCCGGGCTGCAACGCTGGATTGGCCTCGCGCGCGACCATATTCCCTTTGAAGGCTTGCCGTCGCGCATCGCCTGGCTCGGGCATGAAGACCGCACCACGCTCGCCTTGGCCGTGAACGACATGGTCGCAAGCGGCAAACTGAAAGCGCCGGTGGCGTTCAGCCGTGACCACCTCGATTCGGCGGCGATGGCGCACCCCAACATCATGACGGAAAACATGATCGACGGCTCCGATGCCATTGCCGACTGGCCGCTGTTGGACGCGATGATGCTCTGCGCCTCGGAGGCGGATCTCGTCGTCGTGCATTCCGGCGGCGGCGGTTACAGCGGCTATATGACCTCTGCGGGCGTTACCGTCATTGCCGACGGCACCCCGGCAGCGGCGGAGCGCCTGCGTTTATCCATTACCAACGACACCAGCCTCGGCGTGATGCGCTATGCCGATGCCGGTTACGATATTGCGCGCAACCGTGCGCAAAAAAGCGCCCTGCATTATTTCGACATTCACTAAACGGAGACACACGATGAAAAAAATCCTTATCGCCTCGGCCTTTGCCCTCGCCTTTGCCGCGCACGCGGAGACCGTGACCCTGAAATACGCGAGCTTTTTGCCCGCCACCACCAGCAACAACAGCGTCACCCTACCCAAGGTGAAGGAAAAACTGGAAGCGGAATCGGGCGGCACGCTGACCATGGAATTCTTCCCCGGCGGCACCCTGGGCGCGGGCGCGAAAACGCAGATGCGCCTCGTGATGAACGGCGGCGCGGACGCGGCGGAAATCCCCGTGCCCTACAATCCGGGGCGCATTGCCGGGATTGATGTCTTTGAACTGCCGAATCTTTCCAAGGACAACACTGACGCGAGCCTCATCACCATGAAGATGATCGAGTCCGGCGAAATGAGCGGCCTCGACAAATTCGTCGTCCTCGGTGCGTTGCAGGCAGGGCCTTATCTCATCCACAGCAAGGCTCCGGTGGAAAAACTCGCCGACCTCGAAGGCAAGCGCATCCGCGTTTCCGGCGCGGTGCAATCCGATATTGTCAAGGCCTTCAAGGGCGTACCCGTGGCCAATATTCCCGCCAACCAGATTGCGGAAAATCTCTCGCGCAACCTGCTCGATGCCGCGCTGGTGGATATGGGCAACGTCTACAACTTCGGCATTCAGGATGAAACCAAGTATCACGTCACCAATCTCCCGCTCGGCTCCTTCGCCGTGCTGTTCCTCATGAACAAGGACACCTACGCCAAGCTCGACGACAAGCAGAAGGCGGCGGTGGACGCGGTGCGCGGCGAGTGGTTCACGAAAACCGTGGGCGGCGACATGGACGCGCAGATGCATGACGTGGAAAAACGCCTGCGCGAAGACAGCACGCATCATCTCGTGGAATTCTCCGCCGACGATCTGGAAAAGGCCAAAGGCCTGCTCCAGGGCGTAACCGACGCGTGGGTGAAACAAAATGATGCCAACGCCGCCATTTACGGCAAGGTCAGCCAGTGAGCGCCTGGCGCTTCCTCGAACGGAGCATGGGCTTCGTCTGCCGCCAGATGGCGGCAGTCGGCCTCATCGCTTTGATGCTGGTGTCGGCGCTCACCGTGGTAGATGCGGTGATGCGCCGTTTTTTTGCGGGCAATATTGATGGTTTGAGCGATGTCGTCGAGTGGTGCATCATCGTCGCGGTCAGTGCCTGTTTCCCGGCGATGCTCTGGGGGCGGCATGCGATTACCGTGCGCGTGTTGGGCGCGATGCTGCCGTGGCGCGCGCGGGAAACGCTGGAACTCTTGGGCGATACCCTGCTCCTTGCCACCGTGGCGGTGATTGCCTGGCAAATGTCGCTCTACGCCCATGAAGTGTGGGAATTCGGCGATGTGACCCAGCTCAAGGGCTGGCCAAAATGGCCGGTGTGGGCGGCAGCGAGCGTGATCTGGTGGTTCGCGGTGCTGGTGCAGTGCGCGATTGCCGCGCGCCAGGTGGGGCGGGTGTGCGCCAAAAGCGCGCCGCCGGTGTTGAACGGGCAGGAGACTATCTGATGTCGTCAATGATGATTGGGGCGCTCGCCCTCGTATTCATGGTGGTGGCGATTTTCCTCCATGTGCCGGTGGCGGTGGCCATGGCCGTGGTCGGACTCGCCACCACCTGCATTTTGACCGGCAATGTGCAGGGCGGGTTGAGCCTCTTTGCCGATGCCACCGTGGAAACCCTCTCCTATTCCGGCTTCATGATCATCCCGCTCTTCATTTTGATGGGCGGCTTCGCCGGGATTTCCGGGCTGTCGCGCGACCTTTTCCGCCTCTCTTCCGCGTGGCTCGGCTGGGCGCGCGGCGGCGTGGGTCTGGCAACGATCGGCACTTGTGCCGGTTTTGGCGCGATTTGCGGCTCATCCGTCGCCACCACCGCCACCATGGTCAACATGGCCTTGCCGGAACTGGAAAAACGCCGCTACGCCCCCGAACTCAGCTCCGGCGTCATCATCGGCGGTTCGACCCTCGGCAGCATCATCCCGCCCTCGATGGTGATGGTGATTTACGCCATTCAGGCGGAGCAATCGGTGCGCGATCTCTTCGTGGGCGCGCTTGTTCCCGGCATCATCGCCGTGCTTTTCTGCCTCATCGCCGTGCGCGTCTATGTGGCGATGCACCCGGAAAGCGCGCCGCAAACCGAACACAGCACCTTCGCCGAGAAAATCCGCGCCACCGTCGCCGCCTGGGGCGTGGTCGTCATCGGTCTCCTCATGACCATCGGCATCTACGCCGGGATTGTCACCGTTGACGAAGCCGCCGCCCTCGGCCTGCTGCTGACGCTCGGCTTCGCCTTCTTCCGCAAACAGCTCACCCGGGAAAAACTGATGCGCGAACTGGTGGACGCCGCCGGCAACATCGGCATGGTCTACCTCATCTTGATCGGCGCGAAAATCTTCTCCAACGCCATGACGCAAAGCGGCCTCGCCCAGGGCTTTGTCGGCTGGGTGCTGGGACTCGGGCTTGCCCCACTCGCCATCATCTTCACCCTCGTCATTGCCTACATCCTGCTGGGCGCCATCTTCGACGCCATGGCGGCGATGATCCTGACCCTGCCCTTCGTGCTGCCCATCATCCTGCAACTGGGCTACGACCCGGTATGGTGGGGCATCGTCAACGTCATGATCATCGAAGTGGGGATGATCACCCCGCCGGTCGGCATCAACATCTTCGTCTTCCACGGCATGCGCCCGGAAATCCCCCTCGGCGCGCTCTATCGCGGCACCGTGCCCTTCGTCATCGCAGGCCTTGCGCGGATACTGCTCTTGATCCTCGTGCCGTCGATCGCGACGTTTTTGTTGTAAGGGCAAACTGTAGGTTGGGGGTGAACGCAGTGAACCCCAACACAAAGCACGCCAAGCATGTTGGGGTTCGGCTACGCCTCACCACCAACCTACAAAGCCGAACAATATGAGAAATTTTCTCTCGCTGCGCGAGCTGTTCCAGTCACCATTAAGCGCTTATCGTGCAAAATTTTCTCACCACAAGCGCTTCATCATGGTAAAAAATCACTATTTTCAAACAAAACATGAAATGACAAAAAACACCACCCTGCCCACCGACTACGGCCACTGGCTCCGCGACATCAAGCACAAGGTCGCCGCCGCACGGCAACGCGCAGCGCTCGCCGCCAACGCCGAACTCGTCAACCTCTACTGGCAAATCGGCCGCGACATCCTGCAACGCCAGGCCGAACAGGGCTGGGGCAGCAAAGTCATCGAACGCCTTGGCCGCGACCTGCGCGAAGCCTTTCCCGAAATGAAAGGCTTCTCCGCCCGCAACCTCAAATACATGCGCGCCTTTGCCGAAGCCTGGCCGGACGCCGAATTTGTGCAACAAACCGTTGCACAATTGCCGTGGGGACATAATGTCATATTACTCAATCGCTTAAATACGCAACAAGAACGTCTCTTCTATGCGCAAAAAGCCACCACACAAAGCTGGTCGCGCACCACCCTCGAAGTGCACATCAAAAACCGTCTGCACGAACGGCAGGGGCAAGCCGTCAGCAACTTCGCCGCACGCCTGCCCGCCGCGCAATCGGCACTGGCACAGCAAACCCTGAAAGACCCCTACCTCTTCGATTTCCTCGGCCTCGGCGACGAAGCCCACGAACGCGACATCGAACAGGCGCTGGTCGAACACATCACCCGCTTCCTCCTCGAACTCGGCAACGGCTTTGCCTACGTCGGACGCCAATTCCGCCTCGAAGTGGGCGGCGATGAATTTTTCATCGACCTCCTCTTCTACCACGTCCGCCTCAAATGCTATGTGGTGGTGGAACTGAAAGCCACCGCCTTCAAGCCCGAACACGCCGGGCAACTCAATTTCTACCTCGCCGCCGTGGACGCGCAAATCAAGGCCGAAGACGACAACCCCACCATCGGCCTGCTGCTCTGCCGCACGCAAAACCGCCTCGTCGCCGAATATGCCCTCTCCGGCATCGACAAGCCCATAGGCGTTGCCGAATACGAACTCGTTCGCGCCCTGCCCGAAGCCCTGCAAAGCAAACTGCCCACCGTGGAAGAGCTGGAAAACGAACTCTCGGACTGGCAGGAGCATCACTGACATGGCCAAGCGCAAAGACCTCTCCATCACCCGCTCATCTGCCGCGGAATACCTCACTTTTATCGCCGCCAGCGGCGAAAGCAGCATACAGGCAATCTATGCCGACGAAGATGTGTGGCTGACGCAAAAAATGATGGGACTACTGTATGACGTAGCTTCGCACACCATCACTTATCACTTGCAAAAAATATTTTCAGACAGCGAATTGCAAGAAAATTCAGTTACTCGAACTTTTCGAGTAACTGCCACCGACGGCAAGCAATACAACACCAAACATTACAACCTTTCCGCAATCATTGCCGTGGGTTACAAAGTCAATTCCGAGCGCGCGGTGCAATTCCGCAAATGGGCGACCGAGGTCGTAAAGTCCTTTACTATCAAAGCGTATGTGATGGATGACGAACGTCTGAAGCAGGGTGGCTCCATCTTTTCGGAAGATTATTTTGCAGAACAATTGCAGCGGGTGCGGGAAATCCGCCTTTCCGAACGCAAGTTTTATCAAAAAATCACAGACATCTATGCAACATCTGTGGATTACGACGTCACGGCGCAGACCACCAAGCGCTTCTTTGCCACCGTACAAAACAAACTGCATTGGGCGATTCACGGGCAAACGGCGGCAGAGATGATTTACGAACGCGCGGATGCCAGCAAACCGCACATGGGCTTGCAGAGCTGGAAAGATGCCCCCAAGGGCAAGATTCACAAATTTGATGTGGTTGTCGCCAAAAACTACTTGACCGAAGCGGAAATGGCACAGCTCTCCCGTCTTGTCAGCGCCTACCTCGACATTGCTGAAGACATGGCGCAGCGCAAAATACCGATGACCATGCAGGATTGGGAAATCCGCCTGAACCGTTTTCTCGAAGCCACTGACCGCGAGGTATTGCAAGATGCGGGCAAAGTCAGCGCAGAAATTGCCAGAGCGCACGCCGAAAGCGAATTCGAGAAATACCGCATCGTCCAGGACAGATTGTTTGAAAGCGATTTCGACCGTCTGCTCAAAGAGCTGGACGAAACGTCATGAGAAAATTTTCCATCATCAAGCGCTTATCATGCAAAATTTTCTCACAACAAGCGCTTCATGATGAGAAAAAACACCCATTTTCCCCATAAATCTGAAATAGGAGATACGATGAAGAAAACCCTGCTCGCCAGCTTTTTTGCCTTCGCCTTTGCCGCGCAGGCGGAGACGGTAACGCTCACCGGCAGCGGCACCACCACCGCGCAAATCGCCGCGATTGCCAACGGTGCCACGGTTGCCGTCAGCCCCGAGGCGCAGGCGCGCGCCGAGAAGAGTTTTGCCACGCTGCTCAACGCCGCGAAGACCGGCCAGCCGATTTACGGCTTTACCGTGGGCGTCGGCTGGAACAAGGATCGCGAGTTCGTCAGTGTCGATGGCAAGCTTGATGACGAGCTGGTCAAGGCCTCCAAGGATTTCAACAAGGGGCTGGTGCGCGCCCATGTCGGCGCGGTCGGCGATGCGCTCGATGAACGCACGGTCGCGGCTATCATGGCCATCCGTCTCAATATGGTGCTCTCCGGCACGCCGGGGATGCAGCCCGCCTTTGTGCAGACTTATCTTGATTTGCTCAATCACGACATCACGCCGGTGATTCCCGGCAAGGGTTCGATCGGCCAGGCGGACATCACCACCCTCGGCCATCTCGCGCTCAACATGATCGGCGAGGGCGAGGTCATCCATCAGGGCAAGCGCCAGGCGGCGGAGGAGGTCTTCAAGGCGACGGGCATTGTCGCCGTCGAGCCTTACGGCAAGGACGCGCTCGCCCTGCTCGCCACCAACGCCCATTCCCTCGGCATTGCCGTCCTCGCGGTGGAAGATTTGCGCCAACTGACGGAGGTGCAAAATCTCGTCTATGCGCTGTCGTTGGAAGCGCTTGATGGCAACGTCTCCCCCATCCTCGCCGACAACGTCGCCGCCAAGGGCTACCCGGCAGGCAAGAAAACAGCGGAAGCGATGCGCGCGGCGCTTTCGGGCAGCTATCTGTGGCAGCCATCGGAGACCCGCGCGGTGCAGGACCCCTTGAGTTTCCGCGATGCCGTATGGATTCTCTCCACGCTTGACGAAATGCGCGAACGCGCCGCTGGCAAACTTGCCATCCAGCTCAACCACAGCGATGACAACCCGACCGTCGTCCCCGATGTCGCCACCGACTCCGATTCCCCGGAAGTGCAAAAGCGCTATGTCAAAGACGGCGGCGCGCTGTTCTCCTCGTCCAATTTCGACCCGACGCCGTGGGTGATTGATCTTGAAGCGACCACCATCGCCCTCGCCCACAGCGCCAACGCCAGCGTGCAGCGCATCTTGAAACTCAACGACCCGGCGTTCACCCATCTCACCCGCTTCCTCGGCACCGACACCACCTACCACGCCTTCGGTGCCATGGAAAAACCGCCCGTCATGCTCGCGCGCGAAGTGCAAATGCTGGCGCAACCAGCATCCGTCGCGAGCATGGCCGTCGCCGGCAACATCGAAGACGTCGCCACCAACGCGCCGCTCGCCGCCGAACGCCTGCGCCAGGCGGTGGACAACTACGCCTACATCCTCGGCATGGAACTCATCCACGCCGCGCAAGCCATCGACCTGCGCTTGAAAGCCAACCCGGAACTCACGCTCGGCAAGGAAACCCGCGCGCTGTACGACGCCTTCCGCAAGGAAGTGGCATTCATGGACGTTGACCGCCCGTTGAGCGACGATTTCGAGAAAGCCAAAGCGTTTATTACAAAATATATGCAAAAATAGTGTTTTTTTACCATTATGAAGCGCTTATTATGAGAACAATTGCATAATAAGCGCTTTGTTGTGGAAAAATTTCTCATGCCACTTGTAGGCTGGGTTAGGCGTCAGCCGTAACCCAGCAAATACCCAAACATCGCGCTGGGTTACGGTGCTTCGCACCTAACCCAGCCTACGACCGTTCTATTCCCGGAGTCCCCATGGCCGATTTCCCCGACAGAATCAGCTTCGCCGCGCTGATGGTCTTCATGGACATCTGCCAGACGCGCAGCGCCACGGAAACGGCAAAACGCCTCGGCCTCTCCCTGTCGCACGCAAGCAACCTCCTCGCGAAAATGGAAGACGCGAGCGGCCTCGACCTCGCCATCCGCGACGGCGGCCACCTCTACATCAACGAACAGGGGCTTTCCATCGGCAAAGCCATCTTCCCCCTCGCCAACATCTGCGGCTTTGTCGAAAGCTGGTGCGCCCACGATTGCCCGCACTGGCGCACCGCCGAAGTGCGCATCCCCATGCGCTTTTGGGGCGGCGGCATCAGTCGCGCCCTCACCTACGCCATCCACGCCGTGCGCCGCGAACATCCCGATATCCTCCTCCACTGCGAATTTCTCGACGACTACGGCGATTACCAATACCGCCAGACCCCGTGGCAAGCGCAAGCGCCCGGCATCGGCAGCATCGACGTACGCTACGCCAGCGACAACGCCGAAGTCCGCGGCCGCTGGCTGCTCCTCTCGCGCGACGGCAACGCACAGCACATCACCGTGCCGAAAATGCCGTGGGGCATCATGCAGGCACTCGACCCCGCGCACACCACCTTCGCCTACAGCGACCGCGACTACACCCAATGGCTCGCGCGTCCCCTGCCGCGCGGCGAAGCCGTACTCGTCAACGAACTCCTGCTCACCGCCACCCTGCGCCGCCATCACCACGCCACCCCCTACAACGCCGCCGCCCTGCCCGGCCTGCACTGCCAAGTGCGCGGCACCCACCCCGCGCTCGCCGCCTTCCGCCGCCACTTCCTCGCCGCCTTCGCCAATACAGCACTGGTGGCACTGCCGCCGTGGGGCAACGTCATCCGCGCCCGGCAATGGCGCGCCTTTGCCGCCCTGCGCGACACCGGCGCCTTCGGCAAAGCCGCCGAAGCCCTCTGCGTCACCCAACCCGCCCTCAGCAAACAAATCGCCGCCCTGGAAACACGCCTCGGCCGGCAACTGGTACAACGCGAACCGGGCAAGCGCCGCATCGCCCTGACCCCGGCGGGACAAATGCTCGCCGACGTCGGCCAGGGCATCGCCGTCGCCCTCGATGACCTCAACCTGCAAATCAGCGAACGCCGCCTGCGCAAGCAACGCCAGCTCACCATCGGCATCCTCCCCAGCGTCGACGCCCACAGCGTCCTCATGGAAACCGTCATGCGCCACGTCGAAGCCTGGCAGGAACGCCACCCCGGCCTGCGCGTCCACGTCTGCGAAGCGCCGCACTTCCGCCTCGAACAACTCCTGCGCAGCCTCGACATCCAACTCGCCATCACCGAAGCGGACGCCCCGTGGCTCGTGCAATACCCCGTCTTCGCCCCGGAAGCGCTGGGACTCGTCGCCCCCGCCGCATGGTTTGCCAAGCGCGCGCCACCAGCGCTCGACTGGGCGCACGCCGCGAAATACCCGCTGGTACTCCTCGGCAAAAGCAGCGGCATCCGCCGCCTCATCGACCGCCAATGCCTGCAACTGGGCATCTCCCTCCTCCCCGCCGTGGAAAGCGAAAGCCTCAACCTGAACCAAAGCTGGGTCGCCCAAGGCCGCTACGCCACCATCCTCCCCGCCTCGGCCGTGCGCAGCCTGATTGCACGCGGCGACGCCGTCTTCATCCCCCTCATCCCGGAAACCTGCCGCCAACTCAAAGTCAGCCACCTGCGCCGCCGCGAACTCAACGACGACGAACGCAGCCTGCTGGAAAGCCTGATTCGCGGAAGAAGATAAACATTGCGCAGCGATGCTCGTTCACATCGCAGGAATAGCCGCGTAGGGGGCTTCAGCCCACCAAAAAAGCCCCTCTCCCGTGGGAGAGGGGTTGGGGACTCGAAGAGCTGCGGAGCAGAGAAGGATGGGATGAGGGGTGAAATGCGCAGCATTTCTTGATTTTTTTGTGGAATTTAAATCCTTACACCCCCACCCTAACCCTCCCCCGCAAGCGGGGGAGGGGAAATGAAGACCCAGCATACTTTTCAGGACACCACATTGCGCAGCGATGCTCGTTCACATCGCAGGAATAGCCGCGTAGGGTGGGCTTCAGCCCACCAAAAAAGCCCCTCTCCCGTGGAGAGGGGTTGGGGTGAGGGCAGCAAACAAACAACTTTTTCAGCAACCGTAGGGTGGGCTTTAGCCCACCGCCGTAGGGACGTTGCCTGCAACGTCCGCCTCCGAATACAGCGATTGTAGGTTGGGGTGAACGCAGTGAACCCCAACATCCAAAGCAAACATCGCCTGTTGGGGTTCGCCTAACGGCGGTTATTGAGCACGTCGAAATGCACCACCAACCTACAACACACCTCAACATCGTAGGATGGGCGTAAGCCCATGCAGTTTTAAAGCCCCTCCCTCTACGGGGGAGGGGTTGGGGACTCGAAGAGCTGCGGAGCAGAGAGGGGAAATCGCGAAGCGATGGTAGGGACGTTGCCTGCAACGTCCACCCCGAAGACAACATCAAAACCGTAGATCGGACAGGGGGTTCCCACGGCAAAGCGCTTCACGCTTTTCGTGGACGCCCCACAAAGTGCCCAACCTACGCTTTGCCTTTACAAACAAATAGCGACACTCGCACAAAATATCATAAAATCACCAAGAATAATCATTTTTTACCACCATAAAGCGCTTATCATGAGAAAATTTCTCACGATAAGCGCTTTAAAGTGAGAAATTTTCCCACTCCACCCCATTCCATACCGATACGGTTCTGATAAATTAACACATGGTAAAGCGCCAGACGGCTTTGCTATAATGGCGTGCGGTTCGTATCTAAGCGTTATTTAATAATTATTCCCATCTTTTCAACAGAGAGGCAATGTGATGAAACCCGATAACCGGCCCCTGTCGCCGCATCTCCAAGTCTATGACATGCTGCGTTTTACCTCGGCGATGTCGATCATGCACCGCGCCACCGGCGTCGCGAGCGCCATCGGCCTCGTGGGGTTTGCGATCTGGCTCGCGCTCACCGCGAGCGGCGAATCCGGCATGAAAGTCGCCAACGCCCTGTTCCAGAATCCGTTTGTGATTCTCATCATGTTCTGCTGGTCGGCGTCGCTTTTCTACCACCTGTGCAACGGCATCCGCCATCTGCTATGGGACGCGGGCAAGGGGCTTACCATCCCCGAGGCAAAAAAATCGGCGCGCCATGTGCAAATCGCCACTGCCGTCCTCACCCTCGTCTTCTGGATTCTGATCGCGCTGTAAGGAGAAAAGCATGAGTATTCTCAAAGCCCTGAAACAAGCCAAGGGACTCGGTTCCGGCCACAGCGGCACCCACCATTTCATCGTCCAGCGCGCCTCCGCCGTGATCCTCATCCCGCTGGTACTCTATTTCTTCTACGCGGTGCTGCGCTTGGTCGGCGCGGAAAATTTTTATGAAGTGACGCGCTGGTTTGCCAATCCTTTCAACGCCGGATTGCTGCTTGCCTTTGTCCTCACCGGCTTTTATCACGCAGCGCTCGGTCTGCAAGTGGTCATCGAAGATTACGTGCATTGCGAAAAAAGCAAATGGCTCCTGATCATCGCCACCAAGGGTGCGTGCGTGATCTTTGGTGCGATTGCCGCCGTCTCCATTTTGCGCCTGAGTCTGGCCTACTGATTTTCCAAGGAATACCACAATGACAGCACAATACAAAATCCATCATCATGTTTATGATGTCGTGGTCGTGGGCGCAGGCGGTGCCGGTTTGCGCGCGACTTTCGGCATGGCGCTCGAGGGTCTCAAAACCGCATGTGTCACCAAAGTTTTCCCCACCCGTTCGCACACCGTGGCCGCCCAAGGCGGCGTCGCCGCCGCGCTCGGCAACATGGGCGAAGACAAATGGCAATGGCACTTCTACGACACCGTCAAAGGCTCGGACTGGCTCGGCGACCAAGATGCGATCGCCTACATGTGCTGCGAAGCCATTCCCGCCATCATCGAACTGGAGCATTACGGCGTCCCCTTCTCGCGCACCAAAGACGGCAAGATTTATCAACGCCCCTTCGGCGGCATGACCACCAACTTCGGCGAAGGTCAGGCACAACGCACCTGCGCCGCCGCCGACCGTACCGGCCATGCCATGCTGCACACCCTGTACCAACAAGCGCTGCGCAACCACGCCGAGTTCTACATCGAATATTTCGCCACCGATCTCCTCATGGGCGAAGACGGCTCCTGCCGTGGCGTCCTCGCGCTTGATCTTGCGAGCGGCGAACTCCACGTCTTCAACGCGCAAATCGTCGTCCTTGCCACCGGCGGCTACGGCCGCGCCTGGCAATCCGCCACCTCGGCCCACACCTGCACCGGCGACGGCAACGGCATGGTCCTGCGCGCAGGCCTCGCCCTGCAAGACATGGAATTCACCCAATTCCACCCCACCGGCATCTACGGCTCGGGATGTCTGATGACCGAAGGCTGCCGTGGCGAAGGCGGCTACCTCACCAACAGCGAAGGCGAGCGCTTCATGGAACGCTACGCTCCCAACGCCAAAGACCTCGCCTCGCGCGACGTCGTCTCGCGCTCCATGTCCATCGAAATCCGCGAAGGCCGAGGTGTGGGCAAAGACAAAGACCACATCCACCTCCACCTCGAACACCTCGGCGCCGACGTCATCCACCAGCGCCTCCCCGGCATCGCCGAAACCGCGCGCATCTTCGCCGGCGTCGACGTCACCAAAGAACCCGCGCCCGTCATCCCCACCGTCCACTACAACATGGGCGGCATCCCCACCAACTACCACGGCGAAGTCGTCCAACTCAAAGACGGCAACCCCGACC
Organism: Cardiobacteriaceae bacterium; assembly: GCA_030532785.1. Taxonomy (GTDB): domain Bacteria; phylum Pseudomonadota; class Gammaproteobacteria; order Cardiobacteriales; family Cardiobacteriaceae; genus JAUMXB01. Next base: position 25,667 of record JAUNKJ010000006.1, read on the forward strand.
ACGTCGTCCCCGGCCTCATGGCCATCGGCGAAGCCGCCTGCGTCTCCGTCCACGGCGCGAACCGCCTCGGCTCCAACTCCCTGCTCGACCTCGTCGTCTTCGGCCGCGCCGCCGCCCACCGCGCCCGTGCGCTGATCAAAGACGGCAGCAAACCCGCGCCCGTGCCTAAAGCCGCCCTCGACAAAGCCCTCGACCGCTTTGCGAAAATCCACCACGCCAGAGGCGACACCAGCACTGCGGAAATCCGCGACAAAATGCAACGCGCCATGCAAGCGCACGCCGCCGTCTTCCGCACCGCCGACAGCCTCAAAGAAGGCGTGGGCAAAGTCGACGCCATCTACCAAAGCTTCGACAACGTGCGCATCGCCGACGAAAGCCTCAACTGGAACAGCGACCTCGTGGAAACCTTTGAACTCGCGAACCTCTTGGGCTGCGCGCAAGTCTCCATCGTCGCCGCGGAAAACCGCCACGAAAGCCGTGGCGCCCACGCCCACGAAGACTACCCGGATCGCGACGACCAGAACTGGATGAAACACACCCTCACCTGGCTCGACGACGACGGCAGCGTGCGCATCGACTACCGCCCCGTCCACGACTACACCGGCACCGACGAAGTCGACTACGTCGAACCGAAAAAACGCGTTTACTAAAGGAATTCCCCATGGCCGAATTCAAACTCCCCGCCAACTCCGTCATAAAAGAAGGCAAACACTACCCTGCCCCGGCAGGCGCGAAAAACATCCGCACCTTCAAAATCTACCGTTGGAACCCGGGCAAAAACGAAAACCCGCGCACCGACACCTACGACATCGACATGGACAACTGCGGCCCCATGGTCTTGGACGCCCTGCTCAAAATCAAAAACGAAATCGACAGCACCCTCACCTTCCGCCGCTCCTGCCGCGAAGGCATCTGCGGCTCCTGCGCCATGAACATCGACGGCATGAACACCCTCGCCTGCACCAAAGCCATCGACGACGTCAAAAAAGAACAAGTCAACATCTACCCGCTCCCGCACATGCACGTCGTCAAAGACCTCGTGCCGGACTTGACCCACTTCTACGCGCAACACGCCTCCATCAAACCGTGGCTGCAAACCGAAACCCCCGCGCCCGAACGCGAACGCCTGCAAAGCGAAGCCGACCGCGCCAAACTCGACGGCCTCTACGAATGCATCCTCTGCGCCTGCTGCTCCACCTCCTGCCCCAGCTACTGGTGGAACGGCGACCGCTACCTCGGCCCCGCGATACTCTTGCAAGCCAACCGCTGGATACAGGACAGCCGCGACGAAGCCACCGGCGAGCGCCTCGACTTCCTCGAAGACAGCTTCAAACTCTACCGCTGCCACACCATCATGAACTGCACCAACACCTGCCCCAAAGGCCTCAACCCGGCGAAAGCCATCGCCGAAATCAAGCAGAAACTCGTGGAACGGCAACTCTAACCCCCACCAAAAAAGCGCTTCCCCGGAAGCGCTTTTTTACGCAACAAACACAAACAAAATCTCAAAAAAACCTTAAAAATAGTATATTTTTACCATTATAAAGCGCTTTTTATGAGAAATTTTCTCACCACAAGCGCTTCATGATGAGAAAATTTCTCATACCAACCGTAGGGTGGGTGTCAACCCACCATCGCGCAGCAACCCGTAGGTCGGCCACTTTGTGGCCGACACCAAACCTCAAAAATCCAAAAAACAGAAAGAATAATCATTCTTTACCACCACAAAGCGCTTTCCATGAGAAATTTTCTCACATAAAGCGCTTTACCATGAGAAAAAATACCACCACATCGTAGGATGGGCGTAACCCCGGGCACCCACGCAAAACGCAAAGCGTTTTGGCGTGGGAACCCTCGCCCATGCGGTATCGCGAAGCGATTCACAGATCGGCCATTTATAGCCGCTTCCCCGCTATATGACCGACAGCAAATCCCCCACCCCGGAGCCCCACATGAAACATTCCCTGCCTCTTGCCGCCCTCCTCGCCCTCGCGCTGCAAGCCCCCTTCGCCCACGCCCAAACAGGCAGCGTCGAAGGCCATGCCCATCAACACACCGACGCCTCCATCGCCGCCGGACTCGCCAACGCCAAAATCGCCTTGCCCGCCAGCATCACCGGCGGCGAAACCGTTTACACCGACTTCGACAAACGCCCCGCCACCAGCGGCAAAGTCCCCGTCGTCATCTTCCTCCACGGCTCATCGGGCTTAAACCCCAAACTCGGCTTTGACCAATGGCAACAATGGCTTGCCCGCGAAGGCGTCGCCAGCTTCTTCTTCGACGGCATGCAACTCGACGACCGCCTCAGCTACAAATCCCCCGTCGACAAAACCGTCTACGAAAAAATCCACGCCCTGCGCGCCAGCGAAATCGACATCGCCCTGAACGCCCTCAAAGACAGCGGCTTCGCCGACATGGACAAACTCTTCCTCGCCGGTACCAGCGAAGGTGCCGTCGCCGTTGCCCGCTACGACGGCGACGCCTTCATCGGCAAACTCATCTACTCATGGTCATGCGAAGACAACTACTTCGTGCAAACCCACCAAACCAGCCAAAAAGCGCTGCCCGTACTCAACATCGTCAGCAACGCCGACAAATACTTCTCCACCGCCAACGACTACCTCGGCAACAGCGACGCCAGCGGCCACTGCCTTGCCGCCCTTGGCGAAACACGCCACGACGTGCAAATCATCCTCATCCCCAACGCCCCGCACACCCTCATCAACCTCCCCGCCGCCCGCTCCGCCACCCTGGGCTTTTTGGAAAGCGTACTCGACCAAAACGAAAGCAACAGCGCCCTGCAATAAACTGCACCAAGGGCAAACATTTTCAAAAATAATAGAAAATAGTCATTTTTTACCACAATAAAGCGCTTTTCATGAGAAATTTTCTCACCACAAGCGCTTCATGATGAGAAAATTTCTCATCCAACCGTAGGGTGGGTGTCAACCCACCATCGCACAGCGATTGTATAGCCGCTTCCCATGGCGAAAATCACCATCTAATCAGCAGGATGGGTGTCGTCCGGGCACCCATATAGTGGAATCATCATAAAAGCAGCCATACCGTAGGTTGGTGGTGAGTGCGTAGCACGAACCCCAACACTTTGAGATTCATCATGTTGGGGTTCGCCTGACGGCGGTTATTGAGCCTGTCGAAATGCACCACCAACCTACATTTCCATCCTGTTTTTTGTTGATTTAACTATAAAAATGCGAACGCATTTTTTATGGGAATCGGAACCCACCGTTTGGAAACCCGGACTTACGCCCATCATCAGGAAACCACCATGCACCACTACCACACCCACATCCTCTGGACAGGCAACCTCGGCAGCGGCACATCCGGCTACCGCGCCTATTCCCGCGATTTCACCGCGAGCGTCACTGGCAAGCCGGACATCGCCGGATCATCCGACCCCGCCTTTCGCGGCGACCCTGCGCGCTGGAATCCCGAAGACCTGCTGCTCGCCGCCATCTCCGCCTGCCACAAACTGTGGTATCTGCATCTTTGCGCCGACCACGGCATCATCGTCCTCGCCTACGAAGATCACGCCGAAGCCGACATGGACGCCGGCAATGCCGGCACGCCCGGCCATTTCGTCTCCGCCACCCTGAAGCCGCGCGTCACTGTCGCCGCCGGTGCCGACAAGGCATTGGCGCTGGCACTGCACGACAAGGCACACCACGCCTGCTTCATCGCCAACTCGCTCAATTTTCCCGTGCGCTGCCAGGCGGAGATTGTGGAAACCACAGCGTAACTGACCGTTGTAGGGTGGGCTTCAGCCCACCATTGCCCGCAAGACAAAGCGCCCACTATCTCTTTACGAATACATCCGCCCATACAACGGCAAAAGCAGCGGCCTGGCCATGATGCCCAGCCGCGCCGCCTCATTGCGCAAATGCCTGCGTTCACTGCGGCTGACGCGCGTTGCCTGGCGTGCCTGCAGGCGACGCAAGGTTTGCCGGAAGTGCATTTGCATATTGAGCACGAGGAGGCGCAGTTGTTTTTCTTCGTCGCTGACGGCAGGCGCGGGAGTGGTGTGGAGCTGCGCATAATTGGGCAGGGCGTGGATGGCGGCAAAAAATGCCGCGCGGTCTTTGTTGTGTTCGCTGGCACAGTCCGCGATCTGGTAGCCCAGGCGTTCGATGTCCACCGCCTGCGCAAAGAGCGTGCGCAATGCCGCTGGTCCGCGACGGCGCATGATCCGGCCAATGACCACGGACACAGCCACCATCATCGTCAACACCGCCATCAACACGGCAAGCAGCAACAGCAGCATAACCACCAGCGCGAAAAACACTGCCAGAGATTCCCACATACATCCCCCCAAATACCAGGACAACGCACCGCATCGCGCAAATGGTACAGGAATTTCGCACAATTCCCTGACTGCACCTGCCCTGCATGACCTCACCGCCCGCCTTTGACGCCTCCCCGCCCCCACGCTATCCTGCCCTCCCCCTTCCCGAACCACCCCCATGACCCTCCACCACTGGCAGCAACACTGGCGCGCGCAACTCCCCGCCGACAGCGCCGACCTCGACCTCCGCCTCATCGCCGAACACACAACCGGCCTCACCCCCACCGCGCAGCGCCTCCGCCCCGACCACCCGCTCGACGCCGCCACCCGCCACGCCCTCGACGCCCTCGCCGCACGCCGCGCCCAGGGCGAACCGCTCGCCTACATCCTCGGCCACCAACCCTTCTACGACCTCGACCTGCGCGTTACCCCCGCCACCCTCATCCCCCGCCCCGACACGGAAACCCTCGTCGACGCCGCCCTCGCCCGCCTCCCCCAAGACTGCTCGGCGACCGTCCTCGACCTCGGCACCGGCAGCGGCGCGATAGCGCTTGCCATCGGCAAACACCGCCCGCGCGCCACCATCATCGCCAGCGACCTCAGCGCGGAAGCGCTCGCCGTCGCACGCGAAAACGCCTGCCACAACCGCATCCCTAACGTCCACTTCGTGCAAACCTCATGGCTCGCCGCCTTCGCCGACCATTGCGCCGACCTCATCGCCAGCAACCCGCCCTACATCGCCGACGGCGACCCCCACCTCGCCGCCCTTGCCCACGAACCGCAAACCGCGCTCACCGCCGGCCACGACGGCCTCGACGACATCCGCACCCTCCTGCGCGACGCCCCACGCGTGCTGCGCCCCGGCGGCTGGCTCCTCTTTGAACACGGCTACGACCAGCGCGACGCCATCGCTGCCCTCATCAATCATGATGACTGGGCATCCGCCGACTTCGCCAAAGACTACGGCGGCAACTGGCGTATCTGTTTATTG
>JAUNKJ010000167.1 GCA_030532785.1 Cardiobacteriaceae bacterium
AAAAATCACTATTTTTAAATAAAATATGAAAATACTGTTTTCGGGCTTGCAAGCGTGTACAATCCGCCCCTTTCCCGTTGCCCGCGCCCTGTTATGACTGCCATCCTCCTGTATATTTTCATTTATCTGGCCTTTGCCGTGGCTGCGGTGATGCTGTCGCAAAAGCTGAAGCTGGGGTCGGTGCTCGGTTATTTGCTGGCGGGTATTGTCATCGGTCCGGTATTGGGGTTGGTGGGCAAGGAAACGGAGTCTATTCAGCATGTTGCCGAGTTTGGCGTGGTGATGATGCTGTTTCTCGTCGGTCTGGAACTTGCGCCGCAGACGTTGTGGCGCTTGCGTCACCGTTTGCTGGGGCTGGGCGGTTTGCAGGTGGCGCTGACGACGTTGGCGCTGATGGCGATTGCGATGGCGCTCGGCCAGAGCTGGCAGATTGCTCTGGCGCTTGGCTGCGTATTGGCGCTGTCGTCCACGGCGATTGTGCTGCAAACCTATGGCGAGAAAAATCTTTTCAATACGGCGGGCGGGCAGGCCGGGTTTGTGGTGCTGCTTTTTCAGGATGTGGCGGCGATTCCGATGCTGGCGCTTTTGCCGTTGCTGGCTGCGTCGCCCGCGCTGCACGAGGGCAGCGAGCAATTTCTCGCCAATCAGCCGGGGTGGATGATTGCGCTGACGGCGCTGGCGGTGATTGCGCTGATTGTGGCGGCGATCCGTTATCTTGTGCCGTTTGCCCTGCGTTTTTTGAGCCGTCACCATTTGCATGAGATGTTTACCGTGTTCACGCTGGCGCTGGTGGTGGGCATTGCGGCAGGGATGTCGATGCTGGGGCTGTCGCCCGCGTTGGGCGCTTTTATTGCCGGGGTGGCGCTTGCCAACAGTACCTGGCGACATGAGCTGGAAAGCCATTTGCAGCCGTTCAAGGGGTTGCTTTTGGGGCTGTTTTTCATCACGGTCGGCGCGGGGATGAATTTTGTGCTGTTTCAGGAAGAATGGGCGCGCATTTTGCAATTCACTCTGGGGATGATGGCGGTGAAGATGCTGATTTTGTGGGGCTTGTCGTGGCTTTTCCGTTTGGATTCCGCCGCGCGCCGCCTTTTTGTGGTGAGCCTTGCCCAGGCGGGGGAGTTCGGCTTTGTGCTGCTTGCCATTGCCGACCAGAGCCGGGTGTTGCCGCCTGCGCTTTCCGAGCGCATTGCGCTGGTGGTGGCGCTGAGCATGTTGTTGACGCCGCTGATGTTTCTGGTTTACGACTGGCTGTCGGCGCGTGCGCAGCAGCATCGCCCGCACGAGCGTCCGCACGATACTGTCGCCGAACACAACCCTGTTGTCCTTCTTGGCCACGGGCGTTACGGCCAGCAGCTTAACCAGATGCTGCTCGCCTGCGGCATCCGTGCCACGGTGATCGACCATCATCCAGAAAATGTGGAGAGTCTTGCCAAATTCGGCGTCAAGGTTTACTACGGCGACGCCACCCGCCCGGAGCTGTTGCACGGTCTCGGTCTGAAACGTGCGCGGCTGCTGATTGTCGGGATCAGCAATCCGGCGCAAGCGACGGAAATCGTGGAATTTATCCGCAGACATTATCCAAAGCTGCCGGTCATCGCCCGCGCCCACAACCATCGCCACGCTTACGAGCTGCTACAGGCCGGGGCGTGCGATATTATCCGCGAAACCACCGATGCCGCCATTCACAGCGGGCGTATTGCTTTGGAAAAACTCGGGTTTTCTGATGAGCGCGCCCTGCGCCTTGCCGAATTTTACGCCGCGCGCGAGCGTTACCAGCTCCATGCCCTTGCCGATTTGCATGATCCCGGCGTCCCCGGCTTTGCCAACGATGAATTGATGGCGAAATTGCAAAGCATTGATGAGGATACCCGTGCGATGATGCAGGCAATGATGCGCGGCGAAGCGGTGGCATGGCCGACGGCAGAAGAAACGAATTTGCCCAAAAAATAGGCTTTTTTTACCATCGTGAAGCGCTCATCGTGGTAAAAAATCATCATAAAATCAGTAAATATAAAAGGAGAGACTGATGATGACGTTGTACAGGAAAACCGCGTGTTTGGCTTTGCTCGTCGTTGTGCCGTGGGCGGCGCGGGCGGAAACGCTGGCGGATCATTTGCCGGAAGAGGTGGCAAGCCTTGAGATTTATGCGGAACCGGGGGCTTACCATACGCCGTTTCCGTTTTATGTGGAAGATGTGAATGGTTTCAAGGGATTGAAAAGCCGGGTTGCCGGCGGGGATGGCCATATTGTGGTGACGGATGCGGCTGTGCGCGCGGAAACCTTGGCACGGTTGCGCGCGGTGCGCCTCAAAGCGGTGGCCAAGGAAAGGCATCGCGGCGATTGTGCGCATTTTTCCAATCCTTTGGGCGCGTGGCTGCTGGGGGATGATGCAATGCTGGTGTTGAATGATCCGGTGGAATATCTGGACGATGCCGCAGAGGGCGATCTCGGGCTGGCCTGCCTTGCCGTCGGCGGTCAATCGCATTGGTTTGACATCTCGCGCGCCGATCTGTGGCAGGCGCTGCGGCCGTTGTGGCGCGAGAGGTATCCGTTGTTCGACGTCGTGGCGGATGACGCCAGCGACAAGGAGTAAATCATGAAAACCTTACGCAAAAGAAGTGCCTTTGTTGCGCTGCTCGCCCTTGCCGCGTGTACAGCGCGGACGGAAACACTGCCTGGTCAGCAGACGAAAACACTGGCGGATTATTTGCCGGCGGAGGCGACCATCCTCGAAGTTCGTGCCGCGCCGCACGTGTTTTTGACCACTGCGCCGTATTATGCGCCCCGCGTTCCCACGGCGCCGCATATCGAGGTGACAGACGCGGCATTGCGCGCGGAAACGCTCAAGCGCCTGCGCGCCGTGCGCGTAGCGCCGGTGGATGGCGAAGTTCCTCGTGCATTATGTACGGAGGGGGGCAATCCTTTCGGGGTGTGGATGCTGGGCAATGGGACGATGCTGGTGGATTGGACACCGGTGTCTGATATGCAAAGTGCAAAAAATGACGAATTTACCCGCGCCTGCCTGCAAATCGGCGACGAATCGCATTGGTTCGAGATGTCGGATGCCGATTTGTGGCAGGCCTTGAAGTCAGTTTGGCAGGAAAAATGATGGTTTTTTACCATGATGAAGCGCTTATTGTGGTAAAAAACAGCTATTTTTAATCATTTTTTGTTTTGATAAGGTCGTAGAATGGGCGTCAATCCGATATGCATGTCCATGCGGAAAAGGAACATCGCAAACCGCATGGGCTTACGCCCATCCTACGATATGATTTGCTTGAAAATGGAAGTTTTTTACCATGATGAAGCGCTTGTTGTGGTAAAAAATAACGATGACAAGCGCTTTCAATAGTGATTTTTTACCATTTGATGATTCAACCCTCCGCTGCGGAGGGTTTTTTGTGTTTGTCGCATTCCCCGGCGTAGGCGACGCCCCAGTCGTACATGGCGGCGATGACGGGGATGAGGGTTTCGCCGAAGGGGGTCATGGAGTATTCGACTTTCGGCGGCACTTGCGGGTAGACCTCGCGATGCACGATGCCGTCGGCTTCGAGTTCGCGCAGTTGCAGGGTGAGCATGCGCTGGGTGATGTCGGGCAGGAGACGTTGCAGTTCGTTGAAGCGCCGTGTTTCGCCGTTCAAGTGATGGAGGATGAGTGCTTTCCATTTGCCGCCGATGATGGCGAGGGTGGTGCTGACCGGGCAGCAGGGGTGCAATGTGTTGTTGTTTTTCATGGGGTTCCTGGTGTTGGGATTATGGTGAAAATCATGGGAAATAATCTGAGTTCGGGATAAGGAAAGTGAATATATCCACTGATATGGCGTTGTTCTCCAATCAGTTCCTTCCCCCGCTTGCGGGGGACTGGAACAGCTCGTCCGTAGG
>JAUNKJ010000168.1 GCA_030532785.1 Cardiobacteriaceae bacterium
TCGTTGCTTTATTTGAAGTTCATTGTATAAAAATCTGAATTGTCAACACGCCCTACAGGCGCTGTGTATCAAAAAAATGTCGGCCATAAATGGCCGACCTATGATCGCTGCGCGACGGTGGGCTAAAGCCCACCCTACGTTTTTGGTGGGTTTACACCCACCCTATGTTGATGGTGCAGTTTATGCGTCTTCCGGCAGGTAGTGGCGCTGGAAGGCGGCGACGCGTTTGCGCACGGCTTCGGCGTCGTCCAGGGTGATGGCTTCGGCGAGGAGCGCGCGGCACGCCTGGTAGGGGAAGTGGCGCAGTGCGTATTTGACGGCGGGGAGGCGTCTGCCGGAGATGGAGATTTCGTTGAAGCCCATGCCGATGAGGAGCGGGGTGGCTTGCAGGTCGCTGCCCATTTCGCCGCAGATGCCGATGTCGATGCCGGCGGATTGCGCGGCGTCGCAGGCTTTTTTCATGAGGGAGAGGACGGCGGGGTGCAGGCTGTCGTAGAGGGGAGCAACCTGGACGTTGCCACGGTCGACGGCGAGGGTGTATTGGGTGAGGTCGTTGCTGCCGATGCTGAAGAAGTCGGCTTCTTTCGCGAGTTGGCGGGCGATGATGGCGGCGGCGGGGGTTTCGATCATGACGCCGACTTTGAGTTTTTCGCCAACGGCTATGCCTTCTTTTTGCATGATTTCCCGTTGTTCGGCGATGTGCTGTTTGACCCAGCGCAGTTCGTCGACGTTGATGATCATGGGGATCATGAGCCACAGGTCGCCGTGGGCGCAGGCGCGCAGCGCGGCGCGGATTTGGCTCAGGAAGATGGGGAGGTTGGCGGCGTAGAGGCGGATGCCGCGCCAGCCGAGGAAGGGGTTTTCTTCTTCGGGAGTGTCGAGGTAGGGCAGGGGTTTGTCGCCGCCGACATCCAGCAGACGGAGGATGACGGGCTGGCCTTTCAGGTGTTCGACGACTTTGCGGTATTCCTGGTATTGCCGTTCTTCGCTGGGGGCGGTGGCGTTTTCCATGAAGAGGAATTCGCTTCTGAAGAGGCCGACGCCTTCGGCGCCGTTGTCGTCGACAAGATGAAGGTCTTTGGCGGAGCCGATGTTGGTGAGGAGCGGGAAGTGGCGGCCGTCGAGGGTGATGGCGCGCTGGTCGCGCAGTTTGGCGTATTCGGCTTTGCGCGCGATTTGTGCCTGCTGTTTGCGCTTGGTGGCGGCGAGTGTTGCCGCGTCGGGGTGGACAACGAGGCTGCCTTTGTCGCCGTCGATGATGGTGTCAGCGCCGCTTTCGATGGTTTCGAGGATGTTGCTGATGCCCATGACGGCGGGGAGGCCGATGTTGCGCGCAAGGATGGCGACGTGGCTCGTCAGTCCGCCGTGTTCAAGGACGAAGCCCTGGATTTGCGCGGGGTCGAGTTGCGCGGTTTCGCTGGGGGAGAGGTCGCGGGCGAAGACGATGCTGCCGGGGGGCGCGTCGCCCAGCGAGGCGAAGGGCATGTCGTTCAAGGCCAAAAGGAGGTTCTGGCGCAGGTCTTCAAATTCGGCGGCGCGTTCACGCAGGTAGTCGTCGTCGAGCGCGCGCATGGCGGCGGCGGCAGCGTCGAGCGCTTCTTTCACGGCGAAGGTGGCGCGCTGCTGTTCGTTGCGGATGCGGTTTTTGATGTCGCTTTCCAGTTCGTCGTCACAGAGCAGTTCGCGGTGGCTTTCAAAGATGGCGGCTTCGTCTTCGCCCTGTTCGGCGAGGACGCGTTCGTAGAGTTTTTCCAGATGGGCATCCACACGTTGCTGTGCGGCTTGGAATGCGGCCAGTTCCGCGTCGGGGTCGGTGGCCGGGGTGTCGTCCACCACCGGGTTTTGCGGGGTAAATATCCAGGCTTTGCCGATGCCGATGCCGGATGAGGCGGCCAGTCCTTCGTATTGTTTCATGTCACACTCCTTAAGCGTGCGGATTGCCTTGGCAAAAGACCGGCACAGCGCCGGTCTTTTTACGTTTGATGCCGGGGATTATTCGCGCAGGTTGCGGATGTAATCGGCGAGCGCCGCGAGCGCTTTTTCCTCGTCTTCGCCTTCGGTTTCGATCTGGAAGGTGTCGCCCTTGGACAGTCCGGCCTGCATGATTTTCATCAGCGATTTGCCGTTGTAGCGCTCGCCGCCCTTGATGACGGTCACCACGCTGTCAAAGGATTTCGCCAGTTGCACGAAATCCTTGCCGGGGCGGGCATGCAGCCCGGAATCGTTGTTGAGGACCAGTTCGATGGTTTGCATGGTTGCTACTCCTGTTAGATGCCGTCGTCGGCATCGGGTTGCGGGGATTTGGGCTGGATGGCGCTCAGGGTGTTCAGCCCTTCGCGCGCGCCGGGCAGGATGCGCGACAGCAGTTCGGCGGGCGTTTCGCCCTCGCCGCGTTCGAGCACGGCTTCGACGAGGAGCTGGACGTTGGTGCCGCAGACGACTTCGGTATCGGCGCGTTGTCCGGCGCGCAGCGCCGATTCGCGAAACGGCATGCCGCCCAGGATGTCGGTAAAGATGATGACGGGGTCAGCGCCTGCCGCATCAAGCGCAGCCTGCAAGGCTTCGCCGAGCTGGGCGTTGCTTGCGCCTTCGGGGAAATCCACGGCGGTGAAGGCATCGGCTTCCCCGGCAATGAGGCTCGCGGCGGATACCGCGCCGCTCGCGAACTGGCCGTGGCCGCTGACGATGAATCGGATCATAGGGTGTCTCCCTCATGGCGGATTTATGAACTCGGGTTTATTTTTACAAGAGCGCGCGGGAAAGTACAGCGAAAAACCTTGCCCCGCCGTTTTTCTCGTGGAAATGTGTGGCAACGCTTTGGCAGAATGGTAAAAATTTTGCACCGGACGCGGCAGTGGCGGGAAAAATTCCCGCGCGGGCGGTTTGTAGAGCGTGGGGATTTTTACGCGTCAACGGATAGTGTTTTTTTACCACCACAAAGCGCTTATCGTGAGAAATTTTCTCACCATAAGCGCTCCATGGTGGTAAAAAATGATTATTTTTGACTATTTTATGAATTTATCCACGAAGGACACAACGCCGTAGGATGGGTGTAAACCCATGCGGTATCGCGAAGCGATTGTACGCCAGCACATTTCGCCAAATCGCAAATGGTGGGTTGACACCCACCCTACGGGCTGGTGATTGGCCATAAAAAAAGCCCCTTGCGGGGCTTTTTGCTTTGCTGAAGAAGCGTTTATTTCATGCGGCTTTGCAGCACGGCGGGGTCGATGATGTCCCAGCCGAAGGCCATTTTCACCAGCACCGGGATCAGGGTGCAAGCGACACCAAAGCCGACTGTCCACAGCACGAGTTTCAGCGGCGAGCTGCCTTTCTTGATGCGCCAGAGGATGAACATCGTCCACAGAAGCGGCAGCAGGCTCGGCATGATCGGGTCGATCAAATCCTTTTGCAGGCTGTATACGAAGGGTTTTTCCGCGCCTTCGACGACGCGCGTCAGTTGCAGCCCGGCTTCAAAGCGCACATAGCTTGCGGTCATCGCGCCGATGACGGTGAGACCAACGATAGAGGCGGCGTGCGCGAGTTTTTTCGTCTGGTCTTTCAGGCTCTTGATCGCGGAAACGCCCATTTTGTAGCCGTAGGACGCAAGTCCGAAGCGCAGGCCGAAGTGGACGACGTTGAAGAAGACGAGGAAGAACACCGGGCCGATCCACGAGCCTTGCAGCGAGAACGATGCGCCGACGCCGCCGCAGATGGAAAGCAGGGTCAGCCAGAACACGGCGTCACCAATGCCGCCGCCCGGCCCCATGGTGGAGACTTTGATGGCGCGGATGGTGTCGACCCGCTCTTTCGCTTCTTCCATCGCGAGCACGAGGCCGGAGATGAAGGTGA
>JAUNKJ010000169.1 GCA_030532785.1 Cardiobacteriaceae bacterium
GCCATCACCGGGCGGCGGATTCACATTGCCATTATCCGTCGGCGGCGCAGGCTGGTTGGGGTCAAACGGGGTTTGCGGTTGCGGCGCTTCATCATTTGCGCTACGGCTGCCTTTGCTGCCTCCGGCAATGGCTGCGCCCACGAGCGCTACGCCGGCAATGCCTGCAACGACGGCGGCGGGCGGTGCACTTGCGCTTGCACCTGCCGTGGTCAGTTCTCCGGCAAGCTGGTGTTCGAGGATGACGGGGGCGCTGTCGGCGATGGGGTAGGCGACGTATTGGCCGCTGCCGTTCATGCCAAGCAGCGGGTTTTTCAGGCCGCTGTCGTCCAGCAGGAAGTAGTCTTCGATGAGGAGTGTGGGTTCGCCCTGGATGTGGACGAGGAGGTCGTTTCCTGCCCTGCCCGCCTGTACGCCTTGTGCGCCGAGGCCGCTTTGCGCGTCGGCCAGTTGGTAATGGACGTTGTCGACGGCGGCGATGCGTTGCAGGTTGCCGCTTTTCAGGTTGATTTGCTGGAGGGTTTGGCCTTGCTGGCTGACGAGTTTGAGCAGGTACATGGTCAATTCCTTATGGTGATGTGTTTCCTGGGGATGCCGTTCCGATGGCGGTTCTGTTGTGTTGCGTGACACGAACATGACGATTATGACATGTTTTCGTTACATTGAAGCAAGTATTTGCCCATATCTTTTTGAAGATGTGTTATTTTTATATTTTCTTTCAAAATGATGCTTTTTTACCATAATGAAGCGCTTGTCATGAGAAATTTTCTCATGACAAGCGCTTAATGGTGGGAAAATTTCTCATTCACATAATGAGGATTTGCAAATCCTGGTCTATCCACAGTTTGTCGTCGCCGTGGCTGTAGGCGTGGTAGGTGACTTGGTCGGCGGGGTAGTCGGGGTTTTGCAGGGTGGCGGTGTCGCCGGTTTTTTGCCAGTGTTGTCCGAGTGCGAGGGTGTCGTTTTGGTCGCCACGGATGAAGAATTCAAAGTTGTCGCGGCTGTCGAGGAGGTTTTCGCGCAGGAGGCGGATGTGTTGGGTGCCGAGCGCGCCGGTGTCGAGGCTGCCGTTTTGCGGGGCGCGGTCGAGGTCGAGGTAGACGGGGTGTTCGATGCCGCTGTAGTCGCCGTTGCGCAGGGCGTTTTGCAGGTTTTCCAGTGCGGTGGCGTCGGCGCTTTGCGGGTCGGCTGCGGCGTTGGTCATGCGGATGAGGGTGGCGAGTTGGCTTGCGGTGAATTTTTCGATGCTTTCGGGGGCGAGTGTGCCGGCGTTTTCGCCCCAGATGCTCATGGCGGCACCGGCGATTTTGCTGGTGTCGGTGATGGCGCTGCTGTTGTCGCTACCGTCCCAAAGCCCCAAATGCCATTCTTTGAGGCGGGTGTACATTTCGTGGTCGCTTTGGCTGAAGGAGCTGTGGTGTTGGGCTTCGGGGAGGTGGTAGAGGTAGGTGTTGTTGTAGTTGAGGACGGTGTATCCGGCGTCGATGAGGTCGGGGAGGCTGGCGCGGACGAGGCGGTTGTGTGCGGCTTCGGCACCGCTTTTGTCGCCGTCGAAGTTCCAGTAGGTGATTTCGATGTCGGGGTTCAGGGTGGCGAGTGCGGTTTTGAGGATGCCGTCGTTCCAGATGCGGGTTTTCAGGTTTTTTCCGGCGAGGTGGGCGGCGAGGTGGTTGGCGAAGTCGATGTATTCGCGGTTGTGGGCTTCTGCGCCGTGGAATTCGTCGCCGCCGATGTGGATGTGGCGCGCGTGTTTGAAGTGGGCGGCGATTTCGTCGAGGAGTGTTTTGGCCAGGGTGCGGGTTTCGGGGCGGTTGGTGTCGAGTTGTGGCACGGGTTGGCCGTTTGCGTCTGTCCAGTCGACTTGTACGCTTTTTACATAGGCGTCGCCGCGCGCGTGGCGCAGGAGGTCAAGTACGCCCTGGATGTGGGCGGGCATGTCGAGTTCGGGGACGAGGGCGATGTTTTTCGCGTGTGCGTAGGCGACGAGTTCGGCGATTTGCGCGTTGCTTAAAAAGGGTTTTTGTGTGTGGTTGTTGATCCAGATGCCGTCTTGCCGCTGGGTGGCGTTGGCGGTGGTTTGTCCGAGGTGTGCGCTTTCGAGGGCGTAGTTTTCGTTGTCGGAGAGGTGGAGGTGGAGGAAGGTGCCGCCTGCGTCGGCGAGGGTGTCGATGAAGGCTTTGAGGGTGGCAAGGGGGTAGAAGTGGCGGGCGATGTCGAGGTTGAGGCCGGCTTCTTTGCCTTGGGGCGCGGGGGGCGCGGGGTGGTTGGGGTCGTCTTCGACGGCGAGGGTGAAGGTTTTTTGGTGGCTTTTCCCGCCCCGGTCAGTGCTGGTGATGGTGAGGGTGATGCTTGGTGCGTCGTCGTAGTTGAGCGCTTGTCCGGCTTTGAGTTTGAGGGTGTTGTTGTCGATTTCAAAGCGCGGGTCGTCGACGCTGTAGGTGTGGCTGTCGTTTGCGTCGGGGTCGGTGGTGGCGAGTTTGCCGATGGCGATGCCTGCTTTGCCTTCGCCGATGCTGGAGGCAGAGAGGGTGATGTCGGTGGGGGCGTGGTTGGCGGTGTGTTCGGGGCCGGCGTTGTCGGCGATTTCATCGCGTTCGGAGGCACTTAGCGGGGCGATGCCGCTGTCGGGGATGTTTTGCCCGATGCGGTCGTCGGTGTGCGGCGGGAGGTTGTATTCGCTTTTGTTGTAGCCGGAGATGGCGTTGTGGCCGATGAGGTTGCCGCCGCGTTGTTCGCCGTTGTATTTGATGGCGTAGGCCATGTCGCCGCCGCTGGCGTGGTTGTTGGCGATGTAGTTGTGGGCGGCGTTTTCGAGTGCGATGGCGGCGTAGTCTTTTTGTTCGCCGAGTCCTGCGTTTTGCCCGCCGATGTGGTGGATGTCGTTGGCGACGATGGTGTTGCGGTTGCCGTCGATGGAGATGCCGTGGTTCCACGCGGCGCTGATGTGGTTTTTGACGATAAGGTTGTTGTCGGCGCTGACGGAGATGCCGTTGTCAAAGGAGGGGTCGCTCAGGTTTTTGGCGATGATGCTGTTGTCCACGCCTTTGGTGAGGCCGATGCTTTCAAAGGCGGTGGCGGAGCGTTGCATGGAGATGTGGTTGCCGATGATGACCATGCCGGTGGGCGCGCCGAGCGCGGTGGCGTGGCCGCCGATGCCCATGCCGCCCATGACGTTTTCGATGCGGTTGCCGATGATGGCGGCATCGGGCGAGGCGTCTTTGACCATGATGCCGAAGCCGTCGGTGCCGTCGGCAAGGCCTGCGCCGTCGATGTGGCTGTCGAGGACGAGGAGGTTTTTCGTGCCGCTGCCGCTTTGCGCAAAGCCCTGGGCGAGGATGGCGGCACCGCCCGCGTTTTTCACGGCGATGTGGTGGAACTGGATGGTGTCGCCGCGCGAGAGCTGGAAGCCGTTGGCAGCGGCATCGCCCTGCTGCCAGTGCATGTCGAGGACGAAGTTGGCGAAGAGGAGTTTTGCGGCATGGCCGCCGGAGCTGGCGATGAAGGCGGCGGCATCGTCTTTGGCAAAGGTGAGGATGGTGTCTTCGCCGTGGCCGCGAATGAGTTTGTGTTGCGCGCGGTCGAGGTTGATGGCACTGAGGTCGTGCCGCCCAGCGGGGATGTCGATGATGCGGATGGTGGGGTCGTCGAGCGCGTTTTGCAGGCGTTCGCTGAAGGTTTGCCCCCATTTGGCGTCAGCAAGGTTGGCGATTTCATGGGGCGCGGCATGAATATCGAGCAGCGAATCGCGCGCGTTTTTTTCCGCACGGGCAATGCGTTGCAGGATGTCGTTGCCATCGGTAAGCGGATGGTCGGGT
>JAUNKJ010000007.1 GCA_030532785.1 Cardiobacteriaceae bacterium
GTTTGCACGGCGTTGTAAAAATCGCCGAACCATTCGTTGATCTCGACATCAAGCTGCACTTTGTACCAAGTGACGAGACAAATCAGCAACGAACCGCCCAGCGACCAGGCTTGCCATTTTCGGTTCAAGAAAAAGCTGCGGAACATGGATATCCTTTTAATATAGTTTTTTGGAAAAGTGTTTGACTCCTCGCCGCTCCACAGCTCTGAATGATCTGCGTGACTGTACGGAAGACAAAAATTGGCACGAATAACCCCTCTCCCCACGGGACTCGAAAGAGCTCGCGAAGCGAGAAAGGGGAAGGGGGAGAGGGGTAAAGAAATATTTGTGCAAATAAACGATTCATTTGAGGGATACCAAAAGAATCAAACATTCGACCATGGCTGCATATGGATATGTCGCTGCGCGGCTTTATCCAACCCCTCTCCCCCACCCCTCCCCCGTAGGGGGAGGGGCTTTGATTCAGCACTTTGCCTACAACAGCTGCGCATCATCCATTTCCCCATCTCGCCCGTCCAATTCACGCAAGCGCTGCAAGATGGCGTCCAACACGCTTTCCGTCTGTTGCAAAATCTCGTGGTTCCAGAATCGCAGCACCGTAAATCCCAGGCTTTGCAGATAAGCCGTTCTCGCCTGGTCATAGGCTTGTTGCTCACCGTGCTGTCCGCCATCGGCTTCTACAACCAGTTTTGGTGCGAGGCAAAGAAAATCAACGATATAGTCGCCAATAGGCTGCTGGCGGCGGAATTTATATCCCTGCAGACGGCCGGCGCGCAAGTGCTGCCACAAACTCTGCTCGGCATCCGTCATGCGAATGCGCAGCTTTTTGGCTTGCGGCAATAATGCGGCGCGGCGCGGCAGGATTTTTTCCGCCGGCGTCATCAATCCTCCCCCAAATAGCCGCCGGTCTGGCGCGACCACAGCTGGGCGTAGATGCCGCCTTTGGCAAGGAGTTCGTCGTGGCTGCCTTCTTCGACGATGCGGCCGCCGTCGAGGATGATGAGGCGATCCATCGCGGCGATGGTGGAGAGGCGGTGGGCGATGGCGATCACGGTTTTGCCTTCCATGAGCTGCATCAGGCTTGCCTGAATCGCCGCTTCCACTTCGGAATCGAGCGCCGAGGTGGCTTCATCCAGGATCAGAATCGGCGCGTCTTTTAAAAGGACGCGGGCAATGGCGATGCGTTGGCGCTGGCCGCCGGAGAGTTTCACCCCGCGTTCGCCGACTTGCGCATCCAGCCCGGTGTTGCCGCGCGGATCTGATAATCCGGCAATGAATTCAGCGGCTTCGGCTTGAACGATGGCGCGTTGCAATTCCGCTTCCGTGGCATCGGGGCGGCCGTAGAGGATGTTGTCGCGCACCGAGCGGTGCAGGAGCGAGGTGTCTTGGGTGACCATCGCGATGTGGCGGCGCAGGCTGTCCTGGGTAACGTCGGCGATGTTCTGGCCGTCGATGCGGATTTCACCGCGATCAACGTCGTAAAAACGCAGCAAGGCATTGACCAAAGTCGATTTTCCCGCGCCGCTTCTGCCGACAAGGCCGATTTTCTCGCCCGGCTTGATATTGAGGGTGAGGTCGTGAAGCACATGCGGTTTGTTGTCGCCGTCGTAGGCAAAGCTGACGTTGTCAAACGCGATACCGCCCTGCGCCACCTGCAATTCGCGCGCGTCGCTCTTGTCCTGCACGGCAACGGGTTTGGCGAGCATGTTCATGCCGTCCGCCACCGTGCCGATGTTTTCAAACAGGCCGCCGATTTCCCACATGATCCAGTGCGACATGCCGTTCAACCGCATCGCCAAGCCGGCGGCGATGGCAATGCCGCCGACCGTGATATGCCCGTGCATCCAAAGGCCGATGCCGAGTGCGCCGACGGCGAAAATCAGCACGAAATTCAAGGTAGTGAGATAAATATCCAGCCCTGCCGCCAAGCGGAACTGGCGGTACACCGTACCCAAAAATTCGCCCATCGCGCTGCGCGCGTAATCGGCCTCGCGCCGGGTGTGGGCAAAGAGTTTGACGGTGGCGATATTGGTGTAGGCGTCGGTGATGCGCCCGGTCATCATCGAGCGCGCATCCGCCTGTTCTTCTGCCACTTTCTTGAGTCGCGGCAAATAGATTTTCAGCAGCGTGGCGTACACCGTGAACCACGCGAGCATCACCAAGAGCATCGCCCAGTGCAGGCTCGCCATCATGAGGATGATGGAGAGGAAAACGGTAGCGGCATAGACCATGACGTCCGTCATTGAGGTCGCAACCGCGCGTACCGCGAGCGCCGTCTGCATCACCTTTGCCGACACCCGCCCGGAAAATTCGTCCTGATAAAACGCCATGCTCTGGCCGAGGAGGTAATTGTGCATCCGCCAGCGCGCCGCCATCGGCATATTGCCCATGATCATCTGATGGCGGGCAAAGGTGCTGATGGCGTTCAGCAGCGGCAATAATACGAGCAATACCAGCCCCATGAAGAACAGATAACTGCCTTCATCGGCAAGCAGTGTGTCAGGATTTTTCGCCCCCAGCCAATCGACAATGCTGCCGACAAAACCGTAGACCAGCACCTCCAGCCCGCCGTAGATGATGTTCGCGACCATGATGGCAATCAAAGGCAGATAAAACCCGCGACAGTAATGGCGGATAAAGGCAAACAGCGTTTGCGGCGGTGCGCCCTCGTCCCCCGGCGGGAAAGGCTGGGTCTTCCCTTCGAAGTATTTATAAAATTTCAGCATGTTGACCTCTGCCAAAAACAGGGGCGGCATTATAGCCGCTTCCCCAAAAATCGGTATAGTGAGAAAATTTCTCATCGTAAAGCGCTTGTTGTGAGAAATTTTTTCACGATAAGCGCTTTATGATGGTAAAAAATCACTATTTTTGATGTTTTTATGAATAAATGTCGTAGGATGGGCGTAAGCCCATGCGGTATCGCGCAGCGATGGTAGGCTGGGTTAGCCCGTAGGGCGTAACCCAGCAAATATTCGCAAACATCGCGCTGGGTTACGGCTAACGCCTAACCCAGCCTACACGTTGCCCTGCGGGCAAAACGGTGGGCTAAAGCCCACCCTACGGTTGCCATTGTATTTTTTGGAAACGGACGTTGCAGGCAACGTCCCTACAATCGCTTACGATCTTGTTCTGGTGGCAAAGGATACCTCTACCCAATCGCCGAGCTGCAATCCCGCCCGTTGCCGCACTTTTTGCGGCAAGGCGAGGAAATGCGTGCCATCGCCCATGGGCAACAGCGAGGTGCGCCACGCCATTCCGCCCACTTCCGCTTGCACGGCAATCAGGCCGCGATCGGCAAGCGGCAACAGGGTTTGCGTCAATTCGGTCGGCACGGGGACATAATGCCAGCCCTTGTCGCGTTCAAAGCGCATCATGCGCGCGCGAAAGCGCTTCACGATAACGCCGCCTTGGGGTAGCTGCCAAGCACGCGGAAAAGGCTCGCGGTTTCGCGCAGTTCCGCGAGCAGTGCTTGCATGTTGGGGTCGCTTTGGTGGCCGTCGAGGTCGATGAAGAAGACATATTCCCACATACCCTGTTTGCTCGGGCGCGATTCGATGCGGGTCATGTTGACGCCGTGGCGGCCGATGGGTTCGAGGAGTTTGTAGAGGAGTCCGGGGCGGTTGTGCGAGGAGACGAGGATGGTGGTTTTGTCCTGGCCGCTGGCGCCGATGGTTTGTTTGCCGATGACGAGGAAGCGTGTGGTGTTGTTGCCGTCGTCTTCGATGTGGGCGTAACGCACGGGAATTTCATAGCGTTCTGCCGCCATTTTCCCGGCAATGGCGGCCGCTTCGGGGTTTTCTGCGGCAAGGCGCGCGGCTTCGGCGTTGCTGGCAACGACGTGGCAGTCGGCATCGGGCAGGTTTTCCGCAATCCAGTTGCGGCATTGGGCGAGCGATTGGCTGTGGGAATACAGGGTTTTGATGTCTTTGAGCTCGGCGGCGTGGGTGAGGAGGTTTTGCTCGATGCGCAGTTGCACTTCGCCGCAGATGTTGAGACTGGAGGTGACGAAGGTGTCGAGGGTGTGCGTGACCATGCCTTCGGTGGAATTTTCCACGGGAACAATGCCGTAGTTGCACGCGCCGGTTTCCACGGCTTTGAAGACGTCGGCAATGGAGCGCTTGGGCTGGGTGCGCACGGAATGGCCGAATTGTTTGAGGGCGGCGGCCTGGGTGAAGGTGCCTTCGGGGCCGAGATAGGCGACGTTGAGCGGCAGTTCGAGGGCAAGGCAGGCGGACATGATTTCGCGGAAAAGGCGCATCACTTCCTGGTCGGGCAAGGGGCCGTCGTTGAGTTCGGCGATGCGGGCGAGGACCTGGCGCTCGCGTTCGGGGCGGTAAAAGACGATGTTGTCGCCCTCTTCCGCTTTTTTCACTTCGCCCACTTCCTGGGCGCAACGCGCGCGCGCGGAGAGTTTGGCGAGGATGTCGGCATCAAGGGCATCAATGGCTTCGCGCAGTTCGGCTAGGGTTCGCATGGGGGCTCCGTTGTGGGTAAAAGCGCCGTTTTGCTTTACGGCGCCGTGGCAATCCAGTTTTCCAGCCGTAGTCCTTCCACCCGACTGAATTCACGCAGGTTGTTGGTCACAAGCACCAGGCTTTCGCTGCGCGCATGGGCGGCAATGTGGAGATCGTTTTCGCCGATCAGCTGGCCGCTTTTGCTCAGCAGGGCGCGGATGTTGCCGAAATGGGCGGCGGCTTTTTCCGTGTAGGGCAAGACGATCAGTCGCGACAAAAAATCCTGCAAGGTTTTTTCATTGCGTGCGGGATATGCGCTTTTTTCCACGCCGTAGCAAAGCTCGGCCACGGTGATGCTGCTCACGGCTATCTGCCCGGCGTAGCGGTTGAAGATGTCAGCCACGGCAGGCGGACGGCGTTTGATGACGTAAATCGCGATGTTGGTATCCAGCAGATATTTCAGCATTACCAAGGCTCGCGTTCCGGCTGGATGGCGTTTTCGCGTTCGCTCATGAAGTCTTCGCTGGCGCTTCGGCTACCGAAGAAAAAGCTGTCCCACAGGTGGTCAACCGGGGTCAGGATGCGTTCTTCGCCGACTACGCGCACATGCACTTTTTTGACATGTTCGGCAAAACGCACATCGGCGGGCAGACGCACGGCCTGGGTGCGGTTGGTCATGAAGATGGTGGCTTCGCTCATGGTGTGCTCCGAAAACAAGGGCGCGGGAAGTATAGCGCAGACGTATCTAGCCGAAAAGTTGGATGTGTGCTGTCATTCATGCCTTGCAGCATGTGATGGTGGGCTGAAGCCCACCCTAGGTTTTGCCCTGCGGGCAATGGTGGTTGACACCCACCACACAGGGTGGTATGAGAAATTTTCTCATGGAAAAGCGCTTATTTTGAGAAATTTTTGCACGATAAGCGCTTTGGTATGGTAAAAAACATCTATTTTTGTTGTTTTTATGAGAACAATGCTTTGACGGTCTTGAGGTCGAAGGTTTTCTGTTCACCGTCGATGCTGATGATGCTGTCGGCGATGTGGCGTTTTCTTTCCTGGAGTTGCAGGATTTTTTCTTCGATGCTGTCTTTGCAGATCAGGCGGTAGGCCATGACGTGTTTGTCCTGGCCGATGCGGTAGGCGCGGTCGATGGCCTGGTTTTCCACGGCGGGGTTCCACCACGGGTCGACGATGAAGACGTAGTCGGCGCTGGTGAGGTTGAGGCCGGTGCCGCCGGCTTTGGTGCTGATGAGGAAGACGCGCACGTCGTCGTTTTCCTGGAAGTTTTCCACTTTTTCCCGGCGGTTGCGGGTTTGGCCGTCGAGGTATTCGCTGGCGATGTTTTCCGCTTGCAGGCGTGTTTCGATAAGACGCAGCATTTTGACGAAGCTGGAGAAGACGAGGATTTTGTGTTTGCCGGTTTTGTCGCGGATGTTTTCGAGGAGGAGGTCGAGTTTGGCGGATTGGTCGCCGTAGTCGGCGTCGTCGCGCAGGAGCGCGGGGCTGTTGCAGATTTGCCGCAGTTTCATGAGGCCTTCGAGGATGTGGAGCTGGGCGCTGGCGATGCCGTCGGCGTCGATTTTGGCGAGGAGTTGGTCGCGGTATTGTTGTTTGGTGTGTTCGTAGAGTTTGCGCTGGTTTTTGTCCATGTCGCAGTAGAGGATGCTTTCGACTTTGGGCGGGAGTTCGTGGGCGACTTGTGCTTTGCTGCGGCGCAGGATGAAGGGCTGGATGAGTTTGGCGAGGAGTTCGGCGCTGTTTTGGTCGGCGTTTTTGTCGATGCTGTCGGCGAAGCGGCTTTTGAATTGCGCGGCGCTGCCGAGGAGGCCGGGGTTGGCGAAGGAGAATTGGGCGTAGAGGTCGAAGGTGTTGTTTTCGATGGGGGTGCCGGTGAGTATCAGGCGGTTGTCGGCTTTCAGCAGGCGCGCGGCTTTGTAGCGCTGCGATTGCGGGTTTTTGATGGCCTGGCTTTCGTCGAGGATGATGTAGTGGAAGGGGTGGTGCTGGAGGTGGTCGATGTCGCGCAGGAGTGCGCCGTAGGTGGTGAGGACGAGGTCGTGGTTGTCGAAGTGTTGCGTGTGGTCGTGGCGGTGTTGTCCGGTGTGGGTGAGGACGGTGAGGCTGGGGCAGAATTTTTCCAGTTCTTGCTGCCAGTTGAAGATGAGGGAGGTGGGGGCGACGATGAGGCTGGCTTTGCCGGGGGGTTGGGTTTCTTTGAGGTGGGCGAGGAAGGCGATGGTTTGCAGGGTTTTGCCGAGGCCCATGTCGTCGGCAAGGCAGCCGCCGAGGCGGTTTTCGTGGAGGAAGTTGAGCCAGTTCAAGCCGTGGCGCTGGTAGGGGCGCAGTTCGGCCTGGATGCTTTGCGGCACGGGGATGTCGGCTTCCAGATGAAGGTTTTGCAGGCGTTTTTTGCGTTCGCGCAGGTCGAGGAGGAAGGCGGGGGTGTTTTCCAGTTGGTCGCAGAGGTCGTCGAGGATGGCGAATTGGCTGTGGGCGAGTTGTATGCGGTCTTTTTTGAGGTCGCCGCTTTGCAGGTAGGGGGTGAGGCGGGTGAGCCAGTCTTCGGGGAGGATGCCGGTGCTGCCGTCGTTCAGGAGGATGTAGCGGCTTTTTTTCAGGAAGGCTTTTTGCAGGTCTTTGAGGCTGACGCTTTGTTCGCCGAAGCGTATGTCGATTTCGAGGTCGAACCAGTCGGTGCCGGAGGAGATGCGCATGGCGAGGCTGGGTTTGCTGAGGTTGTATTTGAAGTCTTTGAGGTTTTTGACGCCAAGGAGTTCGATGTTGGCGTCGTGCAGTTGTGCGGCGGCGTCGAGCAGCCAGCCGTTTTCCACGAGGGCTGGCGGCGGCAGCAGGTAGTGGTCGCCGCTTTTGACGAAGTGGGGGTGCAGGCTTTCAAAGCGGGCGATGAGGGCAGCTTCGGCTTCGTCATCGCGCGCTGTTACATGCACGCGGCCGTGGGCATCGCGGGAAAGGAGGATTTCGCGGTTGTTGACGTTGATGAGTTGTTCGCCGTATTGCATGGCGAGTCGGAAGGTGATCCAGCCGTCTTCTTCGTTGAGGTAGACCTGGGGGATGCCGGTTTTTGCTGTTGTCGTGTCTTTTTTGCCCTTGCGCGGCGCGGCGTTTTTCAGGCCGTGGATGGCGTGGCGGCGGCTTAAGGGTTTGATGATGCGTTCGTGGAAGTCGCCGTGGCCGTGTTTCAGGAAGCGCATTTCCGGGGTGGCCTGGTATTGGCCGAGGTCGGCGATGAGCAGGGGGTCGGCGATGGGGATGATGTCGTCGTCGCGGCGGAGGAAGAAGCCGTACCAGCGCAGTTTGCGGTTTGACAATGCGTAGGGCTTGCCCGCGATGGTGATTTTCGCGGTGAGGTGGTAGAGGGATTCGTCTTCGTCCAAGGTGAATTGCACGTCAACGGGGTCATGAACGATGTTGAGCGGGGTCAGGGATTTGCGGCTGTAGCGTTCTTTGTAGGTGTGGGCAAACAAGGGGATGCCCGCTGCGGCGCTTTGTGTACAGATCTCGGCAAAGAGTGCCGCGCCGCGCACGAGTGCCTGCTGCCGGGCGCGGTTGTCGCGTTTCGAGTGGATGAGTTTCAGGCGGTTGTGCCATTGCACGATTTTGTGGAAGAGGACGGGGACGTGGTCGCCGTGTTCATCGCTTTCGAGGATGCCACTCAGGTTGTATTGGTCTATTTCTTTGAAATTTTTGCTGAGTTCCTGGCCGGTTTTGTCGTATTTGCCTTCGAGCATGCGCAGGCCGCTGAAGTCTTTGCCGTCAAACTCGAAGCTGATGGCGATGCCTTTTTCCGGCGTGGCTACGCCGCGTTGCAGGGCGGTGGGGTGTTCGCCAAGGATGTCTGAGAGCAGGCTTTGCGGCACTTCCAGCGGTTGCAGGCCGTCGATGGTGGGGCGCAGGTAAAAGCCTTTGGCATCAAATCCCTGTTCAAACCACTGGTGATAATCGTCGTCGGGGGTGAGGCCGTAGCGGGCAAGCCCGTCGCGCAGGCGGCGCGCGGCGTAGTCGGGGTGCAGGCAATCGGCACCGAGGCGTTTTTCCAGAAATGTCAGGGCATCGAGGAGATGGACGCAGTAGTGGCGGTGGCGTTTTTGTTTGCAGTCGCAGGCGAGTTCGACGCTCCGGCCATCGGCGCTGCGGGTGAAGGTTTGCCGGTTGCTTTGGTGATAATCACGGTTTTTCAGGGTGATGACGCCGTCGGCAAAGGTGTCGAGGGTGGTGTCGGCGGTGGAGAAGTAGTGGCGGTAAACCTGTTTGCCGTGGAAGTCGTCGAGGATGGCGCGCCAGTCGATGTCGCCATGTTCGTCAATGGGATAGCTCAAGGTGTCGCTTTTCGGCTGCTGCTGGCTGCGGCGTGCGGCAAGCGCTTCCTGGCGGGTGTCCACATGCTCGCGCAGGGCGGCGATGGCGTGTTTGCACAGGCTGAAGCGGCCGTTGGGGCAATCGCAGCTGGTGGCGAGTTTGCCGTTATCCAGTTCTTTAACTTTGATTTCGTAAGGTTTCTTGCGCTTGTCCTGGCAGTGGTAGAGGAAGATATCGACATCGATTTGTTCGTGCAGCACCGCTTGATAATCGTAGGCCGCGCGCAGGCTGGTGTAACTGGCGGTTTGCCGCAGGTATTTTTCGAGCTGTTCCGGGGTCATGGGGTGTTCTGGATAAGATGGTATTTTTTCTCATGATTAAGCGCTTGTTGTGCAAAATTTTCTCACGATAAGCGCTTAATAGTGGTAAAAAATGATTATTTTTTGCCTTTTTGTGAAATGAAGTGGTGTCATAAGGTGGTAGTGGTTTTCCTGAAATGTACGGTTACGCGCCTGCCCCGCTATATGTTTTCTGGTGGGCTGAAGCCCACCCTACGAAGCAGAATGAGAAAATTTCTCATAGAAAAGCGCTTGTTGTGCAAAATTTTCTCACGGTAAGCGCTTTATGGTGGTAAAAAATGATTATTTTTTGCCTTTTTATGAAATGAAGTGGCGTCATGAGGTGGTAGTGGTTTTCCCGAAATGTACGGTTACGCACCTGCCCCACTATATGTTTTCTGGTGGGCTGAAGCCCACCCTACGAAGCAGAATGAGAAAATTTCTCATAACAAAGCGCTTGTTATGAGAAATTTTCTCACGCCAAGCGCTTCATGGTGGTAAAAAATGATTATTTTTACCAGTTTTATGTTTTATTCTTCTGTTTCAGGGTGTTCGATGCCGCTATTGTCCGCTTCGTCGCCCTCTTCTTCGGCGATGATTTTGGCAACGGCTATCAGTTTTTCGCCGTTGGCGGTGCGGATGAGGCGCACGCCCTGGGTGTTGCGGCCGCTGGTCGATATTTCCGCGACGCGGGTGCGTACCAGGGTGCCGTTGTCGGTGACGAGCATGATGTGTTCGTCTTCCATGACTTGTACGGCGCAGACGGCGCTGCCGTTGCGTTCGCTGCAGGCGATGGAGATGACGCCTTTGGTGCCGCGCCCTTTTTGCGGGTAGTCGGCGGCGGGGGTGCGTTTGCCGTAGCCGTTTTCGGTGATGGTGAGGATGTCGCCTTCGTCTTCGACGGCGCAGAGGGCGATGACGCGCTGGCCGTCGTCGAGGCTCATGCCGCGCACGCCGCCCGCACCGCGCCCCATGCTGCGCACGTTGCTTTCGTGGAAGCGCACGGCTTTGCCGGCGTCGGAGAAGAGCATGATGTCGCGGCTGCCGTTGGTCAGCGCGACGTCGACGAGTTCGTCGTCGCCGCGCAGGTCGATGGCGATGATGCCGCTCGTGCGCGGGCGCGAGTATTCGGAGAGCGGGGTTTTTTTGACGGTGCCGCCTTTGGTGGCGAAGAAGAGGTATTGGTCGTCAGGGTATTCGCGGGTGGTGAGGACGGCGTTCAGGCGTTCGCCGGGTTCGAAGGGGAGGAGGTTGACGACGGGTTTGCCTTTGGCGTTGCGTCCGGCTTGCGGCAGTTCGTAGACTTTGAGCCAGTAGACTTTGCCACGGTTGGAGAAGCAGAGCATGGTGTCGTGGGTGTTGGCGACGAAGAGTTGTTCGACGAAGTCTTCGTCTTTGACGGCGGTGACGGATTTGCCTTTGCCGCCACGGCGTTGCGCTTCGTAGTCGGAGAGCGGCTGGGCTTTGATGTAGCCTTCGTGCGAGAGCGTTATCACGCGGTCTTCTTCGGCGATCAGGTCTTCGAGCGAGAGGTTTAAGTGGGTGTCCAGGATTTGCGTGCGGCGCACGTCGTTGAATTGCGCTTTGATGTCGAGGAGTTCTTCTTTGATGACTTCGAGCAGGCGTTCGGGGATTTGCAGGATGTCGAGGAGGCCTTCGATTTCGGTGATGATGGCCTGGAATTCTTCAAAGATTTTGTCTTGTTCGAGGCCGGTCAGGCGGTGCAGGCGCAGGTCAAGGATGGCTTGCGCCTGTTCCGGGGAGAGGAAGTAGAGGTCGCCGTGCATGCCGTATTGTTTGGCAAGACCGTCGGGGCGCGAATTTTCCGCACCGGCGCGGGCGAGCATATCGACGACTTGCCCGGGCGCCCAGCCTTTGCCGAGGAGTGCAGCTTTGGCTTCGGCGGGGCCTGCGGATTGTTTGATGAGTTCGATGACTTCGTCGATGTTGGCGAGCGCGATGGAGAGGCCTTCCAAGATGTGGGCGCGTTCGCGTGCCTTGCGCAGTTCGTAGATGGTGCGGCGGGTGACGACTTCGCGACGGTGGGCGAGGAAGACGTTGAGCGCTTCTTTGAGTGACAGCAGTTTGGGCTGGCCGCCGACGAGCGCCATCATGTTGATGCCGAAGACGGTTTGCAGTTGCGTCAACTGGAAGAGCTGGTTCAGGATAACTTCCGCGACTTCGCCACGGCGCAGCTCGATGACCATGCGGATGCCGTCTTTGTCGGATTCGTCGCGCAGCGCGGTGATGCCTTCGATTTTCTTTTCTTTGACGAGTTCGCCGATTTTGCCGAGGAGGTTGGCTTTGTTGACCTGATACGGCAGTTCGTCAACGACGATGGTTTGCTTGCCGTTGCTCTCATCCGTTTCGATATGGGTCTTGGCGCGGATGTAGATGCGTCCGCGCCCGGTTTCATAGGCTTCGCGGATGCCCTTCGCGCCGTTGATGAGCGCGCCGGTGGGGAAATCGGGGCCGGGGATGAAGCGCATCAGCGCGGCAATGTCGGCCTCGGGGTGGTCGAGGAGATAAAGGCAGGCATCGAGCGTTTCTCCCAGATGGTGCGGCGGAATGTTGGTCGCCATGCCCACCGCGATACCGGAACTGCCGTTGACCAGCAAATGCGGCAGGCGCGTCGGCAAAACCGTCGGCTCCAGATGGCTGCCGTCGTAGTTGGGCGCGAAATTGACGGTTTCCTTTTCAATGTCGGTGAGCAGGCTGTGGGCGATTTTCGCCATGCGCGCTTCCGTATAACGATAGGCGGCAGGCGGATCGCCATCCATCGAACCGAAGTTGCCCTGCCCGTCCACCAGCGGATAACGCAGGGAAAACGGCTGCGCCATGCGCACCAGGGTGTCGTAGATCGCGCTGTCGCCGTGCGGATGGTATTTCCCCATCACGTCGCCGACAATCGTCGCCGATTTCACATACTTCTTGTTCCAGGCATTGCCCTGCTTGTGCATGGAAAACAACACGCGGCGATGCACCGGTTTCAGGCCGTCGCGCGCATCGGGCAACGCCCGCCCGACAATCACGCTCATCGCATAATCGAGATACGAACTGCGCATCTCGTCCACCAAACTGACCGGCAACACCTCTTTGGCAAAATCGCTCATATGCCCTAACCTTATCTTTTAAAAACCGTTTACAGCCACAAAGCGACCGCAAAAATAGCGGCGTATAGTAACACGACACCGAAAGCCTGTCTTTTGTATCATTTCTGCAACAAACAACCCGCCGAGTCGTTGCATTTTTAACACTTTCCCTTTGCGTTTTTGCAACAAAACGCTTATGATGCGCAGTGGATGGGCATTCAGGCCGATGATGCATGCATGGTGCAGGGATGCCGTCAAAGTTGGGCGCAAGCCCACCGAACTTAACAACAAACTTGCAAGTTTTGTTATTGGGAGATTCAAAGCTATGAAATTAAACAAAATGATTGCCTCGGTTGCAATCGCGGCGTGCGCAACCTCTGCCTTTGCAGATTCAACCCGCGTGGAAGACCTCACTTCCGGTTTTGGCATTCTTGTCAAAAACAACTACGACCAGTGCGTTACCGTTCTCAAGAACGAAGGCCGCACCGGCTGTGGCGAAGCGGCTCCCGAGCCTCCGAAAGAAATGAAGCAGGAAAGACAAGTCATCACCCTGTCTGCCGACACCTACTTCGACTTCGACAAAGCCGTCCTCAAGCCGGAAGGCAAACAAGCCATCCAGCAACTGGCGCAAGACCTGAACAGCCGTGGTGCCAACGTTCAGAAAATCACCGTTGTGGGCAACACCGACTCCAAAGGCTCTGACGCTTACAACCAGAAGCTTTCCGAGCGTCGTGCCGCTGCCGTTGGCAACTACATGATCGAAAACGGCGTCCCCGCTTCCCTGATTGAAGCCTACGGTAACGGCGAGCGCAACCCGGTTGCCGACAACGCCACTGCCGAAGGCCGTGCCCAAAACCGTCGCGTAGACATCGCTGTTGACGGCGTTGTTGAAGTTCCGGTGAGCAAATAATTTTACCCCCCTCTCGCAATGCCTAATCCAAAACCCCGCCCTGATTCAGCGGGGTTTTTTATTGCCTGAAATTCACAAAAACTACAAAAATAGCGATTTTTTACCATAATTAAGCGCTTTGAATGAGAAATTTTCTCGCACAAAGCGCTTCATCATGGTAAAAAATCACCATCACCCCCTCCACACAATATTTCGCGCCGCCCCCTGCCCCACCTTGAAAAGCCCCTGCCCATCCCCACAAAGGGCGGACATTTTCAACCAAGGACAGCCATGTTCGACGCCCATTCCACTACCATCCTCTCCGTGCGCCGCGGACGCCACGTCGCCATCGCCGGCGACGGCCAAGTCTCCCTCGGGCAAACCATCATGAAAGGCAACGCCCGCAAAATCCGCCGCCTGCATCACAACCAAATCCTCGCCGGATTTGCCGGTGCCACCGCCGACGCCTTCACCCTCTTCGAACTCTTTGAAGCCAAACTCGAAGCGCAAAACGGCCAACTCCTGCGCGCCGCCGTCGAGCTCGCCAAAGAATGGCGCACCGACCGCGCCCTGCGCCGCCTCGAAGCCATGCTCATCGTCGCCAACCCCGAACACACCCTCATCCTCTCCGGCAACGGCGACATCGTCGAACCGGAAGACGACATCGCCGCCATCGGCTCCGGCGGCATGTTTGCGCTGTCCGCCGCCCGCGCCCTGTATCACAACACCGACATGGGCGCCCTCGACATCGCGCGCAAAAGCCTGGAAATCGCCGCCGACGTTTGCGTCTACACCAACCACAACATCATCACCGACGAGCTGAAAGACTAAGCCGTCCCGTAGGTTGGTGGTAAGCCGCAGGCGAACCCCAACAAAAACATTCCAAAATCCAAGGACTTTTATATGGACAACTCAACCGAATACCGCGATCTCAACATGACGCCGGTGACACGAGGCGCATAATGCCTGCAAGCTCCGCGGTCAATCGCAACCAGCAGTAACTTTCTTTTAGCGCCTTTGCTTGCCTCCGAGTGCACGCGGCGCTCTCCTCTTCAAAATCAAGGACTCCTACATGGATAACAACACCGAATATCGTGATTTGAACATGACGCCGCGTGAAATTGTGGAAGAACTCGACCGCCACATCGTCGGCCAGAAAGACGCCAAACGCGCCGTCGCCAACGCCCTGCGCAGCCGCTGGCGTCGCCGCCAGATCGACGAACCGCTGCGAAGCGAAATCACCCCGAAAAACATCCTCATGATCGGCCCCACCGGCGTCGGCAAAACCGAAATCGCGCGACGGCTCGCCAAACTCGCCGAAGCCCCCTTCGTCAAAGTCGAAGCCACCAAATTCACCGAAGTCGGCTACGTCGGCCGCGACGTCGACTCCATCATCCGCGACCTCGCCGAAACCGCCATTAAACTCGAACGCGAACGCGCGCGCGAACGCGTCAAAGCCAAAGCCCGGGAAAAAGCCCTCGAACGCGTCCTCGACGCCCTCGTTCCCCCCGCGCGCAGCCAAACCGCGTGGACAGACAACATCGAACAAACCAGCGCCGACAACCCCGCACGCAAAACCTACCGCGAACGCATCCTGCGCGAAGAATTGAACGACAAAATCATCGAAATCGACATCAGCGAAAGCGCCGGTGCCACCTTCGAAGTCATGACCCCGCCCGGCATGGAAGAAATGAGCAACCAACTCACGGAAATGTTCAAAAACCTCGGCCGTGGCAAAAAAAGCAAACGCAAAATGACCGTCGCCGACGCCCTCGTCCACCTCGCCGAAGAAGAAGCGGACAATCTTGTCTCCGATGACGAAATCAAACAAACCGCGATCAAAAACGCCGAACAAAACGGCATCGTCTTCATCGACGAAATCGACAAAGTCGCCAAACGCAGCGACATCACCGGCGGCGATGTCTCGCGCGAAGGCGTGCAGCGCGACCTCCTCCCCCTGGTCGAAGGCTCCACCGTCTCCACCAAATACGGCATGATCAAAACCGACCACATCCTCTTCATCGCCTCCGGCGCGTTTCATCTCGCCAAACCCTCCGACCTCATCCCCGAACTGCAAGGCCGCCTCCCCGTACGCGTCGAACTCAAAGCCCTCGGCATCGACGAATTCAAACGCATCCTCACCGAACCCGACGCCTCCCTCATCAAACAATACACCGCCCTCTTCGCCACCGAAAACCTCCAACTCGAATTCACCGACAGCGGCGTCGACAAACTTGCGGAAATCGCCTGCCACGTCAACCGCACCACAGAAAACATCGGCGCGCGCCGCCTGCACACCCTCATGGAAAAACTCACCGAAAGCCTCTCCTTCGAAGCCGCCGACAGAACCGACGGCGACCGCGTCGTCATCGACGCCGCCTACGTCGAAAACGCCCTCGGCAACATCTCCGACAACGAAGACCTGAGCCGCTTCATCCTCTGAGCCGACGCACGCATCCTGCCGCAAAAACGCTGGACAGCCTGTAACGAAATCGGTAAGATGCGCGCCTTCAAACCGCAGGGGCAACCCTTGCACACCAACGGAAGCGTGGCAGAGCGGTTTAATGCAGCGGTCTTGAAAACCGCCGTGGGTTGATAGCCCACCGTGAGTTCGAATCTCACCGCTTCCGCCACTACACCAAAAAGCAGCTTTTTCGAGCTGCTTTTTTTATGCGTAAACGTCATAAATTTCCTTTTAAATTCAATAGTTATATTATTTATGCGTCTTTTTGCCTCTTTTTGGATTTGCGTGTAACCAACACTTTTTTGGGGTAATCTATGGGGTAATTACCCCATCCCGGAAGACGTATCATGCCAAAGCAAGCGACCCCTCTCACCGCTACCGAAGTGAAGAACGCCAAGCCGAAAGACAAGCTCTACAAGCTCAACGACGGTGGCGGCCTAGTGCTGTGGGTTTACCCGACGGGAAACAAAAACTGGGTGATGCGCGCCATGGTGAACGGCAAGCGCGAGGAAATCCGTCGCCCGTTTGAAGGCTGTACGCTGGCCGAAGCTAGAGCATGGCGCGAGGAGATCCGGCAGCGGGTGCGCCGGGGCGAGCCTTTGAAAGATGCACCGGCAGAGGCGGGCACTTTCCGGGCTGTATTCGCCGAGTGGTTCGAGCGCTGGCAATCCGGCGTAAGCGCCAAGTACGGCAAGCAGGTAAAAGCAGCCGTGGAAGACAATGTGATGCCCACGCTGGGGAGCATGAACGTCACGGACATTCGTCCCGTCCACGTGGTGGAATCGCTGAAAGGGATGGAAGAACGCGGCGTGCTGGAGTATCTGAAGCGCACCAAGGTTGGTGTCAAGCTGGCGCTCGATTATGCCGTGGCGCGCGGCCTGATTGACATGAACCCGGCAATGGGCGTGACGGCCAAGGCATTCAAGAAGCACACTACGACGCACTTCCGCGCGCTGTCACCCGACGACCTGCCCCAGCTGATCGAAGCCATCGAGCAGGGAGCCGCAGACGGGCGGATCAAGCCGCTGACGTACCGGCTGATCTACTGGCAGCTGTTCACCATGGTTCGACCTGCTGAGGCCGTGGCAGCCCGCTGGGCGGACATTGACGAAGCGAAAGCGCTGTGGACGATTGCCCCGGAGCAGATGAAGGCAAGGCGTGGGCATAGCGTGCCACTGGTGGCGCAAACGCTGGGGATTGTGCGGGAGCTGCAAGCATCGAGCCTGCGGGGCGAGTATCTGTTTGAAGGGCGGAGCGGCGGGCACATGAGCGCCGAGACCGTGCGCATGGCGATGAACCGCCTTGGGATAGATACCACGGCGCACGGCTTCCGCAGTCTGGCGCGCTCGTATCTGGGCGAGACTGGCCGCTTCCGCCGCGAGGCGCTGGAGCTGTGCCTTGCGCACAGCGTGGGCAGCAAGACCGAACAAGCCTACGACCGGGGGCAGTATCTGGGGGAGCGCCGCGAGATTATGGCCTACTGGGCGGGAGAGATTGAGGCACTGCGGCAGAAATTTGGTAAAACGGATTCATAAAATCGGAATTTATGGGTTCATTTTACCAAGGTATGCGCTTCTTGATGGTAAAAAATAGCGACTTTAAGCATGAATCCAGTTTTGGATTTAGGATCCCTTCTTCCTTTTGTATTTTTCGTTTAGGTATTTATCTACTTCAAAAAGTGTGGTGTTGACTTCCTCAAGTGTGCGGCCTTCTTTCCAGTCTTCCAATATCGCCCACTTTAACTTATCAAAGACAAAGTAATAAGGGGAAGACATTCCGATCATAACCAAAAAAGATAATACTGAAGCGACAAAATTTTCTGCCGGGCTGCGCAAGACATCCGGCGTATCCATCACTTCGTCCACTTCTTTTTGGAATCTTTCTGTCCCTTCCTCGTCAACACTACGACCGTCTTCTTTGTTCACTTTGAGCACAGCAGCCGATAAGTACCGGTTGAAACTTTCATCCGGCGGGCGGACGTAATCCAGCAAAGGGGCGCCGCCCACTTCGACACGCTGCGCCATGAACGCTACAGCGAATTCCGCTGCTTCGGAAACGCTGGTTTGTCGATAATTCGCCAGCATTTCAAGGGCTTTTTTGTATCGCGGGCGCATGAGCGCCGACAATCGCGTAGCTTCCTCACCAGGATAACGTTCTGGGCGACCAACTCTATTTTTCTTTTCTTTACTGTGCATTGTGAAATTCTTGGCTTTTTGTGTGCGGAAATTATTGCACGCTAGCCCGTGTTCGTCTAGTATTTGCCTCGAACATATTTTTGTGTTCATAATTTCCACTATTGCTACTATTGCTTATATTTCCATTTTTACAGGAGCAAACAACATGCAAGTCCCAGCTTTACAAGAAACCAACCCGACCATCCCCGAAGATCTGGTGCTGTGGGATAGCGCGACCGTCCGCAAGGTGGTGGGCTGGTCCTCACCCTCTGCCCTCTACAACGCGATCAAGAAATACGGCTTCCCCGAGCCGGTGCGCATTGGCAACCGCAAGTCCATGTGGCGCAAAAAGCGCGTGCTGGAATGGATCGCCGGGCTGGAAGAAGGCTTTGACGCTGATAACTGTGCGAACAAGGAGAGCAAATGATGAAAGGATTGAAGGAAGCCATGGGCGTGCTGGACGACAAGCTTTCAGCTGCGGATGAGCTGCTTGGCGGCCTTGGAGCCGTGATAGAGGCGGCGCGCGACATGTTCGACCATGAAGGAACAGAGGTGGGCGTGCTGCATCGCCTGAAGTCGCCGCATAATGCGCACCGTCTCTATCACTTGCTGACGGTTGCCAAGGATATGATCGACGCAAGCCCCCTGTTTGCCGTCTATTCGGACTTCTTGAAGGCGGAAAGCCTGATGGCGGAAACCTTTTGGCAGACTGCTACAGGAGGCCGGGCGTGAATTATCTGAAAGAAAGAAGCCTCGGCTTGATTGCCAAGGGTTACGGAGAGCACCTGCGGGTGATCAAGCCGAAAACAAAAATCCCCGCAGGCGGGAATTCCGACGGGGATCGCTGGGGAAAATCCAAGCAGAATAGCAAATGCTGGGAAACTGCCATAAAAAGCAAGGAATCTTATGGCGTGGGCATTATAACAGGGGAAATCGTCTGCGTGGACGTGGATGTTACCGACGCCATGATGACGGAAGCCGTGTTGCACCATTTGGAAGCGAAGTTCGGTAAAAACGTCCGCCGCCGGATAGGGCGCGCCCCGAAGTTTGCCGTCTTCTTCCGCACCGATGCCCCGTTCAGGAAAATCACTTCTTCGGGCTGGACGTCCGAAGAAGACCAAGAGAAGCCACACCGTCTGGAGATTCTGGGCGATGGGCAATATTCAGTGCTGCATGGCATTCACCCGGACACCGGCCAAGAATACACTTGGCCGGATGGCGAGATGCCCCGCAAAGAGGACTTGCCCTTGCTGACAAAGGCGCAAGCCGAAGAACTGGCGCAGTGGTTCGATGAAGCGGCGGAGGATCAACGCTGGAAGAAGGCGAGAAGCAGGAGCAAGTCGCGCAAGGAGGCGGAAGATGATGAGCTGGCGATGCCCGAACCACCGTTGGGAGAGCCGGAGAAAATCCAGAAAGCATTGGCGGAGCTTTCGGCAGAGGACTACCACGATTGGATCAAGTACGGGCAGGCAATCCACCATGAATTCGGTGGCCGTGAAGAAGGCTTCGCGGTGTGGGATGAGTGGAGCAGTACGGCGAGCAGCTACGAAGGCAGCGAAGATTGCCGCAAGCATTGGCGGAGTTTTGACGCCCTGAAGCCGAACGGCATTACTGGCCGCACGATTCTTGCCGACGCGGCGAAAGTTCGCCGGGAACGGGAAGCAGGCATTGAGGGAACATTGGCATGGATGGAGGAAAACTTCATCTATGTGGCGGAAACGGATCAAGTCGTCTGGATTGGCGAACAGGGCGCGCATACGCGCCAACCGTATTCCCTCAAAGGGTTTCTTGAAGCCTTCGGCGGCTACACCGCCCCCGCCCTGACTGATAAAGGAAAGCCGACCACCAAGCGGGTTGTGGATCTGTGGCGTAAATCGCCCCTCAAGAAGGTTGCGCACAGCGCAATCTATCAGCCCGGCAAACCGGAGGTTTTCAAGGAAGATGGCGTCCACTGGTTGAACACCTTCCGCTTGCCGACTTTTGAAACCGTGCATGACCCGGCGATGGTATCCGTGTTTCTCGACCATTTGGGTTATCTGATACCGGATGAAATAGACCGACAATGGTTTATTGGTTGGCTGGCAAAGACGATGCGCGCCCCGGCAGAAAGACTGACGACCGCGCCCCTTCATGTGAGCCGCGCC
Source organism: Cardiobacteriaceae bacterium (assembly GCA_030532785.1). Taxonomy (GTDB): domain Bacteria; phylum Pseudomonadota; class Gammaproteobacteria; order Cardiobacteriales; family Cardiobacteriaceae; genus JAUMXB01. The sequence continues at coordinate 19,870 of JAUNKJ010000007.1, forward strand.
GAGGGCACCGGGCGCGGTTGGGTGCTGCAAGTGATGCGCGGCCTGTTGGGCGAGAAGAATATATCTACGCCCGAAATGACCAGCTTCGTCAGCAGTCAATTCAATTCATATTTGGCGAACGTCATTTTATGCGCCATCGAGGAAACCGACAGTGGTTCACACAACCGAAAAGAAATTCTCGAACTCATCAAACAGAAAATCGACGCGCCAATATTGCGAATCAATGAGAAACACAAGGCAGAAAAAGAAACGAGAATTTACGCCAATATGCTATTTTTCTCAAACAATATGGATGCTTTACCCATCGAGGACAGAACCCGGCGGTTTTATATCATCGAAGGCCCGACAGAGAAAAAGCCCGAAGTCTATTATCGGCGTTTATATGGGGAGATATTGAGCAACCCGCGTTTTATCCCGGCAGTGCATACCTATTTGATGGCATTCGATTACAGCGGCATGGACTTCCACAACCCGAGGGATAACGCCGCACGGCGCGCTATGATTGAAAGCAATTTGTCAACCGTGGAACGGGTATTCCGCGAGTTCATGGCCGCCCCGCCATTTGAGGCCATGCGTAAGGAAGACGTTGTCAAGTATTGCCAAACTTTGGCTGGTGAGGAGGGGGGCAACCCGTTCGGCGAAGTCACGAAAGAGGAGATCGAGAAACTTTACCAAAAAACGAAATTCAGTAGCGTGGCTATCCGCATAGGAGGTTCGCCAACCAGAGTGTGGGCGCTGACAGAAAAAGCCAAAATGGACACAAAGTTTGCCAAGGATGAAATGGTAAGGCAGGGGTATAAATGACCCCTGCGCTTCCCGCCACTGGTGTTACACCCGTTACAGGGGCGTTACGGCTTCACTGTAACACTTATGTTTTTAATTTTAATAGTATTTTTATTTATCGTTACGCTGTTACACCTATTTTTATAAAAAGTAGAAAAGAAAAAATATAAGGGTAGGGGTATAAAAAAGAAGATATGTATATAGGAGTTTTTCTAAAATACTGTAACGCGTAACATTAATTAAAATCAACATATTACAGCGTTACCGTTACACCTTTTAAAATTTCCCTTTTTTATACTTATCTTTTCCCCCGTTTCAAACTTTATAAATCCGTTTAATGCCAACTCATTGCCATCCCCCCCGTGGAGGGATATAAGGAGCGCTTGGACTTCCTTCACCCGTGGATAACGCAATGAAAATTTTCGAGATTCGAGAGAAAAAGGCTGGGCTTGTCGGGCAGATGCGCGGCATGATCGACAAGGCCGAGCAGGAGAAGCGCGAGCTGTCGGCTGATGAAGCCGAGCAGTTCGACAAGCTGAAGACCGAGGTGGCCGGGCTTGAGCAGCAAGAGGAGCGCGCGGCGTTTCTCGCGCAGTACGAGACGGCGCGCGAGCCGGACGCTGCCTTCCAACAACTGGAGAAGCGCGTGACGGTGATGGATGCCATCCGCGCCCAGATGGGCGAGCCGGTATCCGGCGCTTTGGCCGAGTTCAACCGCGAGACCGAGAAGCGCACAGGCAAGAAGGCGGAAGGGTATTACGTGCCGATGAGCGCGTTCGAGACCCGCGACACCAACACCACGACCACCGCTGCCGGAATCGTGCCGAACGACTTCCGGGCATCCGAGTTTATCGCGCCGCTGCGCAAGTCATTGGTCATGCGCTCCCTTGGTATCCGTACCCTGACGGGCTTGCGTGGTGACGTGGTAATCCCCCGCTTCAAGACCGGCATGGCCGCCGCATGGGTGGCCGAGGACAGCCCGTTGACCGAGTCGGGCATGACCTTTGACAACGTGACTATGAAGCCGAAGCACGTTGGCGCTCTGGCGCAGGTGAGCCGCCAACTGATTCAGCAAAGTTCGCCGGACATCAACGCCCTGATCAGCGACGACATCGCCTACGTCATGGCGGACGCCTTGGACAAGGCCATTCTCTCCGGCGATGGCAATCTTGAACCGCTGGGCATTCTCAACACCCCGAACATTCAGAGCGCATCGCTTGCCACCTTGTCATGGGATGCTTTGCTAAAGCTGGCGGAGAAGCTGGATCTGGCGAACGTGGAGAATGCACAATACCTCACCAACCCGACTGTTATGGCGCGCTTGCGTGCCGCGCCCCGTGAAGCGGGCACCGGCAATTATCTGGCCACGGCCAACACGATTGCCGACACCAAGACCACGATCAGCAACCAAGTGCCTGCGAAGACCCTCATCCTTGGCGACTTCTCGCAGTTCATCCTTGGCATTTGGTCCGAGGTTGACTTGCTGGTGAACCCTTACGCCGAGAGCGCTTACAAGCGCGGCAACGTGATGGTTCGGGCGATGATGACGTGCGGCAGCGTGGTTCGCCACCCCGAAGCCTTCGTGGCCGTCAAAGACGTGAAGGTGGCGTAAGTTATGCGGATATTGGCTGTCAGAAGCGCACCGACAGGCAAGGGGCGAACCGTGAGCGGCTACGCAGCCGTCTTCAATCAGCCGATGAGCGGCGACACGGAAATTATTCGCCCCGGTGCCTTCCGGCGCACGCTGGAATCTGGCGCCAATATCCGCGCCCTTTACAATCATGACGATATGGCCTTGCTGGGCACAACCAAGGCGGGCACCTTGCGCCTGCGCGAAGACAGCCACGGGCTTGCCTTTGATCTGGACTTGCCGGACACCACTTGCGGGCGCGACGTGCTGGAGCTGGTGACGCGCGGCGACATTGCCGGATGCTCTTTCGGCTTTTATGTGCGCGATGAATCCGTGGTGAATGGCGTGCGCGAGCTGCGCGACGTGGAGCTTGCCGAAATCACCCTGACACCTTGCCCCGCCTATCCGCAAACGCAAGTAAGCATCCGATCCGACAACCGCAAGAGGTGGCTTGAAACATGTTGAAGCGCATCATCCGCGCCCTGGGCATGGAAACCCGCGCCGACGGGGATAACTACTGGGAAGGCTGGCAAATGCTGCGCAGTGGCAGCGTCAGCCCCGAAGCCGCACAATCTGTCAGCGCGGTTTATGCCTGTGTCAGCGTGATTGCCGAGACCATCGGCAGCCTGCCCCTGCACCTCTACCACAGCAACGACCAGCGCGACAAAGCACGCCACCACAGCCTTTACGGCGTGCTTCACGATACGCCGAACGACTATCAAAGCGCCGTGGAGTTCCGCGAGTGGATGACCGCCTGCTATCTGCTGCGCGGCAATGCCTACGCCCTCATCAAGCGCGGCTGGGATGGGCAGGTAACGGAGCTTCGCCCTTTGCATCCCGACACCGTGAGCATCATCAAAGTGGGCGACGGCTACCAGTATCAAACCGTTCTCGATAGCAGCCCGGTTCGCCTGTTGCCGGAAAGCATCTTTCACCTGCGCCACCGTGCCGGAGACAACCCGATGCTTGGCGTATCGCCTATCCAGATTGCCCGCGACACCATCGCCCTTGCCATATCCGAGCAGGCGCACGGCAACGCCATGTTCAACAACGGCACCAAGCTATCAGGCGTGATCGAGACCGACCCCGGTACGACCAAAGAGCAGGCAAAGACCATATCCGAGACATGGAAGGCCACCTATGCCGGAGCAGGCAGACACGGCGGCACACCGGTTCTGCCACATGGCGCAACCTTCAAGAGCGTATCAATGACACTGGAAGATGCCGAGTGGATAGCCGCCCGGCAATTCAGCGTGGAAGAAATCGCCCGCATCTTCCGCGTCCCGCCGACCATCATTGGCGACCTGCGCCACGGCAACTATTCAAACAGTGTGGAGCTGGCGCGCCAGTTCGTCACAATCAGCCTGCGCCGCCACCTTGTCGCATGGGAGCAAGCCATTGCCCGCCAGCTGTTGAGCAAGCAGGGGCGGCAGCTCTACTTCGCCGAGCACAGCGTGGAAGGATTGCTTCGCGGCGACAGCGCCAACCGTGCCGCCTTCTATGCTTCCGGCATTGCTGCCGGGTGGCTGCTACCGAGCGAGGCACGACAGCTTGAGAACCTGCCGCCCATTGAAGGCATTGACGATGAAAAAGCACAGCCTTTACAAGCCTAAGTGGCGACCCCTGAAACTTGATGGCGGTAAGTGGCGCAAACTGCGCAAGCACAAGCTGGCCTTAAACCCTTTGTGCGAAGCCTGCCACGCGTGGGGCGACATTGTGCCCGCCACTGACGTTGACCACATTGACAACGACGCCACGAACAACCGCATGGACAACCTCATGAGCCTGTGCCACAGCTGCCACAGCAAGAAGACAGCACAGGAGCAACGCGGCACACGCGTCACCATCTACGGGTTCGGCGAGGATGGTTATCCGCTGACCGCTGAGACCATGCGTCAAAAAATCGCGAGCAGCTGACCGCCGCCCACCGCCGCCCCAGCCTATTACGCGCGGCCGCAAAAAAGGAGATTTATGGGAGACATCCGCAAACCCACTGCCCTGAAGAAACTCGCTGGCAACCCCGGTAAACGGCCGCTGCCGGATAACGAACCCGTCTATGCCGACACCTCTACTTCACCCCCGAAGTGGCTGAACAAGCGCGCTGCGAACCTGTGGAACACCTATGCCCACCAGCTCGCCAACAACGGCATGCTGAACGAGACAAACCGCGAGTTTCTCGCCGCCTATTGCCAGCTGGTGGCATCCTTCATCGAGGAACAGGAAGCGGGCAAAGCGCCGGACTTGAAGAAATTGCAACAAATGCGGCTGATGGCACGGGAATTCGGATTCACCCCATCTTCGCAAGCGGGCGTCAGCGCCCCGGCCAAACCGAAAGAAACCGATGGCAAGGCGCGTTTCTTCAACTAGGTTCGATGCACAGGCAGCGGAACGCGCCGTTGCCTTCTTCCGCGAATGCCTCACCCACACCACCGGCAAATGGCGCGGTTCATCGTTCGAGCTGGCCGACTGGCAAGCAGACGTGGTGCGCAAAATCTATGGCACCAAGAACCCCGACGGAACACGCCAATATCGCACCATCTTCATTGCCGTGCCACGCAAGCAAGGCAAGACAACCTTTGCCGCCGGGCTGGCGCTCTACTCGCTCTTTTGCGACGGAGAGCCGGGCGCGCAAGTCATCAACGCCGCCGCAGACCGCGACCAAGCCGCCCTGTGCTTCGACACCGCAAAGCAAATGGTGGAAGCCGAGCAAGCCCTGTTCGGGCGGGCAGAGGTTTACAAGCGCGCCATCACCCGTCCCGAGAAAGGCGCGAGCTATCGCGTGCTGTCCTCCGACGCTGGCACGAAGCACGGCTTGAACGTCAGCTACGCGGGCATCGACGAGCTTCACGCATGGAAAGACCGCGAGCTTTACGACGTTATCGTTACCTCACAGGGCGCACGCGAACAGCCGCTGAACGTCATTACCACCACGGCGGGTTACGACAAGCACACCGTCTGCTATGAGCTGTGGCGCTACGCCGAACAGGTGCGCGACGGCCAGATAGACGACCCGACCTTTCTGCCCGTCATATTTGCTGCCGACGAAGCGGACGACTGGACACAGCCCGAGACCTGGGCGAAAGCCAACCCCAACTTCAACATCACGGTAAACGAAGACTTCTACCGGCGGGAATGCGAGAAAGCCAAATCCATCCCCGCCTACCAGAACGTTTTTCGCCGCCTCTACCTCAATCAGTGGACGGAAGCCGAAAGCCCGTGGCTGTCAGCGGAAGCATGGAAAGCCTGCGGCGGAGAGCTGCCCGACCTTGCCGGATGCCGATGTTTCGCAGGGCTGGACTTGGCAACCACCACCGACATTGCCGCCTTCGTCATGGTATTTCAGCTTGATGATGGCACGGTGGCCGTAAAGCCCGTCTTCTTCGTGCCGGAAGACGCCATCGCCAAGCGCGCCAAACGCGACCGCGTGCCCTATGACGTGTGGACACGGCAAGGGCATATCATCGCCCATCCGGGCAAAGTGATCGACTACGACCGCATCCGCCAGACCATCAACGAACTGGCGCAGGAATACCAGATTGCTGAAATTGCCGTTGACCGCTGGAACGCCCACCAGATCACCAAGCAGCTTGAAGACGACGGCTTTGAAGTCGTGGGCTTCGGACAAGGCTTTGCATCCATGAGTGAACCCACCAAACGCTTTGAGGCGCTGGTTATCAGCGAAAAGCTGCGCCACGGCGACAACCCCGTGCTTCGCTGGATGGCGGCAAACGTCATGGCCGAAATGGACGCGGCGGGCAACCTCAAACCGAGCAAAAAGAAATCCACCGAGAAAATCGACGGCATCGTGGCTGCCATCATGGGCATCGGCCGCCTCATCGCCCAAGACCTGAAAGAACCCAACTACGAGGTAATCATGGCATGATCACACTGGAACGCGCGAAACTGCACCTGCGCATCACTCACGACGAAGAAGACAGCTACCTGAACAGCCTGATTGACGCCACCAGTGCTTGGATGGCGCAATATCTGGGCAGCGACCTTCCCAAGAAAAACAGCGCCAATGTCGGATTAGTGGAAGCCGCGCAACTGCTGTTAATCGCCGACCTCTACGAGAACAGGGAATTGAGCCTGAACACCGCCCAGCAGAAAAACCCCACTTTCAGCCTGCTTCTCGAACCCCTGCGCGAAAAGGCCGTGCGATGAAAATCGGTAAACTGCGACACCGCATCACCATCATTGGCAAAACATGGCAGCAAGACCCCATGACCGGCGAAATGCTCGAACAGGAAGCGCCGATTGCGACCGTCTGGGCGCACTTCTCGCCGCTGTCGGCGCGCGAGTTCATCGCTGCCCGCGCCATCCAGTCCGAGACTATCGCGCTCTGTGTCATTCGGTATCCGCCAATGGCGGTTTCCGAAACAATCAATAGCTTACACGCCATCCACGACCTCACCCATGACCAGCACTACGGCATCACCGGCGTTCTCGCCGACAACAAAAGCGGCCGCGAATACCTGACCCTGATGCTGAAGAAGCTGTGATAAAATATCATCCCCGGCGAGAGTTTCGGGGTTTTCAGATACTCCTTTCGATGGAAAATTGCCGCAGGCCTGTGCGAGACAGGTAGCGGCTTTTTTTTATGGGGTAATCTATGGGGTAATGAATTCGACTTCACAAAATAAATCGATTTTATATCATATGATTACAGAAATATCGTAATCTCACCGCTTCCGCCAAATTCAAAGCGCCGACAAGGCGCTTTTTTATTGCCCGATTCACAGAATACACACATGAGAAGTTTTCTCACCATTAAGCGCTTAATTTGCAAAAATTTCTCGCGATAAGCGCTTCATGTCGGTAAAAAATGATTATTTTTTGGTTTTAATTAATGTAAGCCATAGATTGGTGATGAGGCGTTAACCGACCCTCAACATGCGATGTTTGCTTTTGATGTTGAGGTTCGCTGCGCTCACCGCCAACCTACAATCGCTGCGCGATGGTGGGTTCCGATTCCCATAAAAATGCATCCACATTTTTATGGGTACCCGGACGACACCCACCCTTGGCGCTGCGCGGCTTTTTCTCCCCCCTCTCCGCTCCGCAGCTCTTCAACTGGAACAACTCGCGTCAGCGAGAGTCCCCCACCCTCCCCCGTGAGGGGATGGGCTTTTAGGTGGGCTGAAAGCCCACCTAACGTTTTTATTGCCTTTTTGCCGCAAGCGTATTTCGACTGGCTCAATACGCTTGTGGATGGTTTTCCCCTCACCCCAACCCCTCCCGCAAGCGGGAGAGGGGCTTTTTTGGTGGGCTTCAGCCCACCCTACGTTTGCTTTAAATGATGTGGATGTGTTGTGCCTCCAGTTCAAGGGCGGGGTCGAGGCGGGCGATGGTGGTTGCGGCGGCGCTGCCGTTGCCATCGGGGGCGTAGCCGAGTTCGCCGCTGTCGGGGTTGTAGAGGATGCGGTGGTCGGCGGTGGTGGCTGCGTTGCCGACGGTGAAGGCTTTTTCTGCCAATTCGCCTTTTGCCAGCGCGGGGAAGAGGCTGGCTTCGAGGTGGAGGAGGTCGCCGTGTTGGAGGTTGAGACCGGTGATGGTAGGGGTTTTGTTTCCACCCCCACCCTGTCCCTCCCCCGCCAGCGGGGGAGGGAAAGAAGTTCCGGCGCTGTTCCAGTCCCCCGTCAGCGGGGGCAGGGAAGAAATTCCGGCGCTGTTCTGGTCTGTTCCGGGCAGCGGGGGCGGGAAAGTGCCGCTGTCGCTTTGATTTTCTCCGCCAAGGGCATGGCTTGTGTTTTCTCCGCCCAGTGAGGGTATGCCGCTGTCGCTTTGACTTGCTCCGCCAAGAGGGGCATGGCTTGCGTGTTCTCCGCCCGGTGAGGGGATGCCGCTGTCGCCGGGGAGGTTTGCCATGATTTTCACGCCGTCGTGGCCGATGACGAAGTGGTCTTGGCCGTCGGTGCCGTGTGCCACGAGGTGGTCGAGGTCAAGCGCTTGTTCGGGGCTGACTTTGAGGATTTTCGGTTGGGCGTTGGTGCCGGGGTAGTTGGGGTCGTCGAGGACGTCGATGCGGAAGGTTTTCGTGATTTTGGCGCCGAGGTCGTCGGTGCTGGTGATGTTGAGGATGGTGACGCGCTCGGTGGTGTGGTCGAGGCTTTGGCTGGGGTGGAGTTTCAGGTAGCCGTCCTGCACGGTGAATTTGCCGACGCTGACGCTGTAGCGGTGGCTGTCGCCGTGGTCGGGGTCGAGGGTGTCGAGTTTGCCGACGATGGCGCCGGGGCGGTTTTCCATGATGGTGGTGTTGGAGAGGGTGATGTCGGTGGGGGCACGGTTGGGCTGGCCTTGGTAGTCGGGGTCGTCCAATACGGTGATGTTGTGGTATTTGGCGTGGCTGACGCCGCCTTTGTCGAAGGCGAAGAAGACGATGGTGATGCGTTTTTCGTTGATGAGGGAGACGCTTTTGCCGTCTTTGAGTTTCAGGTAGCCGTCTTTGATTTCGAAGCGGGGGTCGAGGATTTTGTAGGTGTAGTGGTCTTCTTTGTCGGGGTCGATAACGGTCACTTTGCCGATGATGGCACCGGGACGGTTTTCCATGAGTTGGTTGCCGTCGACGGTGATGTGGGTGGGGCGGCGGTTGGGCTGTTCGCCGTCGACGGCGATGCCGGGGTGGCTTTGGGCTTGTTCGCGGTGGCCGGCGGCGTCGGTGAAGGCGACGTGTACGCTGAGGGTTTTGCCGCTGTCGGCGGGGCGGATGTGGTATTCGGCGTCGGTGGCGCCGGGGATGGGTTGGCCGTCGGCGAGCCATTGGTATTGGACGCTGTCTTTGGGGACGCGGCCGAGGGTGGCTTTGTGGTTGCCGTCGGTAACGAGGGCACGCACGGTTTCGCCGCTTTTGAGGTCGCCTTCGATGATGACGCCGGCTTTGAAGGTGTTGTCGGCGACGGTGTTGTTTTTTAAGGGGTCCCGGCTTGGATCTTGGCGGTTGTATTCGGCGTAGAGCATGCCGCCGTGGAGGGTGTTGTCGGTGACGGTGAGGTCTTTGGTGTCGTAGCCGAGCATGATGGCGTAGGGCGGCTGGGTGTCGCTGTTGGGGTAGTGCTGGTAGTGGATGGTGTTGCCGCTGATGCTGCCGCCGGTGAGGTAGCCCCAGATGTTGATGCCGCGGCCGTTGTTGATGAGGGTGTTGTCGTCGATGCGCACGTCGCGCAGATAGGCACCGGGCTGGGTGGCCATGGAGAGCATGACGGCCTGGTCGATGTTGTCCTGGAAGAGGTTGCCGCGGATTTCGACGTCGCTGATGTTGCGGTAGTTGTTGGGTTCGAGGTTGATGGCGGCCTGGGCGTCGATGCCGTTGGTGCGGGTGAGTTCGGAGTCGAGGATTTTGATGCCTTTGCCGTCGGTGATCATGAGGCCTGTGCGGTAGTTGTTGTCGGCTTTGACGTTGTAGAGGACGATGTTTTCCGCCTGCGGTTTGTCATCATAAAGGCGGGCGATGGAGAAGCCGTCGCCTTGCATGTTGCGGCTGGTGACGTTTTCGATGACGATGTTTTGCGAGGAGATGATGTTGACGCCGTGTCCCCATCGATCGAGTTGGTCGTGCTGCGGGCCGCGGTCGCCGATGAGGGTGCCGCCGAGGAGGTGGGCGTTGTGTACGTCGCGGAAGAGGAAGATGTTGGACGCGGCGTTTTCGTGGGCGATGGCTTGGATGACGGTGTCGTCCGCCATGCGCACGATGACGTCGCTCGCCATGCGCAGGGATTTCAGGGGGTTGATGAGGTAAGTGCCGGCGGGGATGTCGACGATGCCGCCGCCCTGCGCGGCGATGTCGTTGATGGCTTTCTGGATAGCGGCGGTGTCGTCGGTCTGCCCGTCGCCTTTGGCGCCGTAGTTTTTGACGTTGACGACGAGATTGCTCACCGGCTCGGGAACATAAACACCGAGTTTGCCGCCGACGGGGGCGGTTTCGGCGCTTTTTGGTTGCTCCGGGGTGTTCGCTTGGTCGGTGTAGCTGGCCTGCACGCTGATGGCTTTGCCGCGCTCGGCGGGGGTGAGGGTGTAAGTGCTTTGCGTGGCGTTGGCAATAGGTTGGCCGTCGGCAAGCCATTGGTAGCGCGGGCTACCTGAAACGCCGTCGGCAT
>JAUNKJ010000170.1 GCA_030532785.1 Cardiobacteriaceae bacterium
GCAAAGTGCGGACAACGCCACGCCGCTGAAGTTGCGCGGGCCTTTTGCCGATCTGGATTACGACCGCTTCCGCGCCATCCGTTTCCGCCGCGCCGCCGATCCCATTGCCGGCAGCGGTTCGCAGTTTGGCATCGACCTTTTGCCGCCCGGCGGTTTTTATCGTGATCGCGTCGACATTTTCCTCGTGCGCGATGGCATTGCCCGCGAAATCGCCTTTGATCCCAGTGTCTTCGATTTCGATCCGCAGCATTTCGATGCCGAGAGCCTTGCGCTTGATGATGACGCGCGCCGCGAGCTGAGCTGGTCGGGCTTCCGTTTGCGTTTTCCCATCAATAACCCGGATGTGATGGACGAATTCGCGGTGTTTCAGGGCGCGAGTTATTTCCGCGCGGTGGCGCGCGATACGCTCTATGGTCTCTCCGCGCGCGGCTTGGCGCTGAACACCGGCGGGCCGGAAGGCGAGGAATTTCCGCGCTTTACCCGTTTCTGGATTCATCAGCCGCAGGCGGAGGCGCGCAGCATTCGCGTGGAAGCGCTGCTGGAAAGCGCTTCGCTCACCGGCGCTTATGCGATGGAAATCATGCCGGGCGCGGAGACGGTGTTCGTCGTCAAATCCAGCCTGTTTCCGCGTCGCGACATCGAGCATTTCGGCATTGCGCCCTTGACGTCGATGTATTACTTCAGCCCCAGCCGCCGCGCCAATGTGGATGATTACCGCAATGCGGTGCACGACAGCGAAGGGCTTGCCATGCACACCGGCCACGGCAAGCGCCTGTGGCGGCCGCTCAACAATCCGCCCACTTTGCAATTTTCCGCGTTTCAGGACGATGCGCCCAAGGGCTTTGGCCTCTTCCAGCGCAAGCGCAGTTTTCACGATTATCAGGATGCGGAAGCGCGTTACGACAAGCGCCCGTCCGCGTGGGTGATTCCCCACGGCAATTGGGGACGCGGCCATCTGTCGCTGATCGAAATCCCGGTACACAATGAATTCAATGACAATATTGTCGCGTTCTGGAGTCCGTCTGCGCCGCTGCGCGCGGGCGAGCGCGCCGATTTCAATTACGATCTCGTCTGGTCGATGCAGGGCAGTTCGCAGCCGGCGCGCGCCCGGGTGGTCGCAAGCCGCAGCGGCCAGACCGTGAACAATCCCGACACCTTTACCATCACCGTCGATTTCGCCGCCGAAGACGGCGCGATGCCCGATCCGGCCACGCTGCGCCTCGATGTCCATGCCAGCGCCGGCGACATCCGCGCCTCGCACCTCGCGCGCCTGCCCGACAGCGGCCATTTGCGCGCCGCCTTTGAATACGCCCCGGCGAAAAAGGAAAACGCCGAGCTGCAATTGCGTCTCCTCGACAACAGCGGGCAGCAAATCGCGGAAAGCTGGTATTACCGCTGGACAGCGCTGTGAACCCTTCCTCTGCGCCCCCCGTCCCCCCGGACGCGCCGCTTGCCATGCCAGAACAATCGCTGCGCGAGCGTCCGCCGCGCGGCAAACTGCGCTTCTCGTGGCACACCTTCTTCGCGCGCTGCATCGCCTTTGGCGGCACCGCCGTCATCGGCAGCCTCGGCACCTGGCAAATGTGGCTGGCGCTGGGCACGGAAAAAAGCTCCTTCCTCCAGCTCGTACTGCTCGCGCTTTTCTCCATCACCTTCTTCTGGGTGGCGTTCTCCACCAGCGCCTGCCTCGCCGGACTACTGCCCATGCGCAAAGCGCGCGAGGCCGCGAGTCCTGAAGGCGGCAAAGTCGCCCTCGTCATGCCCGTCTATGGCGAAGACCCGGCGATGACCGGCGCTAGCCTCCTTGCCATGGCGCAGCAACTTGCAGACAGCGACATGGCAGCGCGCTTTGAAATCTTCATCATTTCCGACACGCAAAACACCGATGCCTGGGTGGGCGAAACCGCCGCCTTTGCCCAATTGCGCGCCGCCTCGCCCATCCCCGTGTGGTATCGCCGCCGCGCGCGCAACATCGGGCGCAAATCGGGCAACGTGGAAAGCTTCATCAAGCGCTGGGGCGCGCGTTACGACTACATGGTCATGCTCGACGCCGACAGCCTGATGACCGCAAAAACCCTCATTGCCCTCACCGCGCGCATGGACGCCGAACCCACGCTCGGACTGCTGCAAACCATGCCGCGTCTTGTCGGCGGCGAAAGCCTGCTCGCCCGCGCCATCCAGTTCGCGGGCGCGCTGTACGGCAGCATCGTCGCGCGCGGCGTCGACGCCTGGCAAGGCGAAGACGGCAACTACTGGGGACACAACGCCATCATCCGCACCCGCGCCTTCGCCGAATGCTGCGGCCTGCCCGTACTCGATGGCCGCACCCCCATCGGCGGCCACATCCTCTCCCACGACTTCGTCGAAGCCGCCCTCTTGCGCCGTGCCGGTTGGGGCGTGCGCATGGATGCCGATCTCGGTGGCAGCTACGAAGGCCTGCCGCCCACGCTGGACGACCTCGTGCAACGCGAACGCCGCTGGGCGCAGGGCAATATGCAACACTTGGGCGTCCTCTTCGCCAAAGGTCTGCGCTGGCCCAACCGCATCCATTTCCTCATCGGCATCGGCAGCTATGTGATGAGCCCCATCTGGCTCGCCATGCTCGTCGTCGGCATGAGCATCACCGCGCAAACCCTCTTCAGCAAACCGCAATACTTCCAAAGCAGCTACCAGCTCTTCCCCAACTGGCCAACCTTCGACAGCGTGCGCATGCTGTGGATGTTCTTCGCCGCCATCACCCTCCTCCTCCTGCCCAAATTCCTCGGCTGGCTGCGCGCCCTGCTTCACCCCGGCCTGCGCGCGCGCTTCGGCGGCGCCAAAGTCCTCACCCAGGGTTTCGTCACCGAACTCATCGTCTCCACCCTCTACGCGCCGCTCCTCATGCTCATCCAAACCCGCCACGTCATCGACATCTTCCTCGGGCGCGACAGCGGCTGGCGCACGCAAAACCGCGAAAGCAACCTCATCCCGTGGCGCATTGCGCTCAAAAACAACCTGCTCTACGTCCTCGTCGGCCTCATCACCCTCGGCGCACTCCTCTGGCAAGCGCCCAACCAAATCATCTGGCTCGTCCCCATCATCGCCGGCCTCTGCCTCTCCCCCTGGCTCGCGCGCCACAGCGGCAACACCGCCCTCGGACAATGGATGGCCAAGCGCAAACTCCTCCTCATCCCCGAAGAAATCCAAACGCCGGACATCCTCGCCAAAGTCAAAAACGACTACCAACACTTCACCAGCGCCCGCGAACTCAGCTTCCGCAAACTCGGGCGCGACCAGGCACAAACCGCCATCCACATCCGCGCCCTCGACCCCAACGGCGACACCCGCGACGACGCCCGCCTGCTGCACATCACCGCCCAGGCCAAACTCGCCGCCGCACAACACTACGGCGAAGCCCTCTCCTTCCTCACCCCCGAGGAAATCCTCCACATCTGCAACCAGCCGCAACTCCTCGACACCCTGCTCGCGCTCCCCGACTCAGCACACAACAGCAACTGACCGCCCGAGCAACATCAGCTTCTCATCCACCAACTGCAAGAGCCTGTTCACAGCCTCCATTGTCGGAAAACGGCTACACAAGAAGGCTATGAACAGGCGCTTCGGATAGGGCTGATACAAGGCATTGGTTGCGAACAAAAAACCGAACAAAGATGTAGGTTGGTGGTGAGCGCAGCGAACCCCAACATAATGAATCTCTAAGGGTACATTCCCCGCCGCTTGCGGCGTAAACTATAAAGATGAGC
>JAUNKJ010000171.1 GCA_030532785.1 Cardiobacteriaceae bacterium
GTCCCGTAGGGACTGGAACAGCTCGCGATAGCGAGATTGGGGTTGATTTAGTGAAAGTTTTTGAATTTTGTTGTGTGCTGAGAATAATTCCATAAAAATGATGATTTTTTACCATCACGAAGCGCTTGTCGCGGTAAAAAACCACCAAAAAACGGCCTGTAATGAAATAAAACCGTCATACTGTTGATGATAAAAAAAACCGCCCTTGCATGGTTTGCCCTCCCGCTTGCCCATGCCGCCACAGACGATCCGGCCACGGCTTTCACCACCTTTGCCGACGCGGTGCGCCACGGCGAGCATGGCAAGGTCGCGCAATCCCTCTATCTTGCCCCCGCATTGCTGGCGCAGGTGGACAGGGCGGCGCTGCTTGCAGACATCGAACAATGCCTGACGCGCCATGCAGCGCGCATCCGCGCGCAGGTTCCCGTGGCCAAAGGCGTGGATGCGCCGCCGCGCGACGGGCGCGTCATCCTCCACACCGACATTCGCGGCCAACCCATGCCCATCGTCCTCTGGCAAACGGCTCACGGCTGGCAGCCCGACATGCTGCAAGGGCTGCTCGCGCTGTGTCCCGACATCGGCGTGGGTGATCCCGCTGCGGCCGCGCGCGCCATCCTCCAGGCCTATGCCGCAGGCGACGATGCGGCGCTGGCGGCGCGGGTATATCTCGAACCCCGGCAACACATTGATATTCCCTGGGATCATCCCGCATGGCGCGGGCAAATCCTTGCCGACGTCCAGCAGGCAGCCGCCGCGCTGCGTGCGCAACAGATGACGCTGGACCTCCTCCCCGCGCATCCCGTCGAGACAGCCGGTACAATCGCCATCGTGCCGATCCGCGTGCAAATCGGCGGCAGCGCCCCGTTTGAAGACACCATGGTGCTGCACAAAAGCGCGCGCGGCTGGCAAATGGCGGACTGGCTGCAACCGCGCCATATGACCACAGCGGAAAACCGTCAAAAATAGGCGTTTTATCGTGTATTTTTACTACCATGAAGCGCTTGTCGTGATAAAAAACAACCATTTTCATCCAAAAAAAGGAACCTTATGAAAACACTGCTTCCCCTCGCTTTCGCTGCCGCCTTCCTCGGTGGCTGTTTCGGCAACAATGGCGACAAAGCCGCCACCACAGATGCGCCCGCCGCCGGTGTCGATCTCCACGATCCGCAGGCTGCCGGTGATGCCTTCATGCAAATGATTGCCCGCGAGTTTCTCCCCGACTGCAACCCCGAACCCTATTTCGCCTTTGTCGCCTACCCCGAGGGCATCACCCCCGAACAAATCGCCGCTGGCAAGCAGCAGCTCGTCGCCGCCTGCCAGGCACTGGAAGAGCGCGAGCTGCGCGCCCTCGACACCCGGAAAATGAAGGCGCACGGCATGGCCGACGGCGAAGCGCCGGGCACCATCGTCGTCCATTACCGCGACGACAAGGGCGGCGAAATTGCCTATCCCTTCGTGAAAACGGCGCAAGGCTGGAAATATCCTTTCCCCTTCTGATGATAGACCTCGGCAAGCGCCTCGTTTTGCTCGACCGCGACGGCGTCATCAATGAAGATCGCGGCGATTTCGTCACCCATCCCGACGAACTGCGCCTGCTCTCCAGCGCATTGCGCGCCATTGCCCGTCTCACGGCGGCGGGCATTCGCGTCGGCGTTTGCACCAACCAAAGCGGCATCGCCCGTGGTCGTCTCGACGAAGCGATGCTCGCGCGCATTCACGGCAAACTGCTTGAAGCCGTGGAACATTTCGGTGGCCATATCGCGCGCATCGTCCATTGCCCGAGCGGCGACGCCGCGCATCCGTGGCGCAAACCCAATCCGGGCATGCTCCTCGATCAGGCCGATTTTTTCCAAACCGACCTTGTCGGCGTACCCTTCGTCGGCGACAACCTCGTCGATCTTGACGCGGCACGCGCCGCCGGTGCGCAACCCGTCCTCGTCAAAACCGGCAAAGGCGCGCGCACCTTCCGCCACCATCGCAAAACCTTGACCGATGTGGCGGTCTACCCCAACCTCGAAGAAGCCGTCCGGGAGTGGCTGGCATGAACATGATACGCACCATACTGTTTTACATCGCCTTTATCATCGCAACCTTTTTCTGGTCAATCGCCATCCTCGTCATGCGCCTGTTGCCGGAACACCTGCACCACCGCTATTCCACCGGCTGGGCGAACACCACCATCTGGCTCGCGCGCGTGATCGCCGGCATTCGTTACGACGTACACGGCGCGGAAAACCTGCCGGACAAACCCGTCGTCTTCATGATCAACCACCAATCCAACTGGGAAACCATCTTCCTCCCCACCATCCACCACAAAAACAAATGGGTGCTGAAAAAAAGCATCCTCCACATCCCCTTCCTCGGCTGGGCGCTCGCCTCGCTGCGCCCCATCGCCATCGACCGCAGCAAGCGCAAGGAAGCCATGCAGCGCATCATCGAACAAGGCACGGAACGCGTCGCGCGCGGCTACTCCGTCATCCTCTACCCGGAAGGCACGCGGCAGGCACCGGGCGCGCCCATCGTCTTCAAACAGGGCGCGATACGGCTTGCCAAAGCGCTCAACCTGCCCATCATCGCCGTGGCGCACAACGCCGGACAATTCTGGCCGAAACGCGGCTGGATGCACCCCGGCAGCGTGCAGGTCTACATCAGCCCGCCCTTTGCCATCGACAGCGCCCCGCCCGCCGACCTCAACCGCCAGATCGAACAATGGGTACAGGAACACCGCGACCGCGCGGAAGCGGCGGAAAACCGGCGGCGTGGCGGAATGTGATATTTGCAAGAAATACGCAAAAATATTGATTTTTTACCATCATAAAGCGCTTATTGTGAGAAATTTTTGCGCGATAAGCGCTTCATGGTGAGAAAATTTCTCATCATCAACATCGGAGTCCAGCGACAAGAGGATGACTGCCCCATCTTGCCGCTGCCCTGCAAAAGCCTTACCATCGTCTGACATTTGCCAAGCAAAGAGACAGACAAATGAGTAGTTCAATGTACAACTTCCGCATGGACGATGACCTGCGCAAGGAAGCCTTTGCCGTAATCGAAAGCTACGGCCTGACCCCGCCGCAGGCGCTGAAGCTCTTTTTGAAACACATCGCCGACACCCACACCATCCCCCTCTCCTTCCAGCACCACGCCACGCGCCTGCCCAATGCTGCCACGCGCGCGGCAATGCGGGAAATCGAGCGCGACCGCGAACACCCGCACCTCACGCGCTACGCAAGCCTTGACGACATGATGCAGGACATCGCGGGGGCGCAGGAAAATACCAAAACCAAAAAATAAGATAACAAGGCGGCTCGCCGCAGGCAGTACATGAAGTACGGCAAGGCGAGCCAACGCCGTTAGCTTGTTTTTTGGGAATGGTATGAAGCGGTTGCTCGTCCCCAGCAATGCTTTCAAGCGCGATGCGAAAAAACGCTGGGAAATCCTGCTTAGCGCGGAATGGACGACCATCGCGCATTGCCTTCTGAACGGCACGGACATCCCGGCCAAGCACCGCGATCATGCGCTCACCGGCAATTGGGGCGGCTTTCGCGAATGCCACATCAAACCGGATGTTTTGCTGATTTATGCCGTGGAAAACCATGAAATCAAACTGGTGCGCCTCGGCAGTCATGCCGAGTTGTTTGATTAACAAATTTTCAAAAAAACTCTCAGTACACGACAAAACTTTTCAACTCATTAAAAGCACGGAGCAAAAGCCCCT
>JAUNKJ010000172.1 GCA_030532785.1 Cardiobacteriaceae bacterium
CGCCTTGTAAGGGCGATGCTCTACCAACTGAGCTAAGCACCCTCTCTGTGAGAGAGGTGCGCATTATAGCGATTTGCGAAAGTAGCACAAGTTTTTTTATCTGTTTTTTGTGCCTTTGTATTTAACGTCATGTTTTCGCATTTTTTAAAGATGATCAGGCTTGCTTTCGCCTGTTGGAGTGGTATGTTGCGCGCGGTTTTTCGGAGATGCGCATGAACAAAAAATGGCGGGACGGTTTACTGGCAGCGGCGGCGCTGGCTGTGGTTGGCGGATTGTTTTTCTGGTCGCGGCAAACCACGCCGGAGCAGGTGGCAGCAGTGCTGTTCGACATGAACGTTCCCGCGCGCTACGTTTTCATTGGCGATACGAATGCGTCGCGGCTCGCGAGTGTCGATATCGAAAGCGGGGCGCTCGTGGGCGAGCTGCCGTTGCAGGCGGTGCCGCGCTTGCTGGCGGTGAATAAACATCATGGCTTGCTCGCGTATGCGGATGAATCGGCGCGACAAATTTTCGTGCGCAATCTTGCCACCCATGCCGAGCAGGTCTTCGCCTTGCCGCACGAGGCGGCGGGCATGACGTTCGACAGCGACACCCCCCGCCTGTTCGTTCATGGGGCAACCGCGTTTTCCCAGCTCGATGTATCCAGCGCGTCCCTGCAAACTTTCGACGGCTTTTCTGTATTGCGCAGTCTGCATGTTGAGCCGTTGACGCGCGACATCGTATTGCTCGATGGCGGTGCGCGCGAAATCAAACACATCTCATTGTATGAGAATGAAATATCTACTTTTCCTTTGCCGCAAGGCTGGCAGGATTTCACCGCCTCGGCGTTGAGTCCCGGCGGCGATTATCTGCTCTTTGGCGTGTATGACGCGGTGCAGGCGCAGCATTTGGGCGTGGTGTGGCGCAGTGATGATCAAAGCTGGCAAACCTATCCCATGGCCGCGCCGCTGTTGCAGCCCGTGACTGACAACAATGCAACGGCGCTGTTTTTCCTCGACAAAAGCGGGCAGGGGCTGCGCATCGATGCGGCAGATTTCGCCAATGTGCGCCCCTTTGCCACGGCGGAAAAACCGTCGCGGCTTGCCCTCGGCTGGCTTGACCAGCATTTGCTGGTCGCGGGGGAAAATGCGCTTTATCTGCTCGACAGCGCCACGCTGCAACCCTTGGCGCAAACGCCTTTTCCCGGCGCGGCGCACGATATTTTCATCACTGCCGACAGCAAAACGGCGCTGTTGACTGCGCAAGGCAGCCGCGATTTGCTGCTCTACGACATGCGCGATGGCGGCGCAGTACGCGCCGTGGCGCTGGGGGAGGCGGCGCAACCGGGCGCCGTGCGGATGGGCGCTGGTTATACGCTTTGCCATTGAATGAGAAATTTTCTCATCACAAAGCGCTTATCGTGAGAAATTTTCTCACTATAAGCGCTTTGGCGTGGTAAAAAACCACTATTTTGGTGATTTTTGCGGAGATAATATAAATATCATGCCGTTGCCGCATTGCGCGGTTGTGTCGGCGGACACAGGCGCAGATGGGCGATGAATACCGCGACGAACACCAGCAATCCGGCGAAGCGCGCGCCATTGTCCGGCCACAGCAATGCCACGCCGCAAGCCGCGCACACGATGCGCCACGCGATGCCGATGGGGCGCTCCATGCCGCCCTGGAATGCGGCGGCGAGCGCATAGGTGCCGACGCAGGCAAAGGCGAAAATCGCGAACGCCACCGCAAAATTGCCATGCAAAAAAGGCGTGTAGGCGAAAAGCACCGGCATGATGTAAAGCCCTTTGGCGAGTTTCCAACTGGTGAAGCCGGTCGCCATCGGCGGCGTTTTCGCAATCACCGCCGCAGTAAAGGCGGCGAGGCACACCGGCGGGGTGATATTGGAATCCTGCGATAACCAGAAAATAATCATGTGTGCAGACAATAGCATGGATTGCGCCATTACCGGATCGACGCCTTCCTTGCGGATGAGGTGGCGCAAATTCTCGGGCAGGCTCGCGATCAGGGCTTGCGCTTCCGCGAGCGGCATCGGCGCGGCGACTTTGTCCACCAGCGCCGGATCAGCCAGCATCAGCATGGGTTGTACCGTCTGCGGCAGTTGCCCGTCGGCAATGATTTGCACCAATTGCGCGTCGAGCATCATGCCGAGCAACGCGGGCGCGGACAGGGTGGCGAGGACGATATAGGCCGCCGTCACCGGCAGCCCCATACCAAGCACCAAAGAGGCGAGCGCAATCAGGATGATGGCAATCATCAAATTGCCATCCGCCCATTGCGAAATCATCAGCGAAAAGGTGGTGCCGATGCCGGTGGTGGTGATGACGTTGACGATCAGCCCCACAGCGCAGAGCAAAACCCCCATCATAATCATGCCCTTGCTCGCGGAAAACAGCGCTTCGAGGCAGGCGGTGATGTCCATTTTCGTTTTGGTGAACCAACTGGCGACGACGATGGCGGCAATCCCGGCAAGTGCGGCGTAGGTCGGGGTATAACCCTGAATCAGCAGGATAATCAGCAGTACGATGGGGGCAATGAAACTTGCGCCCTGATCCTTCAGCGCCTGGGCGAGCGGTTTGCTGTCGGCGTCGCGCATCGGCGGCAGCGCATGTTTTTTCGCCTCGATGCGCACGAACATCGCCACCGACAGGAAATACAAAATCGCCGGCAAAAAGGAGACGGCAACAATATGTTCATAGGGAATCAGGGTATAACTCGCCATCACGAAGGCGCCCGCGCCCATGATCGGCGGCATGATTTGCCCGCCGGTGGAGGCGGCGGCTTCGATGCCGGCGGCGAATTTTGGCGGAAAACCCGCCTGTTTCATCAAGGGGATGGTGATAACCCCGGTGGAAGCGGTATTCGCCACTGCCGAGCCGGAAATCGTGCCGGTCAGCCCCGAGGCAATGACGGCGACCCAGCCCGGCCCGCCGACGAAACGTCCGGCGACGCCACGGGCAAGATCAACCACGAAATCGCCCGCGCCGCTTCTGATCAGAAACGCACCGAAAATAATGAAGAGGAAAACGTAAGTGCTGGAAATGGAAGCGATAGAGCCGAAAAGCGCGTCGTCGCTGTAAATCGAGCGGAAGGCTGCCGTTTCCGGGGCGAGGCCGCTGAAGCGGAACACGCCGCTCAATTCGCGCCCGAGCCAGCTGAAATAGGAAAGGGCGAGGATGATGAGAATGGGGATGATCCAGCCGGTGCTGCGCCGGGTGAGTTCGAGGACGGCGACGAGCAGCACGGCGGCGGCGAACCATGCGGCGGGGGTGAACAAATCCTGCTGCGCCTGTTGGCGCAGGTAGACGGCTTCGCGGCTCGCGAGGAAATAGGCAACGGCGGCGACGGCAGCCAGACCGAGGGCGATGTCCGCCCACAGCGTGGCACGCGGATTTTCGCGGCGCAGCGGGTAATAAAAAACGGCGAGCAGGGCGAACCCGGCGAAATGGATCATGTTGCGCGTCATTTCATCGACGAGGAGGAAATGGGCGTTGGCAATGTGGAAAAGGGCGATGGCGAGGGCGAGGACGTTGACGAAAACCATCAGCTTTTGGGGCAGATGCAGCGTGCCTTCGTCGCGGGCGGTGAAAACGGAGAGGATGTTCATGGGCAGGGTGTCTGTGGATTGGATATTTGGATGGTGTCCTGAAAAGTATGTCGGTCAAAAATCAGCGATAGGTCATAAGAGCGTCAGTGCCAAAATATTCGTAGAA
>JAUNKJ010000173.1 GCA_030532785.1 Cardiobacteriaceae bacterium
ATTTACCCTTCGGCTTTTCTCGCTTGCCCGTCCTGCCCCGGCGTGCGGGCAAAGGATGGTGCCTTGCGCCGCTGTTTGTGGCGCGGGCGCGATTGCTCCGCATCGTAGACGGGCGCGGGCTGCCGCACCAATCCCGGCGGGGCTTGCGCCGCCAATTCTTCCAGCGCCTGACGATACACACGGCGCTTGAAATGCACCACTTCCCGCGACGGCCGCCAGAAGTCGATCCAGCACCAGTCATCAAATTCCGGGCTGCCGCTGGCGTGCAGGTTGACATCCTCATCGCATCCGGTGAGTTTCACCAGAAACCATTTCTGTTTCTGGCCGATGCACTGCAACACGCCGCTTTTGCGCCGCCTGCGGTAACGCACGGGCAGGCGGTAACGCAGCCATTGTGCCGTTTCACCGATGATTTCCACTTGTTCGCGCAAAAGTCCCGTTTCTTCAAACAGTTCACGCAACATCGCCTCGCGGCTGGATTCCCCGGCGCTCAATCCGCCCTGGGGGAATTGCCAAGAGTCCTGCCCGGCGCGTTTGCCCCAGAAGACCTGACCCAGCTCGTTGATGATGATGATGCCGACGTTGTAGCGATAGCCCTGCGCGTCAAAAACGTTTTGGTCGTAATGATTGTTATCCATGCGCGCATTGTTCCATATCGCCCGCGCCAGCACAATCAATGGCGCGTGTTACCGTGTAAAAAAACTTGTGTTTGTGCGGGCAGAAACGTACACTTCTCACGAATGAGAAATCGTATCGTTTAAGTTACCTTATCCATAAACATGTACATCTGCATTTGCCACGGCATTTCCGACCGCACCATCCGCAAGGCGCTGGACAATGGCGCGCGCCACTACCGCGACATCGCCGACGGTCTCGGCGCAGGTAGCTGCTGCGGCCTGTGCGTTGCCGATGTGAAAAGCCTCATCCGCGAACACGGGCAACAAAAAACCGGCTCTGGCAAGCCGGTCTTCTTTCAGCCGCAGCCCGCCTGATCTGGCGGGTTTTTTTTGCTTTCAGTGGTGGCCTGCACCAGCGGCCATTTGCAGATAGTTGGCGTTGCCCATGCTGTCCAGCAAGGCCTTTTGCTCGTCGAGCCAGCCGATGTAGTCTTCGGTGTCAGCAAGCAGGCGCTCGGCCAGTTCGCGCGACACGAAATCCTCACGGCTCTCGAAAAAGGCAATCGCTTCCTTTTGATCCGCATATTGCAAACCCGCGGCGCGCAGATCGCAATCAATCGCCTCGGCGACGCTTTCGCCGATGAAGAGTTTGCCGAGGTCCTGCAAATTGGGCAGCCCTTCGAGGAAGAAAATGCGCGCCATCAGTTTGTCGGCATTTTTCATCGCGCGGATGGATTGCTTGTAAAACACTTCGCCCAACTCGCCGTAGCCCCAGTTTTTCAACATGCGCGCATGGAGAAAATACTGGTTGATCACCGTCAGCTCGTGCTTGAGCAGCACATTGAGCCGCGCGTTGATGTCCGGTTGTGTCTTCATGTTTATTTCGCCTGGCTTTGCAGATAATTCTCAAGCCCCATGTCCTTGATCAGGCGCAATTGCTGCTCCAGCCAATGGGCATGGTCTTCCTCGGTATCCTTCAGCTGCTCGATCAGCATCTGCTTGGTGACGAAATCCTGATGCTTCTCGCAGAGCACGATGCCGCGCTTGAGATTGTC
Organism: Cardiobacteriaceae bacterium; assembly: GCA_030532785.1. GTDB lineage: Bacteria > Pseudomonadota > Gammaproteobacteria > Cardiobacteriales > Cardiobacteriaceae > JAUMXB01. The sequence continues at coordinate 1,673 of JAUNKJ010000173.1, forward strand.
GCGCACGCGGTACTCGAGTTCGAGATCGCTCTGCATCATGCTCATCACGTCGGTGCCGATTTTCAGCGCGTCCGGCTGGGTGTTCGGCGTGCCTTCGAGGAAAAGCACGCGGCGGATCATTTGCGTCGCGTGCTCGGTTTCGTGTTCCATCTCGTGATGGTTGGCCTCGAACAGCTTGGTGTAGCCCCAATCCTCATACATGCGTGCATGGATGAAATACTGGTCGCGCGCGGCCAACTCGCCGCCGATCATTTCGTTGAGGTATGCAACAACTTCGGGATGCCCTTTCATAAAAAATCCTTGTGAGTGAATGGAAAGTGCGGCGAGCTTAAAGCCTGATTGGCGGAAATGTCAAAAATAAATTTTCCCTTTGCCCAAACCCCAGACAAAAATCATGCAATACACTGATTCAACGAAAATTGTACTTGCTGCTGCACTTCATTCCCATCGCGATTAACGTTCAAAATAATTTATGCAAAATAAAAAACACTATCAATTTACCAATCATTCTTCACCTGTATTTTCAAAAAACAAACAAAAATAATGTTTTTTTACCGCGTGAAGCGCTTCGTCATGGTAAAAAAACATCATTTCAAGCCATTTTTTGTCATGCATCAAAAAACACCAATAAAACAGTCTCTTCCACATCATTTATCACTTCGCAAAAAACATCGCAAAATAGTGATTTTTTACCACCATGAAGCGCTTCGTGCGGTAAAAAAACACCATAAAACACACCAAAATAACCATAAAAAAGCGCTACAATCGCCCCCATCCGCATTGCCGAAACCGAGTCCGCCATGTCCTACGCCTACGCCCGCCTGCAACTCCTCCTCGATTACTGGCGCAAGCACCGCGCCCTGCCGCCCTCGCGTCTTCCCAGCGGCAGGCATGACCGCATCAGCGACGTCCCCGGCGTGCGCGTTGGCCATCTCACCCTCGCCGCAGGCGATATCCAGACCGGCGTGACCGCCATCCTCCCCGCTTCGGGCAACCTCTTTACCGACCCGCTGCCCTGCGCCGCCGCAGTACTCAACGGCTTCGGCAAATCCGCCGGCCTTGTGCAAATCGACGAACTCGGCACCCTGGAAACCCCCATCCTCCTGACGAATACCCTCGCCGTCGGCAGCGGCTTTGCCGCCCTCGTGCAACACGCCATCGCCGCCAACCCCGGCATCGGCCGCGAACAATCGACTGTCAACCCCGTCGTCCTCGAATGCAACGACGGCTATTTGAACGACATCCAGCAGCCCGCCATCACCGTGCAACACGTCCTGCAAGCCATTGCCAACGCGCAAGAAAATTTCGCGCGCGGCGCTGTCGGTGCCGGACGCGGCATGAGCTGCTTCGGCCTCAAGGGCGGCATCGGCACCGCCTCGCGTCGCGTCGGGGAACACACCCTCGGCGTCCTCGTCCTCGCCAACTTCGGCCGCCTGCCCGACCTTCTCATCGACGGCCTCGCCCTCGGCGAACACCTGCCCATCGCCGCCAACAGCCCCAGCGAACGTGGCTCCATCATCCTCCTCTTCGCCACCGACGCCCCGCTCGACGCCCGCCAACTGAAACGCCTCGCCCGCCGCGCCGCCGCCGGACTTGGGCGCACAGGCAGCCACTTCGGCCACGGCTCCGGCGACATCGCGCTCGCCTTCTCCACCTGCCGCCAACCCGTCCCGCCGCCCGACCACACCCTCGACGACCATTTCCGCGCCGCCGCCGATGCCACGGAATACGCCATCCGCGACGCCCTCTTGAGCGCCGAAAGCGTGACTGGCTTTCGCGGCCACCACCGCGCCGCCCTTCACGAACTGCTCGACCAACTGACCAAGGCATAAA
>JAUNKJ010000174.1 GCA_030532785.1 Cardiobacteriaceae bacterium
TTCATCTTCATCGCCGACCAACACGCCAGCCTCAAAGCCGACCACATCCTCGACTACCACGCCGGGGAAGACCTCATCCGCCTCATCAGCGGCGAACGCAGCATCACAAAAGAAAACATCCACTTCGACGAAAGCAGCCAAACCTTGAGCTACCACAGCGAGGACGCAAACGGCCACAGCCACACCCACCACATCCGCATCGACAGCCACAACAGCCTCAAACTGCTCGAAGACGACGTGCTGCAAAACCTGCACATCCTCTGATGCCGCAAGGGCGGGCGAGCAGGGTAGGGTGGGCTTCAGCCCACCGTCGCGAAGCGATTTGTGGCTGGGTTAGCGATAGCGTAACCCAGAGAAAAACCCAAACATCGCAATGGGTTACGGTGCTGCGCACCTAACCCGGCCAACGTGCAAAAACTGCCCGTAGGGTGTGTGGCGGCAACGCCGACACGCACGCGGAAATCAAACCCCGCAAACCGCGTGCGTGCCGCTGCGCGGCACACACCCTACAAAAACCTGAGTTCGGGATAAGCGTACAGTCATCCCTGAACGATTCCTCAAGATTTTCTATGAAATGACAATCCATTACCCTCCCCTGCTTGCGGGGGAGGGACAGGGTGGGGGTGTTGAAAACGAAGTTTTCATTCCATAGCCGTAAAAATGCTGCGCATTTTACACCCCCATCCTCACCTTCCCCCGCAAGCGGGGGAAGGAACTGATTGAGGAACAACGCCATACCAGTGGACTTATCCACTTTCCTTATCCCGAACTCAGGTTAGGTACGGTTAGCGCCGCAGGCGCGTAACCGTATAAAACACCGTGGAAAATGAACCTATGGTTGACGGTTCACTCTGTGTTTTTTCGTAGGGTGTGTGGCGGCAACGCCGACACGTATGCGGAAATCAAACCCCGCGAACCGCGTGTGTGCCGCTGCGCGGCACACACCCTACAAACAACATCGGGTGGTGTCCTGAAAAGTATGCTGGTTCTTCATTTTCCCTCCCCCGCTTGCGGGGGAGGGCAGGGGCATCGTGCAGCAACCATAGGCCGGCCACTTTGCGAACGGGATCAAACACATGCCGGAGCAATGCCCGACCTACAGATGTCGGATTCCAGCCTCCGGCCTATCTGCCGAGCCAAAGGTCTCAGGCTACCTGAAAGCCAAAATGGCATTGATGGATTTCAAAATAAAACAGGAGAAAACCATGCTCAACCACCTGCAACGCTTCCTCCCCGCCGACATCATCGCGAAACTCGCGCAGCACGCGCGCCCGGTGCTGTCGCTCACGCTCAGCCGCGCGGCCGACGATTTGCCGCTCACCGCCTCGCGCGTTGGCGGTTTCGGTTATTGGCCGGAGAACCAGCCTTATCCGGAAAACGCCGACGGCCAGCCCTTGGCGCTGCTCGCGCAATTCAACCTCGCGGCATTGCCGCCGCATCCCGATTTGCCGCATCAGGGCATCTTGGCTTTTTATATCAATCCCTTCCATTGGAATTACGGCATGGATGAAGAGGACGGGCAGCGCACGGTGTATTTCGCAGATACCCGCACGCCCTCGCTGACGGCTCATCAGCAGCGCGAGTTGTTCCCCGAGTACGCCTTTCCCGAACCCGAATCCGAAGCGCTTTCCGAAGAACAGCTTGCCTTTCAGGCGCGCTGGCAAAACGAGGCGGAACAGATGCTTGCCGAATGGCTGGCGCGCCATGAGAAAGCGGTCGCCAAGGGCAATGACGCCGAACTCACCCGCCTGTGGCAGCAGGAAAAGGCGGCGCTGCCCGCGCTCGCCGACATCGTGCGCAATATCAACGCAGAAGAAGACGGCATTCCCGGCGATTGGTACGTCATCACCGGGTATTTCGAAGACGCATTGCCGCAAACCGTGAAATATGTGATGCAAACCCTGGTCGACAAGCCGGTCAATATGTACTGGCAGCTTGCCGAAGGCGAAATGGACGAGGCGGAGATTGAACACAGCGTGCACATGCATCAGGTGCTGACCCGGCAAATGCTCACCACCGGCGACTTGCGCTGGCGGCAATACTGGCAGCATGACCCGCGCGCGGTGCTGGAAGTCGATTGGCAAATGCAGGCTGAACTCATTGAATTTTATGGCAATGACAAGCTCAGCGCGCTGTGGCGCGAGGCCTTGCCCGCGTTGCGCGCCAATATCGATGCCATCGTCGCCGAAGCGCAGGTCGCGCGGGTGATGAGCGCCGCCGACCTCGATCAGGTGCTGGAAGGGCATATCGAGGCTTTGATGCACCACATGCGCGAAACCTTTGCCCAGACCGACTTCGCGCGCCAGCAGCAGATCATGGCGCAGGAGCAACAAATGCTCGGCGAACGCATGGCGAGGCTCGCTGCCCGTTTTGCCGCGCAAGGCTTTGTGGCTGAAGGTGAAGCCCCGGCCACGGCGCTGGATGCGGTACGCAATTTTGACCAGGTGTATGAACTGGACGAAGACGCGCATCCGCTGGCGTCGGTGGGCGAATTGTTGAAACAGTTTTCCGCGTTTGAAGAGGCCTTTGGCTTGGCAGAAGAAGATGAAGCAGCGGAAGTGGCCGCGCTTTTGACAGGCTACCTGAAAGAAAATGATGCCTTTGTGGCGGCAGAAGATGATGCCGAACTGGCGCAGCTCTGGACGGAAGAACGCGCACAACTCGTCGCCCATCCGCCGCAAAGCAAGGCCGCGCTGCTGGTGCAGATCAGCAGCGGCAGCCGCAGCTATTTGCATCTGGCGCAGCAGGGGAAAGTCAATCCGGCTGCGCAGGCCATTGCCCGCGACATCAGCGCGGATGCCGTGGATTGGGACAACGCTGCCGCCGCGCCCGAATGGTACCACCCGGTCGCGGGCGAATATGCGCTAAGCGCCACCTTGGCGGAGCATTATCCCTTTGCCAAACATGAGGAATTTGCCGCCATCTTCGGGCAATCCTTCTACGACTGGGTGCGCGAACTGGCACTGGACGAGGAAGTGAAACGCGAGTTTGTCGAGATCGCGCTGCAAAACGAAAGCCACCTCATGGGCTATCCCTACTTCACGCAGCAAGACCCGCGCGAAGGGCGCGACGATGTGCTGCTGTTCCAGCTCGACAGCCAGGAAGTGGATGGCGAATATGGGAGCATCATGTGGGGCGACAGCGGCATCGGCCAATTCTTCATCGCCCGCAAGGATTTGGCCGCGCGGCGGTTTGACAAGGCGTGGCTCCATTGGGATTGTTATTGAGCAGGTAGCGCCGTCAAAAAATCCTATTCCACCTGAATTCGGGATAAAAGAACGATCATGCTTGAATGATCTAAAAATTTTCTATGAAATGACAAACCATTACCCTCCCCCGCCTGCGGGGGAGGGACAGGGTGGGGGTGTTGAAAACGAAGTTTTCATTCCATAGCCGTAAAAAATGCTGCGCATTTTACACCCCCATCCTAACCTTCCCCCGCAAGCGGGGGAAGGAACTGATTGGAGAACAACGCCATATCAGTGG
>JAUNKJ010000175.1 GCA_030532785.1 Cardiobacteriaceae bacterium
GGGCAGAAAACAAACAATTTTTTCGAATTTAGGAATTGATTCGAGATGTTTGTTTTACCCCTCACCCCTGCCCCTCTCTGCTCCGCAGCTCTTCGAGTCCCGTAGGGACTGGAACAGCTCGCGATAGCGAGATTGGGGTTGATTTAGTGAATGTTTTTGAGCTTTGTCGTGTACTGAGGTTTTTTGTAAAAAATAGTGATTTTTTACCATAATGAAGCGCTTGTCGCGGTAAAAAATCACTATTTCTGATAATTTTTTATTAAAGGGAATGATATGAGCAGCGAGGTGATTCGCGAGACGATTGCCGCGCACCGGGCGCGCGAGCGGCGCAGGTGGTGGATTGTGGGCGGTTTTGCCGTGTTTTGTTTCGTGATGCTGGTGTTTGATGTGGCGACGGGGCCTGCGCTGTTGCGTCCGCTGGAGGTGTTGCGCGCGCTGTTCAGGGTGGAGGGCGTGGATGCCACCACGGATCAGATTGTGTACCAGTTGCGCTTGCCGATGGCGCTGATGGCGCTGGTTGCCGGTTGTGCGCTCGGCGTGGGCGGTGCGGAGATTCAGACGTTGCTCAACAATCCGATGGCATCACCCTATACGCTGGGGATGGCGGCGGCGGCGGGCTTTGGCGCGGCGCTGGTGATTGTGTTCGGCAGTCCCTGGGGGATGGCGCTGAAGTACAGTTTGCCGCTGGCGGCGTTTGCGATGACGATGGTGGCGGCGGGGGTGATGTTCGCGTTTGCCTCGATGCGGCGTTTCAGTTCGGCGACGCTGGTGCTGGTGGGGATTGCCCTGCTGTTCCTTTTCCAGTCGGGGGCGTCGATGGTGCAGTATCTGGCGACGCCGGAGGATTCGCAGAAGATTTTGTTCTGGCTGTTTGGTTCGCTGACGAAGTCGAAGTGGGACAATCTGGCGGTGACGGCGCTGGTGACGGCGGTGTGCATTGTGCTGCTTTTGCGCAGTGCCTGGCAGTTGACGGCGCTGCGTCTCGGTGAGGAACGCGCGGCGAGCATGGGCGTGAATCTTGCCGCTTTGCGCATGAAAACGCTGGTGATCGTGGCGGTGATGACGGCGACGGTGATCAGTTTCGTCGGCACGATTGGCTTTATCGGACTGGTGGCTCCGCATGTGGCGCGGATGCTGGTGGGCGAGGATCAGCGCTTTTTCCTGCCGGCGTCGATGCTGTGCGGCGCGGCGTTTTTGTCGTCGGCGTCGGTGCTGTCGAAGATTATCAATCCGGGGGCGATTTTTCCGATCGGGATTATTACCTCGTTCATCGGCGTGCCGTTTTTCTTCTGGATTATTTTGTCGCGGAGAAAGAGCGCATGATTGCTTTCAGGGATGTCAGTATTCATCGTGGTGCGCTGTGCGTGGCGGAGCGCATTTCCTTGACGCTGGAACGCGGGCGGGTGCACGCCGTACTCGGGCCGAACGGTGCGGGCAAGTCGTCTTTGATGAAGGCGCTTTTTGGCGAATTGCCGCACGCGGGGGAAATCCGTTTCGAGGACAGCGTGCTGCGCGCCGGGCATCTGATGGCGTGGCGCAAGCCGCTGGGGTATATGCCGCAGGATACTGTGGTCGATGCTTCGCTCACCGCGCTGGAAGTGGTGCTGCTCGGGCAGATGGACAGCCTCGGGATGCGGATTTCCGACGAGCAGCTCGCGCGTGCGGTGGCGATGATGGACAGGCTCGGCATCGCGCATCTCGCAAGTCGCGATGTGTTGCAGCTTTCCGGCGGGCAGCGGCAGATGGTGATGTTCGCCCAGGTGCTGCTGCGCGAGCCGCAGGTGCTGATGCTCGACGAGCCGGTGAGCGCTTTGGACATGCACCACCAGTGCGTGCTGCTTGAAGAAGTGCGGCGCCACACCCGCGAGCGCAACCTCATTACCCTGATGATTCTCCACGATTTGAACCTCGCGGCGCAGTTCGCCGATCACATCTTCCTCCTTGCCAACGCCGGGATTCAGGCGCAGGGCAGCCCGCAAGAGGTGTTGCAGCAGGAGGTTGTCGAGCGCCTCTACCGCGTGGAAATTGCGCTGATGCACAACGCGGACGGGCAGCCGGTGGTGATTCCGCAACGGGCGATTCGTGATGTTTTATCATAAATAATGAAAAAATGGTTATTTTTTACCATCATGAAGCGCTTTTTGCGGTAAAAAACAACTATTTTTGGCTGTTTTTTGGAAATGATGATGAATGGCGTTAAGATGCGCATGGGGCAGCGCCCCGCCGTTTTTAACAAAGGAGACAACCACATGAAAACCACCGCCATCCTGCTGAGCGCCCTTGCCACAAGCCTTGCCACGAGCCTTGTCTTGGCCAATGACGCGCCGGTGTCCGCAAACGGCGCGCCGGTGCGCATTGATCCCGGCAGCGGCAACTGCAACGGTCAGGATATCCATTTCAAGGAGGACAATTTCCGCGTCATCCTGCGCGGCGAATGCGCCAATATCGTCATCAGCGCCTCCAATGGCAGTGTCAACGTGGAAAAGGCGCAAAGTATCCGTGTTGAGGGCAGCCATGTCGTGGTACTCAACCGCGACGTGCAAGTGCTTGAAGTCACGGGCAACCACAACACTCTCAACATGACCAAGGTCGGCAGCGCCGACATTTCCGGCAGCCACAACGGCCTGCTCGGCCGCGAATACGGCAAAGTTACCTTCAGCGGTGAAGACAATTACGTCAACACCGACAACCAGCCCGAAGTTACTGACAGCGGGCGCAAGAACCGGGTCAGATGACCCTTCCGCCGCCCCGCGCACCTCGGGGCGGCTTTTTTGTCCACGGAGCCTTTATATGCACAAACACTTTTCCCTTCTTGCCATCCTCGCCTGCGGTCTTGCGCATGCCGCTGAGTACGAGATTCAAATGCTTGATATGAAAGATAATCAACCCATGGTCTTCGACCCGCCGTTTCTCAAGGTGGAAGCGGGTGATACCGTGACTTTCGTGCCTGTGCACAAAAGCCACTGGGTGGAGAGCAAACTCGTGCCCGAGGGCGCAGAGGCGTTCAAAAGCGAACTGGATCAGCGCTTCAGCGTGACGCTGGAGAAAGAGGGCGTGTATCTCTACGTTTGCCCGCCGCACCAGATGATGAACATGGTCGGGGTGATACAGGTCGGCAAGCCGGAAAACCTGAAAGCGGCGGCAGACATGGCAAAGAAATTGGAACGCCGCGCGATGAGCAACAAGGGGCGCTGGGAGGAATACCTGAACCAGATTGACCTGAGCGGGATGCCGGAAATTGCCGAGATCATGGTGAAGGGCGATACCTTGCCGAAAGAAAATGCATCATCCAATTGATAGACTGATAAAAAAACCGCCGGGAGGCGGTTTTTTATGGTGTCCTGAAAAGTATGCTGGCTGAAAAACAGCAGCGCGTTATAAGAACGTAAATCCCGAAATATTAGTAGAAACAGTCCCCTCTCCCGCAAGCGGGAGAGGGGCAGGGGTGAGGGGCGAAATGCGCAGCATTTCTTGATTTTTTTG
>JAUNKJ010000176.1 GCA_030532785.1 Cardiobacteriaceae bacterium
CCTGTGGGGGAGGGGTTGGGGAGAGGGCAGCAAATAAACAACTTTTTCAGATGTTTGAGCATGTTCGAAATGTTTGTTTAACCCCTCTCTCCTTCCCCTCTCTGCTCCGCAGCTCTTCGAGTCCCGTAGAGACTGGAAGAACTCGCGATAGCGAGATTGAGGTTGATTTAGTGAATGTTTTTAAGTTTTGTCATGTACTGACGTGTACTGAGATGTCAGGCACAAAGCGACCGACCTACGACTGAATGGTAAATTTTCTCACCACAAAACGCTTATCGTGCAAAAATCTCTCATAAAAAGCGCTTCATCATGGTAAAAAATCACTATTTTTACCCATATCTTGACAATCCCAAATCATCACTGCGAATCTCCGGCGTTTTCCCGCCGACAAGATCGGCGACGAGGCGTCCCGAACCAAGCGACATCGTCCAGCCCAGCGTGCCGTGGCCGGTGTTGATGTAGAGGTTTTTCAGGCGCGTCGCGCCGATGATGGGGGTGCTGTCCGGGGTCATCGGGCGCAGGCCGCTCCAGTAGGTGCTTTGTGCGAGGTCGCCGCCGTTGGGGAAGAGGTCGCGCACCACGAGTTCCAGGGTTTCGCGGTGTTTCGCCGGGAGTTTGAGCTGGTAGCCGGAAAGTTCCGCCATGCCGCCGATGCGGATGCGTTCGTTGAAGCGGGTGAGCGCGACTTTGTAGGTTTCATCGAGCACGGTGGATTCAGGCGCGCCAGAGACGTCGGTAATCGGCACGGTGAGCGAGTAGCCTTTCACCGGGTACACGGGCAAATCCAGCCCCAGCGACGCCAGCGCCGGGCGGCTGAACGATCCCAGCGCGCAGACCACGGCATCGGCGTCATGACGTTCGCCCCCGGCGATCACGGCGCTGACCCGGCCGTTTTCCTCGAGCAGGCGTTCGATCACCGTGTTGTAGCGGAAGCGCACGCCGCGTTCGGCAAGCAACGCCGCGAGGCGTGTAGTGAAAAGATAGCAATCGCCGGTGTGGTCGTTGGGAAGGTGCAACGCGCCCGCAAGACGCCCCACCGCATGTTCGAGCGCCGGTTCGTATTGCAGGCAGTCGCGCGCGGTGAGTTCGCGGTACGGCACGCCGTATTCGGCGAGTACGGCAATATCCTTGCGCGCGGCAAGCATTTCTTTTTCCGTGCGAAAGATTTGCAGCGTGCCGAGTTTGCGTCCCTCAAAATCGAAATCCGGGTTTTCCTGCTGGAATGCGGCGAACATGGCGCGGCTGTATTCGGAAATGCGCACCATGCGTTCCTTGTTGATTTTGTAACGCTTTTCCGTGCAATTGCCGAGCATTTGCATGAGCCACTTCATCTGGAAGAGGCTGCCATCGGGGCGGAGGATAAGCGGCGAATGCGGCTTGAACAGCCATTTCAGCGCTTTGAGCGGAATGCCGGGCGCTGCCCAAGGCGTTGTATAACCATAGGAAAGTTCACCGGCATTGGCGTGGCTGGTTTCTTCGGCAGCGCCCGCCGCGCGATCGATGACGACGACTTCATGCCCGGCTTTGTGCAGATACCAGGCGCTGGCAATGCCGACGACGCCCGCGCCCAGTACGATGACTTTCATGCGGTTTTTCCTTGGATTGGGGGTGGGTGAAAAGGAGTGCCAGTGTAGCGGGGATAAAAAAGTGTTTTTCGTTTATTTTTTGCGGTATAAAAGTGGTTTTTCCGGTTTGTGAGGCATTTTTCGGACGTTATGAAGGCATTGGACAAAATTGACCGCAAAATTTTGCGCTTGCTGCAAGGCAATGGCCGCATATCGATGACGGAACTCGCAGAGAACGTGGGCATGTCGGTGTCGCCGGTCACGGAGCGGGTGCGGCGTCTGGAGCGCGACGGCGTGATCATGGGCTACGGCGCGCGCGTCAATCCGCAAGCGCTGGGGCTGGGGCTTTTGGTTTTCGTGGAAATCAAGCTGCGCTCGAAATCGGGCAATATTTTTGACGATTTCCGCCGCGAGGTCGCGAAAGTGCCGCAAATTCTCGAATGTTATCTGGTGTCTGGCGAATACGATTATCTGCTGAAATTGCGCCTGCCGGATATGGCGGCATACCGCGACATGCTCGGCAATATTTTGCTGCAATTGCCGGCGGCGGCGGAAAGCCGCAGCTACGTCGTCATGGAGGAGGCCAAGGAAAGCGCGGCCTTGCATTGGTCATGAACGGCGTGGTGCGCGATCTCGATTATCGCGGGCGCGGCGTGCTGCGCGAGAGCGGCCGCGTGGTGTTCGTTGCCGGTGCATTGCCCGGCGAAACCGTGGCTTACCGCATAACGAACGCGAAAAAGCGCTTCGCCGAAGGGGTAGTCACGGAAGTGTTGCAGCCCTCGCCCGAGCGCGTTACCCCGCCCTGTCCGCATTACGCGCGCTGCGGCGGCTGCGATTTGCAGCATCTGGCGCTTGCCGCGCAACGCCGCTGGAAGGAAAACTGGTGGACGGGACAGCTCGCGCGCCACGGCGGCGGCGTGCCAGAAACGCTGTGGCCATTGCTCGCCGATGACGGCTGGCATTACCGGCGTCGCGCACGGCTGGCAGTGGCCAACGGCAAGATGGGATTCCGCGCCCGCGCCGCGCACGAGGTGGTTACCACGGATCAATGTCTGGTGCTGGACGAACGCCTGAATGCGCTCTTGCCCGCGCTCGCGCGTCTCTTGCCGCAACTGCCGCCGGTCTCGGAAATCACCCTCAACGCGGGCGACGCAAACCTCGCCGTCGCCTTCGCGAGCCGCGCCGCGCCCGCGCAGGACATATTGCAGGATTTTGCGCAAATGAGCGGCGCGGCGGTGTGGTGGGGCAAGGAGCAAATCGCAGGCGGCACCCTCGCCTACCAACTGCCCGAATTTGCCGTGGACATCCGCTACACCCCGGCGGATTTCACCCAGGCCAACGCCCAGCTCAACCGCGCCATGGTCGCGCAGGCCATGCGCTTTTTGCAGCCGCAACCGGGCGAACGCATCGCCGATTTTTTCTCGGGGCTTGGCAATTTTTCCCTGCCGATGGCGCGGTTGGGCGCAGAAGTGGTGGCGCTGGAGGGGGAACAGGCGATGGTCAAACGCGCGCAAGCGCTTGCCGACGCGCAGCAACTCCCGCTGCACGCAGCGCGCGCAGACCTCTTCACCGTCACGGAAAAAACTTTGAAAAACCTGGGAAGATTCGACGCCTGGCTGCTCGACCCGCCGCGTGCGGGCGCGCAAGCGCTGGTCAGCGCCATCGGCAAACACAGCGCCCCAGAACGGATTTTGTACGTCTCCTGCGACGCGGCGACACTGGTGCGCGACGCCGCCATCCTGCGCGGCAAGGGTTACCAACTCGCGGGCGGCGGCATCATCGACATGTTCGCGCAAACCGCGCATCTGGAAAGCATGGCGCTGTTTGTGCAGGAGAAATAAGAATTTTCATAAAAATAACCTGAGTTCGGGATAAGAGGGCGATTATTCCTGAACGATTCCTCAAAATTTTC
>JAUNKJ010000177.1 GCA_030532785.1 Cardiobacteriaceae bacterium
TTCATAGAAAATTTCGAGAAATCACTCAGGGATGTTCGTTCTCTTATCCCGAACTGAGGTTACGTACATTCACGGTGGGCTAAAGCCCACCCTACGCAACGACACAACGCGGCATAAAAAAACGCTTCCCGAAGGAAGCGTTCCGGCTGTGAATCGGAAAAGCATCAAGCGTAGGTGACGCCTTTGGCGGAGCCGCTGATGCGCGTGCCTGCCTTGCCGGCGACGATGGCTTCGATGTCGGCGAGCGCGCCGATGACGGCGTCTTTGCCGGTGGCTTTGGCGAAGTTGACGGCGGCTTGCACTTTCGGGCCCATGGAGCCGCTGGCGAAGCCGAATTCGCCGATGCTGTCGGGGTCGGAGACGGCGATGCGTTTCTGTTCCGGTTTGCCCCAGTCGATGTAGGCACCGTCAACGTCGGTGGCAATGACGAAGAGGTCGGCGTCGATGAGGCTTGCGAGCAGGGCGGTGGCGAGGTCTTTGTCGATGACGGCTTCGCTGCCGTGCTGTTTGCCTTGTTCATCGATGTAGGTGGGGATGCCGCCGCCGCCACCGCAGACGAGGACGTATCCGGCGTCAATCAGGGTTTTCAGTGGCTCAAGTCCGATGATGTTGGCAGGCAAGGGGCTTGGGACAACACGACGGAATTTGTCGCCATCCGGCGCCATGACCCAGCCTTTTTCCTTGGCAACGGCGTCGGATTCTTCTTTGCTGTAGACGGGGCCGACGGGTTTGGTGGGCTTTTGGAAGGCCGGGTCTTTGGGGTCGACTTCGACTTGGGTCAAGACGGTTGCGATTTGCGCACCTTTGGGTAGGACGTTGTACAACTCCTGCTGGATCATGTAGCCGATCATGCCGACGGTTTCCGCGCCGAGGACGTCGAGCGGGTACATGGGCACTTCTTTGTAGGCGTTGTTTTGCAGGGCGAGGAGGCCGACTTGCGGGCCGTTGCCGTGGGTGATGATGAGTTGGTTGTCTTTTTGCACGCGGGCGATTTGTTCGCAGGCGGTTTTGACGTTGGCGCGCTGGTTGTCGGCGCTCATGACTTCGCCGCGTTTGAGGAGGGCGTTGCCGCCGAGGGCAATGACGACTTTCATGGGGTTTCCTTTTGTTTAACAAAAAATGATGAAAAATGGTGTTTTTTTACCATCATGAAGCGCTTGTCTCGGTAAAAAATAACGATATTAAGCGATTTGATGATAAAAAATATTTATTGGCTTGCGCCGGGTTAGTTACCGCTCCGCGTTTGCCGAGAGGCAATTCTAGCGCATCTTCGGCAGGTTTATGGTGTTTTTTTACCATCATGAAGCGCTTGTTGCGGTAAAAAACGATTATAAAAAGCTATTTTGTAGGCTGGGTTAGCCCAAAGGGCGTAACTCAGCGATTTTTGCGGGGTGTTTGCTGGGTTACGGCTACGCCTAACCCAGCCTACCTTGCCCCGTGGCTTTTGGGGTTATTTGGCGACGCGCATCAGTTTGCCTTGCGGCGCGCCGAGGATGCCTTTGCCGAGTTCGTAGACGGTCATGCCGCGCACGAAGGTGCGGGTAATGCGGCAGTCGATCTCGAAGCCTTCGTAGGCGCTGAATTGGTTCTTGTAGTAGAGGTCTTCCGCTTTCACGGTGTAGCGCTGGTTGGGGTCGAGGAGGACGATGTCCGCATCCTTGCCGAGCGAGAGTTCGCCTTTGTCTTGCAGGCGGAAGCGTTTCGCGGGCTGGGTGGCCAACGCTTGCATGAGGGTGACGGGGCTGATGTTGCGCTTTTTCACCGCGGCGTCAAACATGGCGTCGACGCTGTTTTGCGTGCCGCTGATGCCGCCCCAGGCTTTGAAGGCGTTGTCGGTTTCTTTCAAATCGGGGGTGCAGGGCGAGTGGTCGCTGCCGATGATGTTCAAGACGCCCGCTTCCAAAAGTTCCCACATGCGGTCCTGGTTCTTGCGGTCACGAATCGGCGGTGAGCATTTGGCTTTGGGGCCGATGGCGTCCAAGTCTTCGGTGGCGAAGAGGAAATAGTGCGGGCAGGATTCGCAACTGGCGTCCACGCCGCGTTCCTGTGCTTCGAGGACAGCTTCCACGGCTTCCGGGCAACTGCAATGCGCGATGTGGACGCGGCAGCCGGTTTCTTCGGCAATGAGCAGCACGCGTTTCACCGCTTCGACTTCAGTGAAGACCGGGCGCGTCGCGACGTAGTCGGAAAGTTTTTTCTTGCCTTCGGCCATGGCTTTTTCGCCGAGTTTGTCGGTAATCGCGGCGTTTTCGCAGTGGACGATGAGGAGGTCGTTGGTTTCCGCCAACACTTGCATACCGACGTAAAGCTCGTAGTCGTCGACGTTTTTGAAGTCGCCGGGTTTGCCAGAGCCGCAGGTGGCGACAAAGGCCTTGAAGGCGGCAACGCCTGCTTCGGACAGGGGCTTCAGGTCATCGACGTTCCAGGGGAGAAGACCGCCCATCGGCGAGTAATCGACGTAGCATTGGTCTTTGGCGGCGTCGAGTTTGACTTTGAGAGTGTCCAAATCCATGGTCGCGGGGATGGTGTTGAGCGGCATTTCCACGAAGGATGTGGTGCCGCCAGCGGCCATGGCTTTGGTGCCGGTGAGGTAGCCTTCCCATTCGGTGCGCCCGGGTTCGGAGATGTGCATGTGCACGTCGACCATGCCGGGCAGCACGTATTGCCCGGCGGCGTCCACGGTTTCCTTGGCTTCGCTGGCGTCGATGTGGTCGGCAATGCGGGCGATTTTGCCGTCTTTGATGGCGAGGTCGGCCACGACGCATTGGTCGGGCAGGACGAGCATGCCGTTTTTGATCAGGGTATCGTACATGGCTTTCTCCTTTTATCGTGAAATGCGTTTTTATGGTAGTTTTTTACCGCGATAAGCGCTTCATGATGGTAAAAAACGACGATAAAAAGACACTTTTTGTTTTTTTATCTTTTACCCCTCTCTGCTCCGCAGCTCTTCGAGTCCCCAACCCCTCTCCCGCAGGGAGAGGGGCTTTTTTGGGTTTGCATTATCCGCCGAAGGAGGATTGCATGAGGAAGAGGGCGACGCTGGCGATACCACCGAGGACGAGCATCAGCGGGGTGTAGAAGCGCAGCCATTTGCCGAATTCCACTTTGGCGATGACAAGCGTTGCCACGAAGAAGCCGGAAGTGGGGAAGAAGATGTCGGTGAGTTGTCCACCCCAGGCGTTCGCGGAGACGACGGCTTGCGGATCAAGGTGCAAGAGTGTTCCGAGCGGTGCCAATACCGGCATGGTGAGGACGGTCAGCGCGGTGGCTCCGGGTACGAGGAAGTTGAAGACGGATTGTTCCCAGAAGATGGCAATGGCCGTCCACTCTTTCGGTACGCTGTGCAGCATGCTTTCCAGCCAGTAGACGAGGGTGT
>JAUNKJ010000178.1 GCA_030532785.1 Cardiobacteriaceae bacterium
ATGGCGATCATCAGGGTGGAGAAGGAGAGCTGGACGTCGGTGATGCGCATGAGGACGTTGTCGAGCCAGCCGCCGTACCACGCGGCGAAGAGGCCGACGACGATGCCGATGACCATTTGCAGGGCGACGGCGCCGAGGCCGATGGCGAGCGAGGTGCGCAGTCCGTAGAGGATGGTGGAGTAGATGTCGCGCCCCTGGTCGTCGCTGCCGAGCCAGAAGCGCGGGTCTGCGCCTTCCATCCAGCGCGGCGGGCTTTCCGCGTCCATGACGTCGATGACCATGAGGTCGTAGGGGTTTTGTGTGGCGAGCCACGGCGCGAAGAGCGCCGCGAGGATGAGGGCGAGGAGTACCACGAAGGAGAAGATGGCGGTTTTGTCGCGCTTGAAGTAGTAGAAGAAATCGCTGTTGGCAAAGGCGCTGTTTTTCATGATTTTTTGCCTCCGGTGAGGTTGACGCGCGGGTCGATGAGGCCGTAGATGAGGTCAACCACGGTGTTGGTGAGGACGAAGATGAAGCCGACGAAGACGATGTAGGTGGTGATTAAGGGAATGTCGGCGCGTTTGACCGCTTCGAGGAACATGAAGCCCATGCCCGGCCATTGGAAGACGCTTTCGGTGAGTATCGTGTAGGCGAGCATGGTGCCGAGCTGCACGCCGCCCACGGTAATGACGGGGAGCATGGTGTTTTTCAGCGCGTGTTTGTACCAGATTTGGCGGTTGCGGAGTCCCTTGGCGTTGGCAAAGCGGATGTATTCCTGCCCCAGCGATTCCATCATTTCCGCGCGCACGAGGCGGATAAAGAGCGGCAGCATGATGGAGGAGAGCGCGAGCGCGGGCAGGATGACGTGCGCCCAGCCGTCTTTGGTAAGCAGCCCCGACGTCCACCAGCTGCCGATCTGCACCACATCGCCGCGCCCGAAACTCGGCAGCCAGTGCAGGGTTTGCGAGAAGACGAAGAGCAGCAGGATGGCGGTCAAGAAAACCGGCACGGAGATGCCGAGTATCGAAAAGCCCATGATGATTTTCGTCGCCGCGCTGCGCGGGTGGATGGCGGTGTAGATACCAAGCGGGATGGAGAAGCCGATGATGATGAGAGAGGCGACGAAGACGAGTTCGATGGTCGCCGGGAGCTTTTCGAGGATGATGTCGAGGGTCGGGCGTTTGAAGAAATAACTGGTGCCGAAATCGCCCTGCACCGCGTTTTTCAGGTAGCGCCCGTACTGGGTGAGGAAGGGGTCGTTCAGGCCGAGTTTTTCGCGCAGAAGCTCTTTTTCGGCGGCGGAGGTGGATTGCGCGGTGAGTTCGTTTACCGGGTCGCCGAGTTTGCTTTGCACGGCAAAGGCGATAAAGGAGATGACGATCATCACGACGATGAGTTGCGCGAGTCGTTTGGCGAGAAAGGTCAGCATGGGCAGTCCGTCAGGGTTGAAGATAGTAATTTTTTCTCATTCATAAGCGCTTTCCGTGAGAAACTTTTGCATGATAAGCGCTTATGAATGGTAAAAACATGCTATTTTTTGACATTTTATAAAATATCATTATTCATCAAAAAGTTCCGTGGCAAAGATAGCCCGGATAGTAGGCTGGGCGGAACCCCACGAAAAACGCGAAGCGTTTTATCGTGGGAACCCGGTCAGGCGTCAGCCGTAACCCGGCAAAATCATCAATGCCGCGCTGGGTTACGCGCTTTGCGCTAACCCAGCCTACCGCGTCTGAGTTCGGGATAAGCGTATATTTGTCCCTAAATGATCCCTCAAAATCTTCTATGAAATGACAAACCATTACTTTCTCGTCCTTCGGACGAGCTGGCAGAGCCAGTCGCCCTGCTTGCGGGGGAGGGACAGGGTGGGGGTGTTGAAAACGAAGTTTTCATTCCATAGCCGTAAAAAATGCTGCGCATTTTACACCCCCATCCTCACCTTCCCCCGCAAGCGGGAGAAGGAACTGATTGAGGAACAACGCCATATCAGTGGATATGCCCGTCTCCCTTATTCTTTGACTTTGAGATCGCCGAAGAGCGGGAAGTTTTTCATGTTGACGATGTCGGGGAAGTTTTCAAATTTTTTGCTGTAGCCCCAGTCCTGGTTCTGCCAGTGCAGGGGGATGACGTAGGCTTCGTCGAATTCGATCTGCGCGACTTTTTTCAGGATTTCGCTGCGCTTGGCGTCGTCGACGATGCTGTTCGCTTCCTTGACGAGGGCGTCCAGTTCGGCGTTGCTGTTGCCGTTGCAGTTGAATTGGCCTTCGCCGGTGTCGGCGTTGCGGGTCATGGTGAGGAATTCGCTGTAGTTGGCGGAGTCGCCGGTGTCGGATGACCAGCCGATGAGTTGCAGGCCGTTTTCGCATTTGTCGAATTCGGTCCAGTATTGCGCTTTCGGCATGGTGGTGAGTTCGACTTTGATGTTGATTTTCGCGAGCATGGCGGCGACGGACTGGGCGATTTTTTCGTCGTTCACATAGCGGTCGTTGGGCGAGATCATGGTGACGGAAAAGCCTTTTTCATGACCGGCTTCTTTCATGAGTTCCTGCGCTTTTTTGAGGTCGAAGCGCGGTTTCAGGCCGGCATTGTAGCCGCTGTAGCCGTCCGGCGAGAATTGCGCCGCAGGCGTTGCGAAGCCGCGCATGATTTTTTCGACGATGCCGGGGTTGTTGACGGCGTGGACGACGGCCTCGCGCACGCGCTTGTCCTTGAAGGCTTCGACGACGTTCTGGTTCATGTTGATGAAGATGACGCGGTCGGAGGCGAGGCTGTGCAGGTCGAGTTTGTCGTGGTTTTTCACGCGCTCGAGGTCGGTGGGCGGCACGGGGTAAATCCAGTCGACGTCGCCTGCGAGCAGGGCGGAGACGCGGGTGGCGTTTTCTTTGATGGTGACGAGTTCGATTTTGTCGACGTTGCCGCGCTCGCCCCAGTAGTCATCGTTTTTGACGTAGACGGATTTCACGCCCTGCTGGCGGCTTTCGAGTTTGAAGGGGCCGGTGCCGGAGACGTTGTGCGAGGCGAAGGTGCCGGTGGCTTTTTCGATTTTGCCACGGTCGTTGCCCTTGTCGTCGGTGCCGGAGTAGAAGTCCTTGTCCATGACGAAGAAGTAGGTCATGTTCGGCAAAACAAGGGGATAGGGTTCTTTGGTGACGACGTCGAAGGTGTAGTCATCGACTTTTTTGATGCCTTCGTACTGGGTGAAGAGGCCTTTGAAGTCTTGCGAGGTGAGCATGCGTTCCCAGGTGAAGAGGACGTCGTCGACGTTCATTTCGCGCCCGGAGTGGAATTTCACGCCTTTGCGCAGATGGAAGC